>NZ_JBVJJE010000007.1:0-503221 GCF_055585925.1 Streptomyces sp. NPDC052064
GGTAATCCGGTGCAACACCACGAGAGCGGAACAGTCAGGCGGAATAGGCCCGACCGTTCACAGCGTCCTCGCTGTGTTTTTTCAAAGGAACCTCGACCATCGATTGTCCGATGGACGGGGTATCAACATATCTGGCGTTGACTTTTGGCACGCTGTTGAGTTCTCAAGGAACGGTCGCTTCCTTCGTACTCACCCTCTCGGGCTTTCCTCCGGGCGCTTCCCTTCGATGTTTCCAACTCTACCAGTGTTTTTCCGGCCCTCTGACCACCGTCCTGCAGGCATGCAGAAGGCGACCCCGAGATAGGATCTGACAAGTTGGGTGCTGCCAGGCGAGGACACGAGGTTGCGTCGCTCAGCCCCAGGCAGGAGTACGACTGTACACGCGGCCGGGGAGCGGGTGCAAATCGATTTGCGGTATGGTCTAGACCACTCTGAAGCGCTCTCGCCGAACCCGCACTTCAGGTGACATACCCTGCTGAACAGTGTGCCGCCCGGTACCGACAGGGACGGCCCATATCGATCTCCACCCCTGGGAGGCTTCCCATGACCACCGTGACGTCCCCACTCGCAGGACGCGCCATCGGACTGGCAGCCGTGCCGGATCCGGTCTTCTCCGGGGCCATGGTCGGCCCGGGCACAGCGATCGACCCCGTACGTGAGCCTTCCGAGGCCGTCTCGCCCGTGGACGGCGTTATCGTCTCCCTGCACCCGCACGCGTTCGTCGTCGTCGACGAGAACGGTCACGGTGTGCTCACCCACCTCGGTATCGACACCGTGCAGCTCAACGGCGAGGGTTTCGAGCTGCTCGTGAACAAGGGTGACACCGTCAGCCGCGGGCAGGGCATCGTGCGCTGGAACCCGGCTGCCGTCGAGGCCGCCGGCAAGTCCGCGGTCTGCCCGATCGTGGCGCTGGAGGCCACGGCCGAAGCACTCTCCGATCTTCGTGACGACGGCGATGTGAAGGCCGGCGACAGTCTCTTCCTCTGGAAGTGACGTCAGTGCCGTCGTACGGCGGCTAGCAGGTGAACCAACGCGGCGGCTGAATCCGCCGCACTATCGGAGACGGGTGAGATGGACACAACGCTGCGAGGCGTCGGCGTGAGCCACGGTGTGGCTATCGGCGAGGTTCGGCATATGGGAACGGCGGTGCTGGAGCCGCCCGCGAAGCAGATCCCCGCGGAGGAGGCGGAGCGCGAACAGGGGCGCGCCCGCAAGGCCGTGGAAGCTGTGGCGGCCGACCTGATGGCGCGGGGCAACTTGGCGGGGGGTGAAGCACAGGCGGTGCTCGAAGCCCAGGCCATGATGGCCCAGGACCCCGAGCTGATGGCAGACGTGGAGCGGCGGATCGCCGTCGGCAGCACGGCCGAGCGCGGGGTGTACGACGCGTTCGCCGCGTACCGCGAGCTGCTTGCGGGCGCCGGTGAGTACCTCGCCGGTCGCGTGGCCGACCTCGACGACGTGCGGAATCGTATCGTCGCCCGTCTGCTGGGTGTGCCGATGCCGGGTGTGCCCGACAGCGACGAGCCCTATGTTCTTGTCGCCCGTGACCTCGCGCCTGCCGACACGGCGCTGCTGGACCCGACTCTGGTGCTCGGCTTCGTCACCGAGGAGGGCGGTCCGACCAGCCACAGCGCGATTCTGGCGCGGGCGCTCGGGGTGCCGGCCGTGGTCGCGCTGCCGGGTGCCGGGGAGCTCGCCGAGGGCACGATGATCGCCGTCGACGGCAGCACCGGCGAGATCTTCGTGGACCCGAGCGATGGGAAGAAGGCTCAGCTCGAGGCCGCGGCCTCCGAGCGCAGGGCGGCGCTGGCGGCCTCGACGGGTCCCGGTGCCACTGCGGACGGTCACAAGGTACCGCTGCTCGCGAACATCGGCGGCCCTGCGGATGTGGAAGCAGCTGTCGAGGCCGAGGCCGAGGGTGTCGGTCTCTTCCGTACCGAGTTCCTCTTCCTGGACGACAGCAAGCAGGCACCGTCCGAGGAGAAGCAGGTCGCTGCGTACCGGCAGGTGCTGGAGGCGTTCCCCGAGGGGCGTGTCGTGGTGCGCGTGCTGGACGCGGGTGCGGACAAACCGCTCGACTTCCTGACGCCGGCCGACGAGCCGAACCCGGCGCTCGGCGTGCGGGGCCTGCGGACGCTGCTGGATCATCCGGAGGTTCTGCGTACCCAGCTGACGGCGCTCGCGAAGGCCGCGGAAGGGCTGCCGGTCTACCTCGAGGTCATGGCCCCGATGGTCGCGGACCGCACCGATGCCCGGGCCTTCGCGGACGCGTGCCGAGAGGCTGGGCTGCGGGCGAAGTTCGGCGCGATGGTCGAGATCCCGTCGGCCGCGCTGCGGGCGCGCTCGATTCTCCAGGAGGTCGAGTTCCTGTCGCTGGGGACGAACGACCTGGCGCAGTACACCTTCGCCGCCGACCGTCAGGTGGGTGCGGTCTCCCGTCTCCAGGACCCATGGCAGCCCGCGCTGCTCGACCTGGTAGCGCTGTCCGCCGAGGCGGCGAAGGCCGAGGGCAAGAGCTGTGGCGTCTGTGGTGAGGCCGCGTCCGACCCGCTGCTCGCGTGTGTGCTGGCTGGTCTGGGCGTCACCTCCCTTTCGATGGGCGCGGCGTCGATTCCCTATGTCCGGGCCACGCTGGCGAAGTACACGCTGGCGCAGTGCGAGCGGGCCGCTGCGGCGGCACGGGCCTCGGACACCGCCGAGGACGCGCGCAGCGCGGCGCAGGCGGTGTTGTCGGGCGAGTGAGTCCGGGCGTGGCCGGCCGATGGCTGCCCGGGCAGGGCGCTCCACTGAGGTGGGGCGCCCCGCCCGTTTTTCAGTGGTTGTGTCCCTGTGCCGGTTTCACCTCTCCCAGGCCGGGCGGCTCGCAGTAATCGACGTTGGATTCAGGGGAGATCAGGTCACCGGATTCGACGTCGGTGCAGTAGGCGTCGAAGACCTCTCCCGCTGTGAGGGGTTCGAGTCCGTATGCGCGCAGACGCCAGCCGTAGACGCGGTCCGGGCTGCCGGGGGCGCTGGCGCGGATGACGAGTCCTCCGGGGCTTTCGGTGGCCAGGCCGAGGGCCAGGACCGTGGTGAACTCGAGGGCTTCGGTCTCGTCCAGTTCGACGGCGCCGCCGGTGTCGGCGACGTGGAGGGCGGCGACGAGTGTTTCGGGCGGTCCGGTGACGCTGCATACGAGGTGCCGGTTGCCGGGTGGGGCCGTGTCGAGGATGCGGACGAGAAGGTCCGAGGCCCGGGCGAAGGCGGTGCGTCCGATGTCCTCGCCGCAGGAGGTGCAGGCGCCCAGGTGAGCAAGCAGTGTGGTCGCGTACTCCCAGGTGGCCTGTCGCACGGCCTCGTCGACGAGGGCGGGGAGGAGGTCGGACAGGGGCTGGCCGTCGTACGGAAGGGTCGGGCCTGTTACCGCGAGTCGTGCCGTGAAGCGTGTGCGGCTCGACGGGTTGTCGGGGTCGAGGCCTTTTTGCGTGCAGAACTCGGCGTACTCCTCGGGGTCGAAGAGGGCCACCGTGGTGTGGCTGCCTTGTAGCGCCCGAGTCCTGAGGAGGCCTTCCACATGCTTGAGGTAGGCCGCGTGGTCGTCGAAGGTGAAGCTGCGGTAGCGCCGCATGGCCCGGAAGTCGTGCTCGTCGGTGAGCAGGCCGATGGTGCCGGCGATTTCGCGGCGCAGGACACGTCGCATGGTCCGGCTGTCGGTGTGCGTCATTTGTTCCCCCTGTGCATGGTCGATCAATGCTCACTCACAGTAATCGGCGGCACTGACAACGGGGCCTGGGCAAGGGGATCGGCCTCGGACTCACCGTGGCCGTCGGCGAGTCCGAGGGTGGTTCGGTCAGGCGCGTTTTCGGGCCAGGTCCTCGTAGAAGCCCAGCAGGTCGAGGTTGTCGATCGAGCCCGGGTTGACCGCCTTCTCCAGCGGGGTGCCCTGGAGGAGGCGTTTGACCGGGACCTCGATGCGTTTGCCGGTCAGGGTGTGGGGGACGCCGGGTACTTCGATGATCTCGTCGGGGACGTGGCGCGGTGACAGTTGTTCGCGGATGGTCCGCTTGATGCGGTTCAGCAGGGCCTCGTCGAGGACGGCTCCGGGGGCCAGGTGCACGAAGAGGGGCATCCAGTATCCGCCGTCGGGCTGTTCGATGCCGATGACGAGGGATTCCCTGATCTCGGGGAGGCGCTCCACGGCCTCGTAGATGTCGGCGGATCCCATGCGTACGCCCTGGCGGTTGAGCGTGGAGTCGGAGCGGCCGTGGATGACGACGGATCCGCGGGAGGTGACGGTGATCCAGTCGCCGTGCCGCCATACGCCGGGGTACGTGTCGAAGTAGCTGTCGTGGTAGCGGCTGCCGTCGGGGTCGTTCCAGAAGTGAATCGGCATCGACGGCATGGGGTTGGTGACCACGAGTTCGCCGACCTCGTCGACCAGGGGGGTGCCGCTCGGGTCCCAGGACTGGAGGTCGGTGCCGAGGCAGGGGGCCTGGAGCTCGCCGACGTGGACCGGGAGGGTCGGTACGGCTCCGGCGAAGCAGGAGCACACGTCCGTGCCGCCACTGACGGAGGCGATCCACAGGTCGTCTCGGACCTCGTCGTGGAGCCAGCGGAAGCCGTCGGGTGGCAGGGGCGAGCCGGTGGTGGCGACGCACTGGACGGAGGAGAGGTCGAAGTCGCGGGACGGGTGTACGCCCGCCTTGCGGCAGGCCATGACGTAGGCGGCCGAGGTGCCGTAGAGGGTGGCTTTGGTGCGTTCGGCGATGCGCCACTGGGCGCCGGTGTCCGGGTAGCCGGGGCTGCCGTCGTAGAGGACGATCGTGGTGCCGGTGAGCAGGCCGGAGACGAGGAAGTTCCACATCATCCAGCCGGTCGACGTGTACCAGAAGAAGCGGTCCTCGGGGCCCAGGTCGCAGTGCAGGCCGAGTTGCTTGAGGTGCTCGACGAGGATGCCGCCCTGGGACTGGACGATGGCCTTGGGCAGGCCGGTCGTGCCGGAGGAGTAGAGCACCCACAGGGGGTGGTCGAAGGGCACCTGCTCGAAGACGGGGTCCGTGTCGGCGGAGGTGAGGGCCGACCAGTCCAGGGCGCCCTCGGGTGCCTCCGTGCCGAGGAGGGGGATGTGGACGACGGCGCGCAGGGTGGGCAGTTCGCGGCGCAGTTCGGCGACGATCTCGCGGCGGTCGTGCTCCTTGCCGCCGTAGCGGTAGCCGTCGACCGTGAACAGCAGGACGGGTTCGACCTGCTGGAAGCGGTCGAGGACGCTGCGTGCGCCGAAGTCGGGCGCGCAGGACGTCCAGACGGCGCCCACGGCGGCTGTGGCGAGGAGGGCGACCACGGCCTGCGGGACGTTGGGGAGATAGCCGCTGACACGGTCTCCGGGGCGTACGCCGAGGGCGCGCAGCTCGGCGGCCAGGGAGCCGACCTGGCGGCGCAGTTCGGCCCAGGTGACGGGGCTTGGTTCATGCGTCTCGTCGACGTACAGGAGGGCCGGTTGGTCAGCGCGGGTGTCGGCCGCGCGGAGGGCGTGTTCGGCGTAGTTGAGGGTCGCCCCGGGGAACCACTGGGCGCCTGGCATCGAACGGTCGCCGAGCACGCGCGCGTAGGGCGTCGAGAAGCGGACGTCGAACCACTCCGTGACGGCTTTCCAGAAGGTGTCCAGCTCGTCGACGGACCAGCGCTGGAGGGCCGCGTAGCCGCCCTCGGCGGGGGCGCCGTGGTGCTCGGCCGCCCAGGCCTGGAACCTCGTGATCCGTGCCCGGGCGATGCGCTCGGGATCTGGCTGCCAGAGCGGCTGAGGACTATCGGTCGACATGGTCGGCTCCCGGACTGTGCGCGTCGTGTGCGTCCTCCGCGCACGGGCTGGGGTGTGCGCGTGACGCGGCTGGCACGGACAATGCCATGTGATCGACTTCGGCACCAGGGTGCGCCCCACATAGTCCGTGTCGTGAAGATGTGGTCGTGGCACGGGTGAACGGCAGTTGAACGACACCCGCGCGTAGGGCGGTCAGTGGCAGGGTGAGCAGCATGAACGGTCGTGACCTGGTGCGTTCGGTGAAAGCGGTGGGTTCGGTGGGCGCGGCGCTGGGTGTGCGTACCGTACGAGCAGCGTGGCGCAGGCGGCGGGCCGACGCCACCGGGCTGCCGTCGCGGGGGGCGGAGCGCGCGCGGGTGCCCGGTGCCGTGCAGGAGGTGGAGCCGGGGCCGGGGGGCGGAGTCGTCCGGTTCAGCCGGTCGGAGCTGCGGATTCTCGTCGCCCTGAACGGCGCCGTCTTCTGGGGCTGGGACGGGGCGGAACCCGAGCCGTCGTACGCGCTGGCCGGCCGGTGTCCGGAGGCTGATCCCCGGGCGGTGCTGGAGCCGGACAAGGACGGCGGCTGGCGGGTGGTGGCCGAGCGGGTGACGGTCGCCGTGTCGCGGCATGGCGCGGTGGAGGTGCTCACCCCCGGTGGCGTGACCCTGCGCCGTGATCTGCCGCCGCGGTGGTGGGAGCCGGTCGGCGGTGGCCCGGCGCGGTGGATGCAGCGGTCGGAGGTGGCTGCCGACGCGCGGTTCTTCGGGCTGGGTGGTCGTGCTTCGGGTCCTCGGCTGCCGGACGGGACGTACCGGCTGTGGAACACCGACCCCGGTCACGCCTTCGCGCCCGGTGACGACCCGCTGTACATCACGATGCCCGTGCAGATGGTGGTGTCCGACGGCGGTACTCATCTGGTGTTTCACGACAGCTCGTGGGACGGCAGGGTGACGCTGCGGGAGGGCGAGGAGGGCGCCGGCTCCGGGCATGATCGGGCCGGGACGAGCGAGCTGCGGATGGACGGCGGTCCCCTGCGTTGCTGGGTGATGGTGGGCACCCCCGCGCGCGTGCTGCTCGCCTGGGCCTCACTCACCGGCGCGCCCGCGTTGCCGCCCGCGTGGGCGCTCGGCCATCACCACGCGCGGTGGGGGTTCGGCAGGGAGCAGGAGGTGCGGCGGATCGTCGCGGGTTACCTGGAGCACGGTCTGCCGCTCGACGCCGTGCACCTGGACATCGACCACCTCGACACGCATCAGGTGTTCACCGTCGACCAGGACCGCTTCCCGAAGCTGCCTGTTCTGGCCGAGGAACTCCGGCGGGACGGCATCCGGCTGGTGTCGATCGTCGACCCGGCCGTGAAGGCGCTGCCCGGCAATGCCGTGTACGACGGTGGGACGGCCGAGGACGCGTTCGTGCGGGATGCCTCCGGGCAGGTCGTGCAGGGTGTGGTGTGGCCCGGGGAGGCGGTGTTTCCCGATTTCACGCACGCGCGCGTGCGTGAGTGGTGGGGCGGCCTCTACGAGGAGCGGCTCACGCAGGGGTTCTCGGGCTTCTGGCACGACATGAACGAGCCCACGTCGTTCGCCGCCTTCGGGGAGTCGACGCTGCCGCGTTCGGCGCGGCACTCCTTGGAGGGGCGGGGCGGTGACCATCGTGAGGCGCACAACGTGTACGCGCTGTGCATGGCCAGGGCGGGCTTCGAGGGGCTGCGGAAGCTCGCGCCCCAGGAGCGGCCGTTCCTGTTCTCCCGCTCCGGGTGGGCCGGCATGCAGCGCTACGGCGGGACCTGGTCGGGGGACGTGGCGACCGGCTGGCCGGGACTGCGGGCGTCCTTGGCGCTGGTGATGGGGCTCGGTCTGTGCGGTGTGCCGTACTCGGGGCCGGACATCGGAGGCTTCGACGGGGATCCCTCGCCCGAGCTGTTCCTGCGGTGGTTCCAGCTGGGCGCGTATCTGCCGCTGTTCCGTACGCACGCGAGTCTGCGGGCGGGGCGCAGGGAGCCGTGGGAGTTCGGTGCCGAGGTGCTGGAGCACGCGCGCGTGGCGCTCGTCGAACGCCGACGGCTGCTGCCGTACTTCGTGACGCTGGCGCATCTGGCGCGGCGTACCGGAGCTCCCTATGTGCGGCCCCTGTGGTGGGCGGCGCCGGAGGAGCGGGCGCTGCGTGACTGTGGGGACGCCTTCCTGCTGGGTGACAGCCTGCTGGTGGCGCCGGTGCTCGACCCGGGCGCGGACCGGCGTGCCGTGCAGCTGCCGCGGGGGCGCTGGTACGACACGGTGACGGAGCAGGCGTACGAGGGGCCGGCGCAGGTGCTCGTCGACGCACCTCTGTCGCGGATCCCGGTGTTCGCACGCGCGGGTGCGGTGCTTCCCGTACGCGGGGAGGACGGTGGGCTGGAGCTGGAGGTGTGGGCGCCGGCCCGGGGACGGACCGGGGGCGGGCTGGTCGTGCCGGACGGGGGCGACGGGTGGGACGAGCCGGAGATCGAGCGCTACACCGCTCGGTGGATGGGCTCGCGGGTGGTCGTCGAGCGGGAGGGGGAGGACGGCGGGGGCGAGCCGTCCCACCCGGTGCGCGTCCGCGGGGCCGGGGAGCGATGAGCTCAGATGTAGCGGCCCTCGAACCAGGCCCGTACGGCCACGGTGTGCAGGGGGAAGGCGAGTTCCTCCGCCCTGCGCAGGAGATGCCAGCCCTCCGTCTCGTCCGTGGCGGCGGAGGGCGGCAGGCCCTCGACAGGGCGTTCCGGTAGGAGGCCGAACAGCAGCAGGTGTCCGTCGGGCGAGCTCATCGCGTCGACGAGGCGTACGTCGCGACTGGCGGCGTCGATGCCCGTTTCCTCCTTGAGTTCGCGTACGACGGCGTGCCGCCAGTCCTCCCGGTCGTCGATGTAGCCACCGGGCAGGGCCGTGCCCCCGCGCGCGGGGGCGACGGTTCGGGTGATGACGACCAGGGCGGTGCCCTTGGTGTCGTACACGGGCTGGAGGGCCACCGCGACCGGGAGTGGATTGCGGTAGGCCACGCCGCCGCACGCCGGGCAGGTGCGGGGCCAGCCCGAGACGCCCTCTCCGTAGGGCGCGCCGCAGCTCGAACAGTGGGCGTTCGGCGCGGAGTTGGAACTGGAGTGCTGAGTTTCGGACACGCGGCGGACTGTAGCGGATCACGGAGAGGGCGTCTCGGGCGGGCGGTTCAGTGAGCGCTGGTGAGCGCCTTCTTGGACACGGGGAAGTCGAAGTAGGTGTCCGGGTAGGGCTCGGGCTTGTAGGTGTAGTGCCACCACTCCTCTGCCAGGTTCACGAAGCCGAGACCTTCGAGGGTGCTCTTGAGGAGCAGCCGGTTGGCGCGCTGTTCGCCCTGGACGCGTGGGTCGAGGGTGTGCGAAAGGGTGTCGAAGCAGTCGAAGCCGGTGCCCATGTCGACGGAGTTGTCGGGGAACCGCTCGTTCTTGGGTGCGAAGCACGGCACGAGGGGCTCTCCGGGGTGGTACGGCCGGGTCGGCTTCGCCGGCAGTTTCACGAGGGTGATGTCCAGGGTCGATCCGCGGCTGTGGCCGGACTTCTCGGCGATGTAGCCGTCGGCGAACAGCCGGGTCTTGTCGACGTTCGGGTAGAACTCGCCCTTCATGGCCTGGTCGTCGAGGTCCTTGGCCCAGCGGACGAAGTGGTCCACAGCGCGCTGCGGCCGGTAGCAGTCGTACACCTTGAGTGTGTAGCCCTGGCGCAGCAGCTTCGTCTGGGCCCTGCGGAGGGCTTGGGCGGCAGGGCGGGTGAGGACACAGATCGGCTGGACGTACCCGTCGATGCGCTCGCCGACGAAGTTGTGCGGGGTGAAGTAGCGCATCTCCTGGATGATCGTCGGGTCCACGCTAGGCAGGGCCACGAAGTCCTTGGGCGCCTGAGGCCCGGTCTGGGCCTGGGCGGTGGTGGTGGGGGCGGTCGCTGCCAGCACGGCGGCGAAGGCGGTGATCAGGCCGCGTGCCACGGTGGTGAGTCGTGTCATGGCTCCTGCGTCTACCAGGAGTCGGTCCCGCCGGGGAAGGGATGCCGAAATCCGGGAGGCCGTGGCAGACTTCTGACGTTCCGTCAGATTCGGTCTGCGGGGAGGCAGTGTGTCGCGTACACGAACACCTGTGGTGGCGGGGTGGTTCGCCGGGGAGGGGGACGGCTTCCGGCTGCTCGGCACGCGTTGTGCGGCGTGTGCCTCGGTCTTCTTCCCCCGCGAGGACCATCACTGCCGCAACCCGGCCTGTGCGGGCGGAGCTTTGGCGCAGGTCCCGCTGTCGCGGCGTGGCCGCGTCTGGTCGTACACGGACAGCCGGTACCGGCCGCCGTCACCCTACGTGAGCGATCCGGAACTTTCGTGGGAGCCGTGCGCGTTGATCGCTGTGGAGCTGGAGGCCGAGCGGATCGTGGTCCTGGGACAGGCGGCTCCCGGGGTCACCGTCGCGGACCTGACGGTGGGCATGGAGGTGGAGGTTGTGCCCGGCGTGCTCCACGAGGACGCGGAAACGACCTGGACGACGTGGCACTGGCGGCCGACGGGGGTGGAGGCGTGACGGGCGAGGTGGCGGTGCTGGGCGCGGGCCTGCACCCGTGGGGCAAGTGGGGACGGAACTTCGTCGAGTACGGCGTCGCGGCCGCCCACGCGGCGCTCACCGAGGCCGGCCTTGACTGGCGGGAGATCGGTTCAGTCATCGGCGCGAACACCGTCCGTGGCGGCTATCCCGGATATGTCGCCGGAGCGACGTTCGCGAAAGCACTGGGTTGGCAAGGAGCCCGGGTCACGAGCGTGTACGCGGCGTGCGCGTCCGGGGCGCAGGCCGTGGACGCCGCGCGGGCGCAGATCCTCTCCGGGCTCACCGACGTGGCGCTCGTGGTGGGAGCCGATGCCGCCCCCAAGGGATTCTTCCGTCCCGCGGGGGGAGACCGGGCCGACGATCCCGACTGGCTGCGGTTCCGGGTTCTCGGGGCGACCAACCCCGTGTACTTCGGGTTGTACGCCCGCAGGCGCATGGCCGTGCACGGCGACACCCCGGACGACTTCGCACAGGTGAAGGTGAAGAATGCGGCGATGGGAGCGCTGAACCCCAACGCGCGCTACCGCCGGCGGGTCACCGCCGAGGAGGTCGCCGCCTCCGCCGTCGTCGCCGATCCGCTGCGGCTGCTCGACATCTGCGCGACCTCCGACGGCGGCGCGGCGGTGGTGCTGTCCAGCTTGGAGTTCGCCCGGCGGCACGGTCATGCGGATCCGGTGCGGATCCGGGCCGTGTCGACGGTGACGCCGCGCTACCCGAACACCGTTCTGGACCTGCCGGACATCGCCACGGACTCCGCGGTGGCGGTCGATCCGCCCGCCGAGACGTTCCGGGTGTCCATCGCCCGGGCGGCCTACGAGGAGGCCGGAGTCGGGCCGGAGGACCTGTCGCTGGCCGAGGTCTACGACCTGTCCACGGCGCTCGAGTTGCAGTGGTACGAGGACCTGGGGCTGTGCGGCGAAGGCGAGGGCGTGAAGCTGCTGCGGGACGGGGCGACGGCCCTGGGCGGTCGAATACCGGTGAACGCCAGCGGTGGGCTGGCCTCCTTCGGCGAGGCGGTGCCGGCGCAGGCGATAGCCCAGGTGTGCGAGCTGGCCTGGCAGTTGCGGGGCGAGGCGGGTGACCGGCAGGTCGTCGGAGCGCGCGTGGGCATCAGCGCGAACCAGGGATTGTTCGGGCATGGGTCGGCGGTGATCGCGGTGCGGTGAGTGCGGTGAGCCCTGTGTCGGACGTGAGCCCTGTGTCGGACGTGGCACCGGGCTGTGCCGGGTCGTGCCACGGAGCCGTGCCGACGTGGGCGCTGGCGGTGCGGCCGTGGCCGCGCCTGGCATACGCTGTGTGACCACTCCGGAATCCTGCGTGAACGTCTCATGAACTGCGCTTGGGCGTGCGCCGGTGGAGCCATCATGCTCCCGTGCACTCCTGGACGGACACTCTCCGCTTCGCCTTCCAACCGGTGGTCAACCTGACGACCGGCGCGGTGGCAGGCCTGGAGATACTCGCCCGCCCGGAGACCGGCGACATCCTGGCCGAGGCCCGCCGGGATCCCGAGCTCGACAGCCGGCTGGCGGTGTCGGCGGTCCGCGCGGCGGTGCGCAAGGAGACCCTGCTGCCACTGTTCGTCAACGTGTTCGCCGGCACCCTCGCCGACCTCGGCGGGCTCCCTTCGCTGCACGACGCCGTGCGCGAGGCGGGGCGGCTTCCGTGGGAGGTGACGATCGACGTCTGTCCGCCGTACACGCACGTGCCGCAGCGGGCACTGCTGGAGGCGGTGTCCAGGCTGCGCGGTCAGGGCTTCCGGATCTGCGCGGACGGTGTCGGCGACGGTGACGTGCCCTTGCGGCTCCTCTCGGACATCACGCCCGACCTGGTGAAGCTGGACGCATCGCTGCTGGCGCGGCCGGCGGTGGTGCGGTCGATGCGGACGCTGTGCGAAGGGTTGGGGGCTCTCCTGGCCGTCGAGGGCGTCGAGACCGAAGGGCAGTGCGCGGCGGCGCTGGCGGCCGGGGCGCAGCTGGCGCAGGGCGAGCTGTTCGCCCCGCCGGCCCGGCTGCCCGCCGCGGACGTCTACGTTCCGCCCCGCGCCCCCGCCGATGTGGCCGTGCCGCGGTCCGGGCCGTCGGTGCGGGAGTTCGTGCGCCCCGCCGCGCTGCTGCCGGCCACGGCGTCCGCCGGGCAGGTCCGGGCGCTGCTGACCGGCTCGCCGGACGTGTCCGGGGTGCTGCTCGTGGACACCGCCGGAGTGCCGGTCCGGTCGGTGCACCGGTCCCGCTTCCTGCTGTCGATGTCGGGGCGCTACGGGCACGCCCTGTACGCCGACCGGCCCGCGGTCAAGCTCGGTGACCCACCGCGGATGGTGGGCATCGACGCCACCGCCTGGGAGGTGCTGGACGTCGTGGCGGTCGGCGAACGGGACCGTACGTCGGACGATGTCGCCGTCGTGGACGAGTACGGGCGGTGTGTGGGCGTCGTACGGCTCGCGGATCTCGTGCGCGCACTGGCCGAGACACAGGTGGAGGAGGCTGCGGGGCTGAATCCGCTGACGCGTCTGCCCGGCTCGGACGCGATCACCGGTGAGGTGGACCGGCGGATCGCGTCCGGGCGGGCGTTCGCGCTGAGCTGGCTGGACGTCGACCACTTCAAGCAGGTCAACGACGGGGCCGGGTTCGCGGCGGGCGACGAGCTGATCCGGGCGGTGGGGCGTGCGTTGCAGCAGGCGGCGACGGACGGCACCCGCGTGGGACACATCGGCGGCGACGACTTCCTGGTGCTCGCCGAACCGGAGAGTCTCGATCCGTTGGCCGCCTCCGTGCTGGACGCCCCCTGGTCGGCGGGCGGTCGGCCGGTCACGCTGTCGCTCGCCACAGTGCTGTGCGCGCCGGGCAGCGTGACCGACCACCGGCAGGCGGCGGCCTGCCTGGCCCCATTGAAGAAGGCGGCGAAGGCGCTGCACGGGGCGAGTTGGGTGCTGGGCCGGGCGGGTGTGCCCGGACATGAGACCCGCCGCGGCGCTGAGCCGACGCCGGCACGGGCGGGGTGTGGGGTGGCGGAGCCGGGTGTGGCGTGAGAGGGACGTGCAGACTCCTGGGGCGGCCTGGGGCGGTCTGGGGCTACCGGGGGTGTGGGGCGGCAGAATGGGTCCGTTTGGAGGCAGGTGGGGTTGTGGTGCCGTCGGGGGCGGGCGCCTGGGCACGGCTGTGGCCCGCCCAAAAGGGCCCTGTACGGGGCCAGGAGCGGGGCGCAGCTCGTCCGGTTGAGAGACCGCCTGGTCAGGTGGATGCTGGTGGCTAGCAAGCGAGAAGTCAGGTGCGGCTGGGCGGTCGCCCAAGGCGGAGCTCAGTGGAGGCCGGACGACACCACCAGCAATGCCTCGCGCGGGTCACCAAGGTCCGCGTAGGGCCCGACCAGATCCGAACAACGACCCGACCGGGCGCCAGGGCCGTACAACCGGCCACCCGGCCCGCAGGAGCCCGACTGCCGTCACATGGCCGTCAACCGTTGCGGTCGGCGACCTTGACGCCCCCTGGGTGCCGGTGAACACTTCCCGTGTCAGTCGACATCGCCGTACATACTCGGCGTATCCGGCACTGCGGCGCGAGGGCGCGCCTACGCCAAGGCCCTTCCCCCCACGGGCGATTCGGCTGCGACGGCACGCTCGTCACGGACGCCGGGCGGGGCGCGGGATCTCCCTGCCTTCGGCTGAAGAGTCATGGGAAACGCACCCTGCACGTGAGGACCGGGGCGGACCGTCCCGGGCCACGGCCTAGGAGCCGCCATGAGTAACGGAGACATCTTCTTCGGCGAGATGATCGGCACGGCGATCCTGATCCTGTTCGGTGCCGGTGTGTGCGCCGCCGTCACCCTCAGATTCTCCAAAGCCCGGGCCGCCGGGTGGGTGGTGATCGCGTTCGGCTGGGGCTTCGGTGTGCTGGCCGGCGCGTACACCGCCGCTCCTCTCTCCGGAGGGCACCTGAACCCGGCCGTCACCTTCGGCATCGCCGTCGACACCGGCGTGTGGGACAAGGTCTGGATCTACCTGCTCGGGCAGATGGCCGGTGCCATGATCGGGGCTGTCTTGGCCTACCTCGTGTACTTCGCCCAGTTCCAGGCCAATGTGCGGAAGACGGGCACCACGGAGGGCACGGCGGACGAACCGGTCCCGACGCTGGGCATCTTCTCCACGATCCCCGAGATCCGGAACCCGGTGGCCAACCTGGTCACCGAGATCCTCGCGACCATCGCCCTGGTGTTGCCCCTCCTCGCCCTGGTCGGTAACAACAGGCACGTCGAGGGCATCGGCATCGGACTGGTCCCCGGCGCCGAGGGCATCTACGGGTCCGGCATCGCGATCCTCCTGGTCGCCCTCCTGGTCGTCGGCATCGGCCTGTCCCTGGGTGGTCCCACGGGCTATGCCATCAACCCGGCGCGTGACCTCGGCCCACGCATCATCCACACCCTCCTGCCGATCCCGAACAAGGGAACGTCCGATTGGGGCTACTCGTGGATCCCGGTCGCCGGCCCACTGATCGGCGGACTGCTGGGTGGCCTCATCTACAACGCAGCCTTCTGAACCAGCCCAAGGGGTAGCCATGACGGAAAACGCCGAGAAGTACGTCGCCGCAATCGACCAGGGCACCACCTCCAGCCGCTGCATCGTCTTCAACCAGGACGGCGCCATCGTCGCCGTGGACCAGCGCGAGCACCGCCAGATCTTCCCGAAACCCGGGTGGGTGGAGCACGACGCCACCGAGATCTGGTCCAAGGTGCAGGCGGTGGTCGCCGGGGCGCTCGCCAAGGCCGGCCTGCGTGCCGACCAGCTGAGCGCGATGGGGATCACCAATCAGCGCGAGACCACCCTCCTGTGGGACCGCGCGACGGGCAAGCCGGTGCACAACGCCATCGTGTGGCAGGACACGCGGACGGCGGCGCTGTGCAACCAGCTGGGCGGCTCGGAGGGGCAGGACCGTTTCCGCGAGCAGACGGGCCTTCCGCTGGCCACCTACTTCTCCGGGCCCAAGGCGGCCTGGCTGCTCGACAATGTGCCGGATCTCCGGACGCGTGCCGAACGCGGTGAGATCGCCTTCGGCACGATGGACTCCTGGCTGATCTGGAACCTCACCGGCGGCACGGACGGCGGGCAGCACGTCACCGACGTGACCAATGCCGGGCGCACCATGCTGATGAACCTGGAGACCCTCCAGTGGGACTCCTCGATCCTCTCGGCGATGAACATCCCCGAGGCCATGCTGCCCGAGATCAAGTCCTCCGCCGAGGTGTACGGCACCGCCCTCGGCCAGCTCGCCGGCGTACCCGTCGCCTCCGCGCTGGGCGACCAGCAGGCCGCCGTGTTCGGCCAGGCCTGCTACGACGTCGGCACGGCGAAGAACACGTACGGCACGGGCAGCTTCCTGCTGCTCAATACCGGCAACCGCCCGGTGGCGTCGAAGAGCGGCCTGCTGACGACGATGGGGTACAAGATCGGCGGCGAGGCGCCGGTCTACTGTCTGGAGGGGTCGATAGCCATAACGGGCGCGCTGGTCCAGTGGTTCCGCGACCAGCTCGGCATCATCCGTACCGCCGACGAGATCGAGCCCTTGGCCGCGAGCGTGGAGGACAACGGCGGCGCGTACATCGTGCCGGCGTTCTCGGGCCTGTTCGCGCCGTACTGGCGCTCCGACGCACGTGGTGTGGTAACCGGGCTGACCCGGTACGTCACGAAGGCGCACCTCGCGCGCGCGGTGCTGGAGGCGACGAGCTGGCAGACGCGCGAGGTCGTGGACGCCATGTACCAGGACTCCGGGGTGCACATCACCACTCTGAAGGTCGACGGCGGCATGACGAAGAACAACCTGCTCATGCAGCACCAGGCGGACGTGCTCGACGTGCCGGTGGTGCGGCCCAAGGTCTCCGAGACCACCTGTCTGGGCGCCGCGTACGCGGCCGGTCTGGCCACCGGTGTGTGGAACGACCTGGACGAGCTCAAGGCGCACTGGCAGAAGGACGTCGAGTGGACGCCGTCCATGGAGGCGTCGGTGCGGGACCGCGAGCACCACAACTGGCGCAAGGCCGTGGAGAAGAGCTTCGGCTGGGAGGAGGACGGCGACAGCTAGCCACGCGCGCGTGGAGCGGCGTTTCCGGACTGCGGGCCGTACCCCTGTCGGCGGGGGTACGGTCCGCGCCCGCCGGTCGGCCGAGCGTCAGGTGGTCGCCGTCTGGCGGCGGTCGGCCGCGTACGCCATGGCGTGCTGGACGACGCCGATGAGTGCTTCCTTGACCGACTCGCGGTCGCGGGCGTCGCACATCAGGAGCGGTACGCCGTCGTCGAGGTCGAGGGCCTGGCGCACGTCCTCCACCGGGTAACGCGGGGCGCCCTCGAAGCAGTTGACGCCGACGAGGAACGGTATCGAGCGCCGTTCGAAGTAGTCGACGGCGGCGAAGGAGTCCTCCAGGCGACGGGTGTCGGCGAGAACCACGGCACCGAGAGCGCCCTCGGAGAGCTCGTCCCACATGAACCAGAACCGCTCCTGGCCGGGCGTGCCGAAGAGGTACAGCACCAGGTCCTCGCGGAGCGTGATGCGGCCGAAGTCCATGGCCACGGTCGTGGTGTGCTTGCCTTCGACACCGCTGGTGTCGTCGATGGGACGCCCGGCCTCGGTGAGCAGTTCCTCGGTGCGCAGCGGCCGGATCTCGCTGACCGCGCCGACGAGCGTGGTCTTGCCCACGCCGAAGCCGCCGGCCACCAGGATCTTGAGCGTGACGGGCTCGACCGGAGGCTTGCCGCGCTCAGAACGCCCGAAGATCATCGATCTCTTCTCCTGCTTGATGGGGGTTCGGGCGACGGCGGGCCGTAGCCCCCGCCGCCTGGGGTTTCGATGACGAGTACGTCGCCGGTGACGACGTCCGCGGAGTCGCTGCCGCCGAGTTCGGTCACGGTGCCGCCGGCGTGTTCCACCCGGTTGGCGCCGAGAGCGCCCGGCTCTCCGCCCGCCATACCGTACGGGGGGACACGCCGGTGCTGGGACAGCGTGGAGACGGTCATGGGCTCCAGGAACCGGATACGACGCACGGCGCCGTCGCCGCCGCGCCACCGGCCGGCTCCGCCGCTGCCGCGCCGGACCGCGAACTCCTCGAGGCGCACGGGCAGTCGCCACTCCAGGACCTCGGGGTCGGTGAGGCGGGAGTTGGTCATGTGGGTCTGGACGACGGAGGCGCCCGGGAAGCCGTCGCCCGCGCCGGAGCCGGAGGCGACGGTCTCGTAGTACTGGTGGCGTTCGTTGCCGAAGGTGACGTTGTTCATCGTCCCGGAGCCCTCGGCCTGGACGCCGAGCGCCGCGTAGAGGGCACCGGTGACGGCCTGGGAGGTCTCCACGTTGCCTGCGACGACGGCGGCCGGCGGCTCGGGTGCGAGCAGGGAGCCGGGCGGTACGACGATGTCCAGGGGACGCAGGCAGCCGTCGTTGAGGGGGATGTCGTCGGCGACGAGCGTGCGGAAGACGTACAGGACGGCCGCGTTGACGACCGAGAAGGGGGCGTTGAAGTTGGTCGGCAGCTGCGCCGAGGTTCCGGTGAAGTCGATGGTCGCGGCCCGGTTCTCGCGGTCCACGCGCACGGTGACGCGGATGACGGCTCCCGAGTCGGTCTCGTAGGCGTAGTCGCCGTCGTCGAGGGCGTCGATGACGCGGCGCACGGCCTCTTCCGCGTTGTCCTGGACATACCTCATGTAGGCCTGGACGACATCGAGGCCGAAGTCCTCGATCATGCGGCCGACCTCGTCGACGCCCTTCTGGTTGGCGGCGATCTGGGCGCGCAGGTCGGCGAGGTTGGTCTTCGGATTGCGGGAGGGGTACGGCGCCTCGGTGAGGAGGCGGAGGGTCTCGGCCTCGCGGAAGCGGCCGTTCTCGGCGAGCAGCCAGTTGTCGAAGAGGACTCCCTCCTCCTCGATGGTGCGGCTGTTCGCGGGCATGGAGCCGGGGGCGATGCCGCCGATCTCGGCGTGGTGGCCGCGTGAGGCGACGTAGAAGAGGATCTCGGGGTCACTCTCCGTGTCGCCCGACGGGGCGGTGTCGAAGACGGGGGTGATCACGGTGACGTCGGGCAGATGGGTGCCGCCGTGGTACGGGTCGTTGACGGCATAGGTGTCGCCCGGGCGCATGCGGGAGCCTCGCCGCCGGATGACCTCCTTGACGCTCGTGCCCATCGAACCCAGGTGGACGGGGATGTGCGGGGCGTTGGCCACCAGGTTTCCGTCCGGGTCGAAGAGCGCGCAGGAGAAGTCCAGGCGCTCCTTGATGTTGACGGACTGGGCCGTGGATTCGAGACGGGCGCCCATCTGTTCGGCGATGGACATGAAGAGGTTGTTGAAGACCTCGAGCAGAACCGGGTCGACTTTCGTGTCGAGATCGGAACTCTCCGTAATCGCGGCGCGTTCCATGACCAGATGCCCCTCGTCGGTCGCCGCGGCCCGCCAGCCGTCGTCGACGACGGTCGTCGCGCCGGCTTCGGTGATGATCGCGGGACCGGTGACGGTGTCGCCGGGGGGAAGGGCCTCGCGGCGGTGGAGGGGTACGTCGCGCCAGGCGCCGCCCGTGTGGAGGCGGACGGACTGCGACGCCGCGGGGCTGCCGTCGGCGGTGGCTTCGTAGGGGGCGAGAGCGGAGAGATCGGGGGGTTCGGTGATGCCGGTGGCTTCGACGGAGAGGGCTTCGACGACGATCGGGCGGTCGAGCGTGAAGGAGTACGTGGCGCGATGACGTTCTTCGAAGGCGTGCCGCATCGTGCGGGGCTCGGTCAGCTCGACGGTGAGGGTGGTGTCGGTGCCGTCGTAGCGGAGCTGCGCGCGGCGGGTGATCTCGATGTGTTCCTCGGGGACGTCCTCGGCGAGGAGTTCGGCGCGTGCCGCGGCTTCCAGGTCTTCGGCGGTCTTGAGGACGCCGGGCATGGAGGCGGGTTCCAGGGGCGCCTCGACGGACTGTTCGCGCATGGCGGTGGTGTCGGCGAGGCCGATGCCGAGTGCGGAGAGGACACCGGCCATGGGCGGCACGAGGACGGTGCGGATGCCGAGCGAGTCGGCGACCAGGCAGGCGTGCTGGCCGCCGGCGCCGCCGAAGGTGGTGAGGGCGTAGCGGGTGACGTCGTGGCCCTTCTGGACGGAGATCCGCTTCACGGCAGACGCGATGTTGGCGACGGCGATCTGCAGGTACCCCTCGGCGACCTGTTCGGGGGTGCGGTCGTCGCCGGTCTTCTCGCGGATCTCGCGCGCGAGGGCGGTGAAGCGGTCCCGGACGAGTGCGTCGTCGAGGGGCTCGTCGCCGTTCGCGCCGAACACCTTCGGGAAGTGGGCGGGCTGGATGCGGCCGAGCATGACGTTGGCGTCGGTGACGGCGAGCGGGCCCCCGCCGCGGTAACAGGCGGGCCCCGGGTCCGCGCCCGCCGAGTCAGGCCCTACGCGGTACCGGGAGCCGTCGAAGTGCAGGACGGAGCCGCCGCCGGCGGCGACGGTGTGGATGTCGAGCATGGGTGCGCGCAGCCGGACGCCGGCGATCCGACTGTCGAAGACGCGTTCGTACTCGCCCGCGAAGTGGGAGACGTCGGTGGAGGTGCCACCCATGTCGAAGCCGATGACCCGGTCGAAGCCGGAGAGCTGCGACATGCGGGCCATGCCGACGATGCCACCGGCCGGCCCGGACAGGATGGCGTCCTTGCCGCGGAACTGCCCGGCCTCGGTGAGGCCTCCGTTGGACTGCATGAACATCAGCCGTACGCCTTCGAGGGCGTCGGCGACGTGCCGGACGTAGCGGCGCAGGACGGGAGAGAGGTAGGCGTCGACGACGGCGGTGTCCCCGCGGGGGACGAGCTTCATCAGGGGGCTGGCCTCGCTGGAGAGCGAGATCTGCGGGAAGCCGACGCGGGCGGCGAGTTCCCCGACGGCCTGTTCGTGGGCGGGGTGGAGGTGGCTGTGCATGCAGACCACGGCGACGGCTCGGATCCCGTCGTCATACGCCTCCTGGAGGGGCCTGGCGAGGGCGTCCAGGTCAGGCGCGAGCAGGATGCTGCCGTCGGCGGCGATGCGCTCGTCGACCTCGACGACCCGTTCGTACAGCAGCGCGGGCAGTTCGATGCGGCGGGCGAAGATGCTCGGGCGGTTCTGGTAGGCGATGCGCAGGGCGTCGCGGAAGCCGCGGGTGATGACCAGCAGGGTCCGCTCGCCCTTGCGCTCCAGGAGGGCGTTGGTGGCGACCGTCGTGCCCATGCGCACGGTGTCGACGGGGTCTCCGGAGCCGGCCAGCAGGGTGCGGACGCCCTCGACCGCCGCGTCGGCGTAGCGGGCCGGGCTGTCCGACAGCAGCTTGTGCGTGAGCAGCCGGCCGTCCGGGCGACGCGCGACGATGTCGGTGAAGGTGCCGCCTCGGTCGACCCAGAACTGCCAGCCTGTCACGTCAGTACCCCGCTTCCGCGCTGTTCACAGCGCCCGGAGGCCGTTGATCACGTCGCGCAGAATACTCTCGTCCGGCAGCTCGGCAGGGGGTACGGGCCGGTTCACATGGACGAATTCCGCTTCCACGAGATCTCCGACAAGGACCCGTACCACCCCGATCGGCAGATCGAGTTCCGCTGCGAGTTCAGCGACCGACTGCGGGACGTCACGACACAGTTCGACGATGTCCACATGCTCCGGGGAGAGCATGTGGTCCGCTTCCGGGTCGTCCGCGTGCGGTTCCGTGACCACGACCGCGATCAGGTCCAGGCGGTGCTGGCCCTGGCTGCTGGTGCGGCCGCGCGTCATGGCGTACGGACGGACGACCGGTCCGGCCTCGTCGTCGAACCAGTGCCTTCTTCCCTGACCGTCAGCGCTCATGTCATCCCACTACCCGCCTGCGGGCAGATCGGTGCGCGGAGCGGCGCCCAGATGCACACCCACTCGCTTCACGAGGAGCGTCATCTCGTAGGCGACCTGGCCGACGTCCGAGTCGGCGTCCGAGAGGACGGCGAGGCAGCTGCCGTCGCCTGCGGCGGTCACGAACAGGAAGGCGTCGTCGAGCTCGACGACCGTCTGGCGGACGCTGCCGGCCTCGAAGTGGCGTCCCACGCCCTTGGCCAGGCTGTGGAACCCGGAGGCCACGGCGGCCAGGTGCTCGCTGTCCTCCCTTGTCAGGTCCCTGGACACCCCGGTCGGCAAACCGTCGCCGGAGAGCACGAGGGCCTTGCGGATGCTCGCGACGCGGTCCACCAGGTCGTCGAGGAGCCAGTTCAGCTCCCCGTTGTTGCTTGCGGTGTGGCCGGTCGCCTTCGGTGCGGTCATCGACCGTCCCCCTCTGTCGTTCCTTGTCGTGCTGTGCCGCTGCGGGCGGCATCGCCCACTGCGTTCTCCTGGCGGCCGCGCTGCCAGCCGCGCTGGAGCGAGGCCATACGGCTGCGTACTTCGTCGGCGTCGCGTTCGACGGGCTCGGCTCTGTCCTCGGTACGCGGCTCGGACCCCCGCTTCAGCTGCGGAGCCAGGTTGGCCTGGCGGACGCGCCGGGGCAGCGGCGCGGTGCCGGAGCCAGGCTCGTGCGGTGCGGAGCCGGGGCCCTGTCCCCGTCGTGCGGAGCCGGGAGCCGAGCCGGTCTCCTGGGGCCTGGCACCGGAGCCGGTCACCTGGCGCGCTGGACCGCGGGCGGTCTCCGGCGTGAGGCCGGAGCGACGGTCGGGGCCGTCCGGGCCGCTCGAGGCGATCTCCGCGCGGCGTGTCCGCGTGGGCAGATTGGGCGGCTCCGACCCTGCGCCGGACGAGGGCGGTGCTTCGGTGCGTTCGTCGTTCCGGCCGGCCGCGCCGATGGCCCGCCGACCGGACTCCGCCCCCCGTCGGCGGGCCGGAAGGGGCGGCGGTGCGTCCGCGTGGGCTTCGCCCCGCCCGCTACCGGTCGAGGAGCCCTCGGGGCGGCGGCGGACCGGAAGCTCGGACGCGGGCTCCGGCCCGGACCGGCCCGTGGCCCCGCCGCTCACGGAATCGTCGCCCCGGCGACGCGAAGGGAGCGGGGAGGTGCCACCCGACTCCGCTCGGCCGGTGCCCGTGGTGGTCTCCTCGTCCGTCTTGCCCCGCCGCGGGCGCTGCTCGGTGACCGGGCGCCCGTGTGAGCTGACCAGCTTCGGGGTGTGGCGGCGCGGCAGCTGGACCGGGGCGTTCGGGTCGTCGTCGGTGTCGGTCCGGTCGTGTGCGCCGTGGGCGTCGGCGGCCTGGTGCGGATCGAGGCGACGGCCGGCTGCCTCGTCCTGGGCGCGGGTGAGGGGCCGGGGGCGGAACAGGGCGCCGTGTTCGCCGGCCTCGTCGTCGAGCGCGCCGGGGAAGTCGCCGATCGCGTCCAGGCCGACGGGGGCCTCCAACTCCACCGGTCCGTCCAGGAGGGAGGCCGGAAGGCCGGGCCGTTGCACAGGCCCCTGGGACAGCGCGGCGCGGCGGCTGTCCTGCGGCTCGCTCTCCTTGGCCAACTGGGGGCGGTCGAGCCGGAACCCGATGCCGTTCGTGTCCGGTACGTCGTCCGTCAGCAGGGCGTCCGGGATGAAGACGACGGCGGTCGTGCCTCCGTACGGGGAGGGCTGCAAGGAGACGCGGACGTTCTGTCGCTGGGCGAGGCGGCTGACCACGAACAGGCCGAGCCGGTCGGTGTCGGACAGCTCGAACTCCGGGGTCTCGGCGAGCCGGAGGTTGGCGTCCAGGAGCGCTTCGGCGGCCATGCCGAGGCCGCGGTCGTGAATCTCCAGGGTGAAGCCGTTGGCGACCCGCTCGCCCAGGACCTGGACGGCGGTGTGCGGCGGGGAGAAGACCGTGGCGTTCTCCAGGAGTTCCGCCACGAGATGCGTGATGTCGGCGACGGCCGGGCCGGTGACGGCGATACGCGGAAGGCGGCGGACCTCGATGCGCTCGTAGTCCTCGACCTCGGCGACGGCGGCGCGTACGACGTCCATGAGCTGGACGGGCTTGCGCCACTGGCGGGAGGGCGCGGCGCCGGAGAGGATCACGAGGCCTTCGGCGTGCCGGCGCATACGGGTGGTCAGGTGGTCGAGACGGAACAGGTCGGCGAGTTCCTCGGTGTCCTCGGTCCGGCGCTCCATGGCGTCGAGCAGGGTGAGCTGCTTGTGGAGCAGGACCTGGCTGCGGCGCGCGAGGTTGACGAAGACCTCGGAGACGCCGGCGCGCAGCTCGGCCTGCTTGACGGCTGCTTCGACGGCGGCGCGCTGGAGGGTGTTGAGGGCCTGGCCGACCTCGCCCATCTCGTTCTTGTCGTACTCCAGGCGCGGGACCTCGGTCTCCACGTCGACCTGCTCGCCCGCCGACAGGCGGCGCATCACGCTGGGCAGTCGCACTCCGGACGCCTCGTGGGCCTCCAGACGCAGTTGCCGCAGATCGCGGATGAGGGTGCGGCCGACGCGTACGGACAGGAAGAGGGAGACCAGGAGAGCGAGCAGGCCGAGCACGCCGGCGATGACCGCCTTGGCGATGACGCCCATGGCCACCGGTTCGACGCGGTTCTGGTAGCGGTCGTTGGCCTGGTCGTTGAGCGTGCCGAGTTCGTCGAGCACGTTGCCGGCGGCGCTGTCCCAGCTCTTGGCGGTGACGCCGCGCGGTGTTCCGTCGGCGGAGGAGACGGCCGCTTCCTCAGCCACGCGCAGCGGAGCGGTGGAGGCGTTCTTCCAGAAGCTCTCGTAGCGGTCGCGTTCCGAGACGGGCAGCAGCGGGAGGCTGGTGTCGTACATCAGGGTGCGCTGGGCCACGAGGTCGGAGACATCGCGCTCTTCGGAGTGGGAGATCTCGCCGACGATCAGGGCGGAGCCGAGGAGGGCGTCCTCGCGGGAGAGCAGTTCGCGGGCGCGGGCGAGATTGACCAGAGCGCGATACTGCTTGTCCAGTTCCACGTTGTCGACGACGTGGAGGTTGGCGAGCAGGACGTAGCACGGGTCGACCAGCCGGTTGTAGAGGTCGAGGGCCTGCGAGCGGTTGACGGTGCCGTCCTCGACACTGCGGCGCAGCGACTCGATGCCTTCGAAGGCGTCCAGGACCGCGGTCAGCCGCTCGTCGGTGTCCGCACCCATCGCGTCGCGCACGTCCGGATTCCGAGCGTTGTCGCGGATGCTGCCCACAGCCTCGTCGGTGGCGGTCCGGCTGCGCCGAAGCGCGGCGAGCCCGTCGGAGGCACGGGGGTCGGCGAGGTAGACGAGGGTCTGGCGGCGTTCCTCCTGGAGGACACGGGCGGTGTCCTCGATGGGATAGCCGATCTTCTCCACGACGGACGACACGTTGAACAGGTCGCCCGCCTCACGTCCCGTGAGCACCGTGGCGAAGGCCCAGATCGCGGTCAGGGACACCAGCGGCACGAGAAGCAGCGCCACGATCTTCCGGCGGATGGACTTCCCGCGAAAGCGCATGGCCTCCCCCAGCTCGGGCCCCCGGGCTACCGGGGGTACACATGTGCGTCAACAAACGGCGCGAGCCTACTACCGACGCCCAGGGAACTCGAAGCCGGTCCGGAGGCTGAACTTCCGCGCCAGCCACGAGGCATGTGGAGTTGTCCGATCATTGCGGGAGTTGTCTACCCGAAACCGATGGTGGTCGCGCGGGCCAATGCCCGTGGACCGCTCAGGCGGTTGGCTGAAATTTTTCGGTTTCCGGGAATCTTCGTGGCGGGTTGTTCGTCCTTCTCTACGGGAAATGGAGGCGGAATCGGCCACAGGAGCCGCATCCCGCATCCGGGCGGCGTAAAATAGCGCAAGCCGGGCAGCCGCTGGGGAGCACGGGTCTACGGATGCGAGCGAGCAGTCTGCTGGCGGTGGGGAGTGACACGGTGACGGGCACGGCGGAGCGGCGCGGGGCGCCCAGGGCGGGTGGGGTGCAAGTGACGGCGCATCAGGATGCCGAAGCGACTGATCGCGACAAGCCTGCTGACGAGGCGGAGAGCACGGCTCGGGAGGCGGGTGTTCCGGCTCACGAGGTGGGCCGTGACGTGCGCGAGCAGCGAAACTACCGGCCCCTGTGGGTCGAGGAGCCGGCGCGGCGGCGCCGGTTGCCGGATCCGGTACGGACGGCCTCCGTGCGGTCGGTACTTCTCATCGCTCTGACGCTGATTCAGGCCATGGTGGCCTTCTTGTGCACGATGGCCGGGTCCTGGCTGGCGTTCCCCATGGTGATCAGCAGCGTGCTGAGCACGATCGTGGCGACCTGGGGAGCGCTCGACGTGTGGGTGACGCGTCAGGTCTGGAACCAGCGCAACGGCGTGGTGTCCATGCCGAGCAGCACGGCACGGGCCCTGCGACGCGAGCGGCGCCGGGCCCGACGGCAGGCGCGCGCCGGCGAACGGGCGCAGGAGCGAATACGCCGACGGGGCGGGGCTGGGCAGTTGTCCCACCCGTAAGGAGTGACGGGCAAGTGCCGACGAGAGGACCGCGGCCGGACGCTCGACGGATGCGACGGGTCCGGCCTGCGGCCCATGCACCCCATGCGGTCGATGCCCGAGCCGTACCCCTCACCACACGACCGACTGCTCCTCCCCGGCGCTCTCCGCGAGTTCGCGTCTCGCCCGCATGAACGGGCGCGGGCGGTCCATGGCCGGCACCGCGGTCGTACGGCCGTCCCGCTCGTAAGAGGACGCCGTCGCGCAGGGCCAGGGGCGAACCGACCAGCCAGGCGGCGCCGGGGCGCCGCCGTTGCCGGCGATCACGACGTCCGGCGGGGAGGGTGCCGTCGGTGAGCTCGATGCCGGTGACGGCGCCGCGCAGTCCGGCCACGCCGGTGTCTGGCTGCCGTCGAGATGGCGCTGACCGCCCGTGTTCCTGCTCTCCGGGCAGGTGTGCTCGGCCGGGGCGCCGGCTGCTCGTGGAGGGCTCGCTGCACGACCGGTTCGTCGACGAGGTCGACGGCGGGCGCGGGACATCCGGCTGGGCGGGCCGTTCGGCGAGTCGGCCCGGGCCGGGCCGCTGATCCCGGCCGCGCACCGGGACAAGGTCGGGGCATACGTGGCGAAGGGCCTGACGGAGAGTGCGGTGCTGCGCTGCGGCGGCTCGCGCCCGGACCAGTCGGACCTCGCCGACGGCTTCTGCTACCCGTCCACGTGCTGGACGAGTACGCCGCGAGCATGTCGATGGCCCGGGAGGAGTCGTTCGGGGCCGGTCCTCACCGTCGAAGCACATCTGGCGCAACACCCGCCCCACACCCCAGGGTTGGTTCGAATGATCAAGCCCGCCCTGAGTGAACACCCCTTGAGGACCGCCCATGAGACCCACGCAGTCCACAGACCAGCACGGCCAGGACGACGCCGAACTCACCGAGTTCGGCTACAGACCCGAACTGAAACGCACCCTCGGCAACTTTCACACCTTCGCCGCCGGGATCAGCTACATCTCGATCCTGACCGGCACCTTCCAGCTGTTCTACTTCGGCTACGCCAGCGGCGGCCCCGCCTACTGGTGGTCGTGGCCGATGGTCTTCGCCGGCCAGTTCATGGTCGCCCTGTGCTTCGCGGAGCTCGCCGCCCGCTATCCCGTCGCGGGCTCCGTCTACAACTGGTCGAAGAAGATAGGCAATCCGCATCTGGGCTGGCTCGCCGGCTGGATGATGTTGATCGCCTCGATCGTGTCCATATCGGCCGTGTCGCTGGCCTACCAGTTGACGCTGCCGCAGATCTCCTCGTTCTTCCAGTTCGTGGGGGACGGCACCGGTACGTACGACGTGGCGACCAACGCGGTCGTCCTGGCCGCGGTGTTGATCCTGTTCACGACCCTCGTGAACGCCTTCGGCGTCAAGTTGATGGCCAGGATCAACACGGCGGGCGTGTTCATCGAGTTGATCGCCACTGTCGTCTTGATCGTCCTGTTCGCGGTCCACATCGCGCGCGGTCCTGAGGTCGTCATGGAGACGCACGGCACCGGCGCGGGCTACGGAACCGGATACCTGGGCGCCTTCCTGGTGGCCTCGCTGGCCTCGGCGTACGTCATGTACGGCTTCGACACCGCCGCCTCGCTCGGCGAGGAGTCCCTGAACCCGACCCGCAACGCGCCGCGCGCGATCATCCGGGCGATCGTCGCCTCCTTCGTGCTCGGCGGCCTGATCCTGCTGCTCGCGCTGATGAGCGTCTCCAGCCTGAAGGGCGAGAAGCTGTCCACGGACGGCCTGCAGTACGTCGTCCTGGACGTGCTGGGTCCGACGGCGGGCAAGGCGATGCTGTGGTGCGTGCTGATCGCCGTGACGGTGTGCGCGCTGGCGGTGCACACGGCGGCAATCCGGCTGGCGTTCGCGATGGCCCGCGACAACAACCTGCCGGCGTCCTCACGGCTGGCCAAGTGCCACCCCCGGTTCCAGACGCCGGTCCTGCCGACCGTGATCATCGGCATCCTCGCGCTGGCCATCCTGGTGGTCAACATCCGCCAGCCTCAGATCTTCACCGTCGTCACCAGCATCGGCATCATCATGATCTACCTCGCCTACCTGGGGGTCACGGTGCCGCTGCTGGTCGCCCGACTGCGCGGAAAGTGGCAGCCCGCGGGTGAGGGCCGGTTCTCGCTGGGCCGCTGGGGGCTGCCGGTCAACATCCTGGCCGTGCTGTGGGGCGCGGCCATGACGCTCAACCTGATCTGGCCGCGGGCCGCCGTCTACAACGCCACGGCTCCCTACCACTGGTACCTGCGCTGGGGCGCGGTACTCTTCGTCGCCGTCATCGCGGGCGGCGGCTTCGCCTACTACTGGTTCGTCCAGCGGCACAAGACCGGCGTGCTCGCCGAGCACCGCTCGGACGCCACGGCCACCGCTCCCGTCGCCACCCCGGCAGCCGACTGACAAGACCCATGAGTACGCATGAGTTCGACTACGCCGTGGTCGGCGGCGGTACCGCGGGCAGCGTTGCGGTGGCCCGGCTCTCCGAGGACCCTCCGTCACGGTGTGCGTGCCGGAGGCGGGCCCGAGCGACGTCGGCGACGACGACGTCCTGCGGCTGGAGCGCTGGACGCGCCCTGCTGTTGCCGCTGGCCTGCGGCCCGACCGGTGATCGGCGAGAAGTGCGCGGATGTCCTGAAGGAGGACGCCTGATCAACCGGTGGTCGGCGCCGGGCGCTTGTACATCCTCGTCGCCGTGATCTCACTGTGCACCGCCTCCTCCGCCCGGGGCTGCTGCGGCAGCCCCGGGCGGAGGTGTTCCTCGACGCTGATGTACTTGAGGCCGGCCCTCAGGTCGGCGTCGTTGCGCATGCGGATGACGAGGGGGAACTCGGCCAGCGCGGTCGTGTCGAACAGGCCGGTGGTGTACAGGAGCTGGACGCCCAGGGCGTCCGACACCGCCCGCTGGAGTTCCAGCAGGTACGTGGCGTTGGCACGGCCGATGGGATTGTCGAGGAACAGCGTGCCGGCGTGCCGGTGCTTGTCGCGGCCCCGGTCGTTCGAACGCAGCGCGGCCATCGTGCAGTACAGGGCGATCGCGGCGGTGAGGAGCTGGCCGCCGGAGAAGACGTCGCCCATCTGCCCGACGGGGACCCGCTCGGCGCGCAGCACCGCGTCCGGCTTGAGGATCTCGACGGCGACGCCCTTGGGCTGGAGGGCCGCGGCGACGCCCCGCAGCAGCAGGGACATGCCGTCCCGCCGCAGGTCGGAGTTCTTCTTGACGGCGGCACGGGTCGCCTCGTCGATGACCTCGCCCAGCCGCTCGGTGAGCGTGGCCTGGTCGGGCTCCTCGAAGCGGATGCGGAGGAACTCCTGTCCCGACCACTCGCCGAGGCCCTCCGGGAGGCGGGAGAGCCGCTGGGCGGAGCGCAGGGTGGCCAGGGCCGACTCGACGAGTCCGCGGAGCCGGTCCACGATCGAGTCGCGGTTGCGCTCCAGCTGCTCCAGCTCGTCGGTCAGGACTCGGAGCCGGGGCGCGAAGGCGTCGGCCCACTTCTGGGCGTGTTCGGGCAGCGCGGAGGCGGGCAGTTCGCGGATCTGCTGCCGTGCCGGGGTGCGGACCTGCTCGTAGCGCGTGGAGTTGGCGTGCCGTACGAGGATGTCACTGGCCTCGCGGACGGCGGCCTCGGCGGCGGACAGGTCGGCGGCGCAGCCGCGCAGGGAGCGGCGGGCCTCGGCAGCGGACTGCCGGGCCTCCTCCGGGCTGCCGGGGTACGGCTCGGTCTCCTCCTGCTCCTCCTCCGTGGTGTGCTCGCGCAGCAGGTCGCGGAGCATGGCGGCGATCTCGTCGAAGCCGCTCGCCGCGTCCTCGGCGGCGCGGTGGGCGTCGAGGAGCTCGGTGTGCGCCTCGCGTGCCTGGTTCAGCGCCTCGGTGTGGGAGGCGAGTTCGGCCGTGGCGGTGCGCAGCAAGGTCTGCGCGTGCTCGGCGTCGCGCGGCTGGAGATCCTCGGGGAGGGCGGTGTGGGCCTCGCCGTCCTCGGGCGCGAGCCGTTCGGCCTCGCCGCGCAGCCGCCCGAGCTGCTCGCTCGCGCTCGACATGCGGGTCTCCAGGAGCTGCACCAGCTCCTCGGCACGGGCGGCGGCGGCCTGGCGGCTGGGTCCGTCGGAGCCGTCGGGGGATTCGAGGAGCTGCTCGGCGCGCGTACGGACCTTGTTGCTCAGCCGGTCCAGCTCCGCGCGGGCCGCGCTCTCGTCGCTCTCGGCGCGGGCCTGCTCGGCCCGCAGATCGGCGCCGACGCCGACCTTCTCGTACAACTGCGACGCCGCCCGGTAGGCCTCGCGCAGGGCGGGCAAGGAGGCCTTCGGGGTCTGGGCGTCGTCCTCGGGTACGTCGTCGGGCGCCCCCGCGATCTCGGAGCGCTCGGCCCGCAGGGCGCGGGCGGTGCGGCGGGCGTCGTCGGCGGCGCGCTGGGCTCCGCGCCGGTCCTCGTCGGCGGCCCGGGCCCGTTCCAGGCAGGCCTGGGCGCCGGCCTCGGACTCGGCCGCCTCGTCGGCCAGTTCGCGCAGCTTGACCTGCCAGCCGGCCCGCTCGCGCAGCCGGAAGGCGAGCCCGGCGAGGGCGTCGGCGGAGCGGCGGGCCTTCTGGGCGGCCTCCTGCCGCTCGTCCCGGACGCGGGCCGCTTCGGCTGCGGCCTCGTCGGCCTCGGCCCGCACGGTGCGCGCCTCGGCCAGTTCGGCCTCCGACTCCTCGGCGAACGCGCGGGTGTCGTGTGCCGCCCGGGCCAGCTCGGCCAGCCGGCCGGCCGGGCAGCCGGTGCGCCAGGAGGCGAGCCGGGCGGCCAGCTCGCGGTCCTTGCCGAGCCGGGCGGCGAGCCTGCGGATCTCCTCGTCCCGCTCGGTCGTCCGGGCGCGCAGCGCCTGCCGCTCCTCGTCGGCGGCGTGCTCGTCGTGCATGGCCGGGTTCGGCGGCACGAGGAACACGTCGCCGCTGTCGGTGTCCGGGGCGGGCGTCGGGGCGAGCAGGGCGGCCGCCGTGCCGACCGCCACGGCGGACCGGGGCAGCAGCGCCGCGTCGCCCAGCGCCTCCCGGGCGCGTGCGTGGGAGTCCGGGTCCGTGATGATCACGCCGTCGACCAGTTCGGGCCGGGCGGCCAGCACGCGCGCGTGGTCGGCCGGGTCGACGGCCTGTGCGAGATAGCGCCAGCCGGGCAGCGCGGGGATGCCGTGCTCGCCGAGGAACTCGACCGTGGCCAGCACGTCCGGGCCGGGCGGCAGCAGCCCGCCGTCACCCAGCGCGCCGAGGATCCGGGAGTCGTCGGCGGCGGCCGTACGCAGTTCGAACAGCTGCCGTTCGGCGGAGGTGACGGCGTCGTCGAGCAGTTCGCGCAGGTCGTCGGCGAAGCGGTCGAGTTCCTCGGGGGTGAGCCCCTGCTCGCCCGGGAGAGGCCGGGTGGTCGGCTCGCTGTCCGTGCCGTGACGGGGCTGCGGAATGCCCGGGCGGGTCTCGGGGGTCAGGCTGAGCAGTTCGGCCAGCCGCTCCTCCCCCGCCAGCGCCTCGGCGGTGCGGCGCTCGGCCTCGTACGACCGCTCGGCCGCCGTCGCCGCGTCCGCCGCGCGGGCCGCGGTCAGTTCCGCGCGGGTCTCGGTGGCGGCGGCCTCGCGTGCGTGCTCGGTGGCTCGGCGGGACGCCTCGCGGGCCGAGTCCCAGGCCGCGACGGTGGTCTTCTCGGCGTCGCTGGCGGCGAGTGCCGCGCGGGCCGGGTCGGCGTCCGGCGCGCTGTCGTCGAGCCAGCCGGCCCGGACCGCCTCGGCGGTCTCCTGCTCGACCTCGGCGAGGCGCTGCTTGAGGTGCCCGACCTCGCTGCGGGCCCGCTGCGCCTGCGTGGCGGCTGCGGTGGAGTCCCGGTAGGCCGTGTCGCTGATCTCCTGGAGGGCGGCGGAGCGCTCCTCCTCCTCGTTGGCGTGGTTCTCCGCCTTCTCCGCGGCCGCGTGCAGGGCCCGTACGAGGTCCACGGCGGCCTTGGAGCGGGCGGCCAGCGCCGGGGCGGCGTCGCGCTCCGCCTCCTGGATCGCGGCGGACACGCGGGCGACGCGGTCGGCGGCGGCGCGGTGGCGCAGAACGGCCTCGGCGGCCTGCCATGCGGAGTACAGCGTGCGGGCGTCGGCGAGCTCGCGCTTCTGCGCGGCGGCGGACTTCTCGGCCGCGGCGAGGGCCAGCGAGGCGTGCCGGTAGGCGAGTTCGGCGGAGATCAGCGCGCTGCGCTCGCGGGCCGCCTCGGCGTGCGTGACGGCGTACGCGGCGGCGGTGACCCGCTGGGCCAGGTCGGCGGCCCGGGCCCGCTCCTGCACGCCGCGCGCGGACAGCCTGCGCGCGAGGGTGCGCGTACGGCGCTCGGCTGCGGTGTGGATGTCACGCGCGCGGGAGCGGGCCTCGGCGGCCTCGACGATCCGCCCGAGCAGGTCGACGGACCCGGCGGTGAAGTCGCGTTCGGCGATCAGCTCGGCGCGCCGCCCCAGCTTGTTGCCGAAGCCGCTGACCAGGTCGGCGAGCCCGTCGGTGTCGCGCGTGTCGGTGACGGCGCGCAGCAGCAGGTCGGTGAAGTCGGCGTCCTTCTTGACCGCGAAGAGACCGGCGGCCTCACCCTCGTCGGCGTTCATCTCCCGCTGGTAGCGGAAGAGTTCGGGGTCGAGCCCGAGGTCGCCCAGGTGCTCGATCCAGCGGTCGTGGATCTCTTCCCAGTGCACCTCCAGGTGCGGGTACGTCTTGCCCGCCTCCATGAGGGCGTCGCGGAAGCCCTTCATGGTGCGACGCCGGCCGCGCGCGCCCGACTGGCCCTCGGCCGGGGCCCGTACGGCGGTGGACTCGGCCACGGGGAGGTTGTCGAGGCTCAGTCCGGGGCCGGGCCGGAAGGAGTACCAGGCCTCGGCGAACTTCCGCGGGTCGTTGGAGACCTGCCGCCCGCGCCACTCGCTGACCTTGCCCACGACGACGCACTCGCCGGTCAGCACGTGCTGCCACTCCAGCGCCACGTGCCCGCAGTCGTCGGCGAGCAGGAACTTGCGCAGCACACCGGAGCTGGCGCCGCCGAGCGTGTTCCGGTGGCCCGGCAGCATCACGGAGAAGATCAGCTTGAGCAGCACCGACTTGCCGCCGCCGTTCTCCAGGAAGAGCACGCCCGCGGGCGCCGGCCGGCGCGGCGGGCCGACGGGCTCCTCCTCGAAGAACTCCGCCTGCGTGGGCGCGGGGTCGGGCACGGGCTCGCCGACACCGCGCAGGTCAAGCACGGTGTCGGCGTAGCGCGCACCGGCGGGCCCGATCGAGTAGAGGCGGACCCGGGACAGCTCGTACATGGCGGACTCTCGTAAGTCTTCGTGAGATGGGGAGTTCAGGAGGAGTGGAACGGCAGCCCGGCGTCGGCGACCAGCTCCAGGTCGTCGCTCTCCTCGGGGGGCAGCAGCGTCGGCGTGCCGTCGGTGACCGGGACGACGCCCAGCTCCAGCAGCTCGGCCATGGCGGCGCTGCCGGCCATGTCGCGGACCTGGAGCTGGTAGCGGGCGGTCGTGCGGTACGTGCCGCCGTTGTCGTCGCCGGTGCGCTGGAGGAATCCGGAGTCCGTGAGGAACGCGACGGCCTTGGCGACGATGCCGGTGGTCGAACCGGCGAGCCGGCGCGCGTCCTTGGTGGCCCCGGTCGAGCTGCGGCGTACCCAGATCCGCCAGGCGGCCTCCAGGCCGGGCGCGTCGGTGGCCGGGTCGGTGTTCTCGCCCTGTTCATCGGCGCGTTCCTCCAGGCGGCGGCAGGCCTGGCGGACGAAGGCGTCGACGCCGTTGACCGTGACGCGGCCGATGTAGCCGTCGTCGGCGAGGTCCTCCGGTCGCGGGAACGCCATGGCGGCGACGGCGAGATGGGCCAGCCCGTGCAGGAATCGGTCGCCGCCGTCGGCGGACGTACGACGCGCGTAGTCGCCCATGCGGACGGCGAACACCGAGTCCTCGGCGGCGGTCACGGCCATGCCCGCGCGCGGGGACACCTCCAGCACGATCAGTCCCAGCCCCGTCGCCACCGCGTCGGCGAGCCGCGCGAACGGCGGGTCCTCGCGGTAGCGCCGCAGCAGGTCCGTGTACTCCTGGTCGCGGGCGGGCTGAAGCTTGGGCTGCAACCCGAAGGACACGAGCCGCGCCGCGTCGGCGGCGTCGGCGGGGGTGACGGCGGCGCCGGCCGTCGGGGCCGGTCCCTCCGGCTCGCTCCACTCGACGTGCTCGTTCACGGCTTGAACTCCTTGATCCTCAAAACGAAGGTGCGGGCGTCGCCCTCAGGGGTGCGGGGCGGTGACACATGCGGCTGCGCCGCGCGGGCGCGACCATCCACAACGGGCCCGCAGCCGCCCACCGGCGGATACATCACGCGGCTTCCGTCCGATCCGCCGCCATCCCCGCCGCGTCAAGCAGCGCGGTGCCGACGATCAGATCCGCCCCGCCGAACTCCGGATCGTCCAGCTCCGTCCCGTCGTCCACGGCGAACAAGAGCTTCTGCTCCCCCTGCCGATAGGCGGTACCGACCGGCGGACTCGCGGCATGCACCGCCAGCAGGGCCACCAGATACGGCAGCTCGGGGTCCTGCCGACGGGCCTCGGCCAGCAACCCGGACAACCGGCGCGGCGCATCCGCCGGCAGGTCGAGCAGCTCCTGCGCCGCCGCCATCTGCTCCTCGCTGAACCGGCTGTCGTCGGGCGTGGCGATGAGATCCGGCTCGGGCATCTCCGCGCCCAGATGCTCCCGCTCCGCCGGCGGCGTCAGCAGTATGTCGACGAGATCCCCGACCCGGACGGACACCGGCGTACGCAGCCCCGTGCCGTGCACGAAGAACGCGTCCGTGACCCGCACGGCCTGCTCCAGCGGCAGCGGCAGAACGGGCGAGACGAGATGCCCGTACAGGTCGATCCCCGACGTCGTCATCGGCGTGGCGAAGGCCTGCCGGTCCTGTTCGGCGCGGAACAGCGGCCCGGCCTCGAGCAGCCGGGACTGCAACTGCGTGTGCCGCCGGATGCAGTCCTTGACGATGTCGACGAGCTCGGCGGCGCGGCGCTTGTGCTCGGGGTCCTCGGACTCGTCACGGGCCTTGCGGATGTTGGTGAGGATCGCGTTCTCGTGACGGTAGCGGTCGGCCACGTGCTCCAGGGCCTCGGCGATCATGTCGGGCACGGTGGTGAGCCAGTCCACCGCGCGCACATTGCGCCGGGTCGCGTCCAGGGCGCGGCGCAGGGTCTCCGAGTACTGCACGGTGCGGTAGCGGGCCTGTTCGGCCGCGAGCTGGGCGTCGGCGAGCCGGCCCCGGCTGATCAGCACCTCCAGCTTGACCTCGGCGGCGATCTGCGCGCTGGTGACGTCCGTGTCGAGGGCGCCGACGAGGACGTTGACCGCCTCGTCCGTCGTCCGCAGGTAGACGGTGCCGCCCGGGCCGGGGACCTCCTCGATCAGCTTGAAGTCGTAGTCACGGCGCACATACGTGCCGTCCGCCCCGAACGTGCCGTAGACCGCGCGGAAGCCGCGGTCGACGCTGCCGACGTTGATCAGGTTCTCCAGGACCCAGCGCGCCACCCGCTCGTGCTCGGCGGCGGTCCGCAGCGGGGCCTGCGCGGCGATGCGCGGGATGAGGCGGGCGACGATCTGGTCGTGGTCCGCGCCCGTGTCGAAGTCCATGTTCAGGGTGACGAGGTCGATGGCCGCGAGGGCGACCTCCGCCATGCCGTACACCGAGTACTCACCGGCGAGGTTGGCCTTGCGCGCGTCGAGGTCGTGCAGCGGCGCGGTGCAGGCCAGCGCACGCAGGCGCCGCGCCAGGCCCTCGTCGGCGGCCGGCCCCAGGGCGGGGCGCGGCCCCGCGCCGAGCTGGGGCGGAACGCTGTCCGTCGATGCAGGCGAAGTCACGGTGCACAGACTAGGTCCTGGGTCTGACAACGACCCAAACGACGCGGGTGGGCCTCGTCAGCCGTCCTCGCCGACCCGCCGCCGGTACACCTCGACAACCCGCTCCAGCGAGTCGTCGAGGTACCCGGCGAGCAGTCCCTCGGCCTTCCCGCGGTCCCCCATCTGAAGAGCCTCAAGAATCGCGACATTTCGTGCGATATACGGCTCGTGCAGCCGCTGCGGCTCGTCCACCACATGGAAAGCCAGGCGCAGTTCGGCGAAGACACTCCGCATCAGCTCGTCCGTACGCTCACTCACCGCCAGAGCGACCAGTTCCCGGTGGAAGTGGATGTTGGCCGTACCCACACCCTTCCAGTCGCCTTCCCGAGCCGCCCGCCGCCCTTCCTCCACGGCACCGGCCAGCCCGTCGAGGCCGTACGGCGGCTCTCCGAGACCACGCACCACGGCGCACTCGACGAGCCGCCGGGTGCGGTAGATGTCCTCCACGTCCTCGACGGTCAGGACCCGGACGAAGACACCCCGGTTCAGCTCGTGGACGAGCAGGCGTTCGTGCGTGAGCAGCCGGAACGCCTCACGCAGGGTATTGCGGGAGACGCCGAGCGCGCCGCCGATGCTGTCCTCCGACAGCCGGGTCCCGGGTGGGAAGTAGCCCTCGGCGATCCGGCTCCTGAGGATGTCCGAGACGCGTTCGGCGGTGCTGGTGCGCCCCAGGAGAGCCCGGTCGTCGGAGAGGTCCCTCAGCTGCTCAGCCATGCCGGAATTCAATCGCAGATCGCAAGAACGAACCAACATGGGTATTGAGGGATCGTTGAACAATCCTCTACGGTGCTATGCACGGCTCGTTCCCGACGCGGCCAAGCTCGCCCCCCAGAGCACCCACGGCTCAGCCCGAAGCACCCTCCGTTCCCTCTCTGCGAGGTGCCCATGAGCACGACTCCTCCACCACAGGCCCTGACCGACGACACACGCCCCGCGGCGGCCGAAGACACCGCCGGTGACGGGGCGTTCGGCTGGCTGCGCGCCCTGGGCCCGCGCGGCCGGCGCGCGTTCGCCGGTGCCTTCGGCGGCTATGCCCTGGACTCGTACGACTACTTCACGCTGCCGCTGAGCATGGTCGCGCTGTCCGCCTACTTCGGCCTGAACAGCGGTCAGACCGGACTCTTCACGACGGTCACCCTGGTGGTCTCCGCGATCGGCGGCGCCCTCGCGGGCGTGCTCGCCGACCGCGTCGGCCGGGTGAAGGCGCTGATGGTCACGGTGATCACCTACGCGGTCTTCACCGTCGCCTGCGGCTTCGCACCCAACTACGAGACGCTGCTGGTCTTCCGCGCCCTCCAGGGTCTCGGTTTCGGCGGCGAGTGGGCGGTCGGCGCGATCCTGGTCGCCGAGTACGCGAGCGCCAAGCACCGGGGCCGCACGCTCGGCGCGATCCAGAGCTCCTGGGCCGTGGGCTGGGGCATGGCCGTGATCGCCTACACCCTCATCTTCTCGGTGGCCGGCGACGATCTGGCCTGGCGCATCATGTTCTGGACCGGGGCGCTGCCCGCGCTGCTCGTCATCTGGGTGCGGCGCAGTGTGCACGACGCGCCCGAGGCGGCCGCCGCTCGTGAACAGAGCGCGGAGAAGGGCTCGTTCGCGGCGATCTTCAAGCCCGGCCTGCTACGGACGACGATCTTCGCGGTGCTGCTCTCGACCGGCGTCCAGGGCGGTTACTACACGCTGGCCACCTGGGTACCGACCTACCTCAAGTCCGAGCGCGACCTGTCGGTCGTCGGCACCGGCGGCTATCTGACGTTTCTGATATCGGGCGCCTTCATCGGCTATCTGACGGGCGGTTACCTCACCGACAAGCTGGGCCGGCGGCGCAACATCTGGCTCTTCGCCCTGCTGTCGGCGATCTGCATCCTGGCGTACGCGAACATCCCGAGCGGCGCCAACACCCTGCTCCTGGTGCTCGGTTTCCCCCTCGGGTTCTGCATGTCGGCGATCTTCAGCGGCTTCGGTTCCTACCTGAGCGAGCTGTACCCGACGGCGGTGCGCGGCACGGGGCAGGGCTTCACGTACAACACGGGGCGCGCGGTGGGTGCCGTCTTCCCGACGACGGTCGGGTTCCTGGCCGACAGCTGGGGCGTGGGCGGCGCGCTGGTCTTCGGGGCGATCGGATACGGCCTGGCGGCGCTGGCGCTGCTGGGGCTGCCGGAGACGCGCGGGAAGGAACTCACGTGAACCGCACGAGCACCGAGACAGGGGACCGTCCCGTTGTCCTCGTCGACGAGCACGCGCGCGCGTGGAGCCCGGAAACGGCCCGCGTCCGCTTCCGGGAGGGTCTGACGGGCCCCACGGCCGGGGTCGCGGCGGGTCACACCCAGGTCAACCTGATCTCCGTGCCCGCCGACTGGGCCTACGACATGCTGCTGTTCTGCCAGCGCAACCCCAAGCCCTGCCCGGTCCTCGACGTCACGGACGCGGGATCCTGGACCACCGTGCTCGCGAAGGGCGCGGACCTGCGCACCGACCTGCCGCGCTACCGGGTGTGGCGGGACGGCGAGCTGGTGGACGAGCCGACGGACGTGTGCGCGTACTGGCGGGACGACCTGGTGTCGTTCCTGATCGGGTGCAGCTTCACGTTCGAGTGGGCGCTGGGCGAGGCGGGCGTTCCGATCCGCCACGTCGAGCAGGGCCGCAACGTCCCGATGTACGTCACCGGCCGGCAGTGCCGTCCGGCGGGGCGGCTGCACGGACCGCTGGTGGTGTCCATGCGGCCGGTGCCGCCGGAGCATCTGGCGGCGGCGATCCGGGAGAGCAGTCTGCTGCCGGCGGTGCACGGCAGCCCCGTACACTGCGGCGATCCCTCGGGGCTCGGCATCGACGACCTCGGCCGCCCCGACTTCGGCGAGCCGGTGGAGGCCGAGCCGGACGACATCCCGGTGTTCTGGGCCTGCGGTGTGACCCCGCAGGCGGCCGTGACGGCCTCGCGCCCGCCCTTCGCCCTCACGCACGCCCCGGGGCAGATGTTCCTCACCGACGCCCGCGACGAGCAGTACCGCGTGGCCTGACAGGAGACCCGACTCGCTATGACCTCCATCGATCTGAACGCCGACCTCGGCGAGGGCTTCGGCCGCTGGCGGCTCACCGACGACGAACGGCTGCTGTCGGTCGTCACCAGCGCCAACGTGGCGTGCGGCTTCCACGCCGGGGACGCGGCCACCATGCGCCGGGTGTGTGAGCTGGCGGCCGAGCGCGGCGTCCGGATCGGCGCCCAGGTGTCCTACCGGGACCTGGCCGGTTTCGGACGGCGCGCGATGGACGTGCCGTCCGCCGAGCTGGCGGCCGAGGTGGCCTATCAGATCGGCGCCCTGGAGGTCTTCGCCCGCGCGGCGGGTGCCCGCGTGGCCTACGTGAAACCGCACGGCGCGCTCTACAACCGGGTCGTGCACGACGAGGAGCAGGCCGCCGCGGTCGTCGACGGCGTGCTCCTCGCGGACGCCACTCTTCCGGTGCTGGGCCTGCCCGGCTCGCGCCTGCTGGAGCTGGCCGGGAAGGCCGGACTGCCGGTCGTCACGGAGGCGTTCGCGGACCGGGCGTACACCGACGCGGGCACGCTCGTGCCGCGCACCCTGGAGGGCGCCGTGGTCACCGACCCCGACACCGTCGTGGAGCGGTCGCTGAGCCTCGCCCGCTCCGGCGAGGTCGTCTCCCACTCGGGCACACGGATCGAGGTACGCGCGCGTTCCCTGTGCCTGCACGGCGACACGCCCGGCGCGGTGGAGCTGGCACGCCGCGTGCGGGAGCGGCTGGAGGCGTCGGACGTCCGTGTGGAGGCCTTCGCATGAGGGTCCTGCCGGTCGGCGAGGACGCCCTGCTCGTCGAGGTCTCCTCGGGCGACGAGGCCCAGGCCCTGCACGCCGAGCTGCTGCGGCGCCGCGCGGAGGGCTCGCTGTCGGCCCGCGAGATCGTGCCCGCGGCCCGCACGGTCCTCCTCGACGGCCTGGACTCCCCCGCCCGGCTGGCCGCCGAACTGACCGCAGCCGAGCTGCCGCCCGCTCCCCCACGCGCGCGTGCGGTGGTCGAGATCCCGGTGCGCTACGACGGCCCGGACCTGGCCGACGTCGCCGCGCTCTGGGGCGTGCCGGAGCGGGAGGTCGCCCGCATCCACGCCCAGACGGAGTTCCGCGTCGCCTTCTGCGGCTTCGCCCCCGGCTTCGGCTACCTCACCGGCCTGCCACCGCACTACGACGTCCCGCGCCGGGCCACTCCGCGCACGGCCGTCCCGGCCGGCTCGGTGGCGCTGGCGGGCCCGTACACGGGCGTGTACCCGCGCTCGTCGCCGGGCGGCTGGCAGCTGATCGGCACGACGGACGTCGTCCTGTGGGACCACACGCGCGTGCCGGCCGCTCTGCTGTCGCCGGGCACGCGTGTGCGGTTCGTCCCCGTCGACCCGGTGGGGCACTCGTGACCGACCGCGCGCTCGCCGTCGTCCGGGCCGGGGCCCTGACCACCGTGCAGGACCTGGGACGCCCCGGGCACGCCCACCTCGGAGTGCCCCGCTCCGGGGCTCTGGACCGGCCCGCGGCGGACCTCGTCAACCGGCTGACGGGCAACCCGCCCGAGGCGGCCGTGCTGGAGACGACCGTCAACGGCTGTGCCGTACGCCCCCGTTCCACCGTCACCGTGGCCGTGGCGGGCGCGCCCTGCCACGTCACGGTGGACGGACGGCCCGTCGGCTGGGGCGCGCCGGTGCGCGTGACCGCCGGGGCACTGCTGGACGTCGGACCTGCCGTGTCGGGCCTGCGCAGCTACGTGGGCGTCTCCGGGGGCATCGCCGTCGAGCCGGTGCTCGGCAGCCGCTCGACGGACCTGCTGTCGGGGCTCGGCCCGCCCCCTCTCACGGACGGCACGGTGCTGCCCCTGGGCCGGCCGGCGGGCGCGTACGCGCGCGTGGACGTCGCCCCGCAGCCGGCGCCACCGGCCGAGCTGGTCCTGCGGGTGACACTCGGCCCGCGCGACGGCTGGTTCACACCGGAGGCCGTACGCACCTTCGTCTCACGTCCCTACCGGGTGTCCCCCGCGAGCAACCGCATCGGGCTGCGCACGGAGGGACCCGCCCTGGAGCGGGCCCGGCCCGGGGAACTCCCCAGCGAGGGCATGGTGCTGGGCGCGGTCCAGGTCCCGCCCGACGGCAGGCCGGTGGTGTTCCTCGCCGACCACCCGACCACCGGGGGCTACCCGGTGATCGCGGTGGTCCACGCCGCCGACCTTCCGGCAGCCGCCCAGGCGGTTCCGGGCACGCCGGTCCGCTTCGTGGCCGTACGGCGCCGCTGAAACCGGCCTGACCGCGTCGGTGACTGCCGACCCGTCAGGCCGCGTCCGGCTGCTCCGCCGCCGACAGGGCGGCGAGCGCGGCGGACACGGCCGCGGAGGCCCGTAGATCGAGCCGGGCGCTCGTCCCCCGGGCCCGGTGCCGGAGCTCGTCGGCGGCGAGTGTCAGGAGCTGGGGCAGCAGGTCGGTGCACCGGCGGGCGACCCAGCCGGTCCCCGCCGTGGCCAGCCACCGCAGGCTCGCCGACCTGGTCGGGACGGGGAACTCGGGCTCGGGCGAGGGCGCGGGCCCCGTCGCGAGGCCGTGCTCCGCGAGCAGCGCGTGGAAGCGCAGAGCCAGCTGCCGGTGTCCGCGCTCTCCCGGATGCAGCCGGTCCGCGCTCCACATGGCGCGGTCCGTGATCCAGTCGCCCTCGCACGCGTGCAGGTGGAGAGCTCCGTACCGGTCGGACAGCGCGTGGACGACCGTGTTCACGGCCCGCTGCCGTCGCGCCAGCGGGTGGGCCAGTGCTCCCGGCAGCCCGAGCATCGTGCCCGGGTCGGGCAGGCAGGCGGTGAGCAGGACCGCGCCCTGCCCGGTGAGGGCCGCGTACACCTGGTCGAGCCGGGCCGCCACGGTCTGGATGTCGAAGGTGCAGCGCAGGGTGTCGTTGACGCCGACGACGACGGACACGAGGTCGGGCCGCAGCTCCAGCGCGGCAGGCAACTGCCGTTCCAGCACGTCACGCGTCTGCGCCCCGCTCACCGCGAGGTTGGTGAACCGGGCCGGTGCCTCGGAGAGCCCGGCGGGTCCCTCGGAGAGCCCGGCGGGTCCCTCGGAGAGCCCGGCGGCGAGCAGCGCGGCCCAGCCGCGCCACGCCCCGTCGCCGACGGGATCACCCACCCCCTCGGTCAGCGAGTCACCGAGGGCCACGAACCGCGGGGGTTCCTCGAACCGCGTAGGCCCCTCCGACCACGGACGTCTCATGCCACGCCCCCGGGCACGAACGGACGCACGGGGACGGCAGCGTCATGCGCGGCGAGGAACGCGTCGACCGCCGCGTCCCACCCGAAGCACTCCGCACGCGCGCGTGCCGCCTCGCGCCGGTCTGCCTCCGGGCGTTCCAGCAGCAGGTCGACGGCGTCCGCGAAGGCCTCCCCGTGGTCCGACGCGACGGCCCCCGCGGAGCCGATCACCTCCGGCAGCGCGGACGACGCGCTCGCCACCACGGGCGTGCCGCACGCCATGGCCTCCAGCGCGGCGAGCCCGAACGTCTCGGCGGGCCCAGGCGCCAGGGCCACGTCGGCGGACGCCTGGAGCGCGCCGAGCAGCCCGCGGTCGGAGACGTGCCCGAGGAAGGTGACCGGCAGGGCGCTCTGGCGCGCCCGCTGTTCGAGCCGGGCCCGCGACGGACCGTCCCCGGCCACCACCAGCACCGCCCGTCGCCCGCGCCGCCGCAGCCCCTCCAAGGCGTCCAGCGCCGTGCCGGGCCGCTTCTCCACGGACAGCCGCGAGCACAACACCAGCAGCGTCTCGTCCACGCGCGCGTGCCGCGCCCGCAGCTCCGGGTCGCGCAGCGCGGGGTGCCGCTGCACCAGGTCGACGCCCAGCGGGGCGCGGACGACGTTGCGTGCCCCGATCCGCACGAACTCGCGCTCGGCGAACTCGGTGGTGCACACCACGCGCGCGTAGGTGTGCGCCGTACGGACGTTGAGGGCGTCGGCGGCACGCCGAGCGGCTCCCTCGGGCAGGCCCCAGGTGCGCAGCACGCCGTCGGCGGTCTCGTGGGAGACCATCACGGCCGGGACCCGGGCGCGCCGCGCCCATTTGCCGGTCCACCTGAGGGTCGTACGGTCCGACACCTCCAGCCGGTCCGGCGCGAGTTCCTCCAGGAGCCGGGCCACCCGCCGCTTGTCGGCGAGCACGCGGTAGCCGCCGGTGCCCGGCAGCAGCGGCCCGGGGAGGGTGATCACGCGCCCCTGCTCGGTCTCCTGGTCGCTCATCCGCTCGCCGGGGACCACGAGGACGGGCTCGTGCCCCGCCTCTTTGAAGCCCTTGCCCAGTTCGCGCAGCGCGGTGCGCAGACCGCCGGACGCGGGCGCGACGAAGTTGGCGAGCCGCACGATCCGAAGCGACTGGCGGCTGCTGTTGCCCGAACCCGAATCGCTCATGCCGCCACCGCCGTCCTGCGCGCGGCGAGCACGTTCGCGTAGTGCCCGATCAGCTGGTCCCCGACGGCCGCCCAGGTGCGGCCCTCGACGGCGGCGCGCCCCGCGGCGCCGAAGGCGGCCCGCAGGCCGGCGTCGGCGGCCAGGGACCGCACCGCCTCCCGTACGGCGGTCGCGTCTCGCGGCGGCACCAGCAGGCCGGTGCGCCCGTGGGCGACCAGGTCCAGCGGTCCGCCCGCTGCGGGCGCCACGACGGGCAGGCCGCTGGACATGGCCTCCTGCACCGTCTGGCAGAAGGTCTCGAAGGGACCCGTGTGCACGAACGCGTCCAGCGAGGCGAAGACCCGGGCCAGATCGTCACCCGTACGGCGGCCGAGGAAGACCGCGCCGGGCAGCACCTGCTCCAGGCTGGGCCGGCTCGGGCCGTCGCCGACGACCACGACCCGGACGCCCTCCAGGCCGCAGGCACCGGCGAGGAGTTCGACCTGCTTCTCGGGGGCGAGCCGGCCGACGTAGCCGACGATCAGCTCGCCGTTCGGGGCGAGTTCGCGACGCAGGGCATCGTCGCGGCGGTCGGGCCGGAAACGTTCGGTGTCGACGCCGCGCGGCCACAGCTCGACGCGGGGCACACCGTGTGTCTCCAGGTCGCGCAGGGCCGCGCTGGACGGGGCGAGGGTGAGGTCGGCGGCGCCGTGCACGGAGCGGATCCGCCGCCAGGCGGCGGCCTCTCCCGCACCCATGTACGTACGGGCGTATCCGGCCAGGTCGGTCTGGTAGACGGCGACGGCGGGGGTGCCGAGGCGGGCGGCGGCCGCCATGCCGCGCACGCCGAGGACGAAGGGGCTGGCGAGGTGGACGACATCGGCACGCTGCTCGATGAGGGTGGCGGCCAGGCGGCGGCTGGGGAGGGCGACGCGGACCTGGGGGTAGCCGGGGAGCGGGAGGGAGGGGACGTGGACGACGGGGCACGGCGCGTTGGCGTCGGGCTTGTTCCCGGGCGCAGGGGCCGGGGCGACGACGACGGGGGCGTGACCGCGATCGACGAGGTGCCGGGCGGTCTGGAGCGCGCAGTGGGCCACGCCGTTCACATCGGGGGGAAAGGATTCGGTCACGATGACGACACGCATACCGGTGTTGTCGCCGTGCCGGACGTGGCCGCGTCAACGTGGATCTTTCCAGTCGAGGAACGTCCTATGAGCGTTCTGAGGCGCACCCGCGCAGGTCAGGCCGCGTCCATGCGCCCCTGACCCGCGAGTCACCCCTCGTTCACCCGGGCGGCCTGATTCCGCCCTGGCGGCCTTGCACAAAGGGACGTTCACACGCTCACACAGAGCGGGGTCACACAGCGGTCTCCTCGGGGCCGATCCGGCCGCGTACGGCCGTCTGGACCTCGGCCTCCTCGGCGGGGTCGGCGGCGAGGCGGCGCAGTCGCTCGACGACACGGGCGTCTCCGGTCTCGGCGTGCCGCGCGGCGATCTCGCGGGTGGTCTCCTCACAGTCCCACAGGCACTCGACGGCGAAGCCGGTGGCGAAGGAGGGGTCGGTGGCGGCGAGGGCACGGGCGGCCCGGCCGCGCAGATGAGAGGAGGCGGTCTCGCGGTAGATGTGGCGGAGCACGGGTGCGGCGCAGGCGATGCCGAGCCGTCCGGTGCCGTCGACCAGGGTCCACAGGGTCGGCGCGTCGGGGCCTTCACCCCGTACGGCTTCGCGTAGGGCCGCGAGGACCAGGTCGCGGTCCTGCGCCCCGCCCAGGCAGGCGAGAACGCGTCCGGCGGCGGCGCCGAGCGCGTCCGGCCGCCGGGCCCAGCCGCGCGCCCGGTCCACGGCGGCGAGCGAGCGCATGCGTTCGAAGGCGTCGACAGCGGCGTCCGCGACGACCGTCGAGCCGGTGGCCACGGCACCCTCGATCAGGCCGAGGGCGTCGGGATCGTTGCCGTCGGCGAGGTAGCGCAGGGCGGTGCACCGGGCGCCGTCGCCGCCGTCCTTCGCCGCCTGGACGATCTCGGCCCGGTCCTCGGGCCCCGCCACGGCGGTGAGACATCGGGCGGCCGGGACATGGAGTGCGGCGCCTCGTTCGAGGCCTTGCTGGGCCCATTCGAAGACGGCCTGCACACTCCACCCGGGGCGGGGCCCGGTCGGCCGCATCTGTCGCTGCCAGCGGTCGAAACAGCCCGTCTCGTGGGCGGCACGCACGCGTGTGGCGATGGATTCGCGCGGGTCCGTGGCCCACAGCCGCCACGGCCGGGGTTCGAAGGCGTCACGGACGGTCGCGGCCAGCTCGGCGTCGCCCTCCGGATCGGCCGGGAACCGCGCGAGGACGGGTGCGGCGAGGGCGCGCAGGCCCGCGTCGTCGTCCCTGAGGGCCAGTTCGTCGAGGGCCCAGGCCCAGTTGGAGCCGTGGGCGGCGTACCTGCGCAGCAGTTCGAGCGCGTCCCGCCTGCCGTAGGAGGCGAGGTGCCCGAGGACCGCGAGGGCGAGCCCGGTGCGCGACTCGTCGGCGTCGAGGACGTCCTCGGCGTCGAAGAGGTGGGCCTCGATCGCGTCCAGCTCGCCGTTCAGGTCGAGGTAGAGGCGGGCGTAGTAGAGGGAGCGGTTCTCCACCTGCCAGTCGTGCCGGGGATCGCGCAGCACGCAGTGGTCCAACGCCGCGAGCGCCTCGGGGCGCGGGGCGGTGAGCGCGTGCAGCGTGCCGTCGCCGCGGCCCCGCTGGAGCAGGCCGAGCAGCGTACCGCTGGGCGCTATGACCGGTTCGAACATGGGAAACAGCCTCACATCAAGCGTCGACGCAACCGGGGACGTGTACTACCTGGCCGCGCGACAACACGTCGGAGTGCCCGCCGTTTCCTGCTTGCTGTAGACCATCTTCCTCTGCCTCTCGTCGGTGGCCCTTGCGGACCGCGTCACGGCCCGCGCGGTGCGGCAACACCTGCCCATCCATCACGTCCGTGAACCACGTCGTCATGATGACCCGGCACTTCCGTCTGCCGCGACCGAAATTTCGGCGGCCCCGTCCCGCCTCCCCCGTTTTCGTCGTCGTTCCAGGTCAGACTGGTCGGCTCAGCGCTCGCCGAACAGTTCGAGCAATTCCGTCCGACCGAACATCCGGGCGGTGTCGACCGCCGAGGGGGTGCCGGCGGACGGGTCGGCGCCGCCCTCCAGGAGGGCCTTGATGACGTCCGCCTCGCCCTTGAAGGCCGCTCCCGCGAGTGGGGTCTGGCCCCGGTCGTTCACCCGGTCGGCCTCGGCTCCGCGGGCGAGCAGCGCGCGCACCGCCTCGGAGTGGCCGTGGTAGGCGGCGAGCATCACGAGCGAGTCACCGCGGTCGTTGGTGAGGTTGGCCGGAACGCCCGCGTCGACGTACGCCACGAGCGCCTCGGTCCGGCCCCGCCGGGCCAGATCGAAGATCTTGGTCGCCAGCTCCACGACCTCGGGGTCGGGGGCTTCGGTCATCGGCCGGACCGCCTCTCACGTCACACATCACGTCGGGTGCGTACGTCTGCGAGCGGTGCAGCCGTACGAGTGAATCGCCAGGGTACTGGCTCGCGCGGCACATGTCCCGATGTGCCCGAGGTAAAGATCATCACAGACCTCGCCGAGCGCGACAGCCCAGCGCGACCGGGCCGGGGACCACTCCGCCAGCCGGGGTAAATGGTCCGAATTTCACCCAGTTGCACCTTTTATCGTATGGATACATCCTGTGAGCCTGGAAGTACTCATGGTGACTGTCCCCGCGAACCAGGAGAACTCAAATGATCCTCTCGATCTCAGGCGTGGTCCTGCTCGGCATCGTCGTCTTCATCTTCTTCCGCAAGGACGGCCTGAAGGCGTCGCATGCGGTGGTCGCGATGCTGTTCGGCTTCTATCTGGCGAGCACGGCCATCGCCCCGAGCATCAAGGCGGGCGGCGAGAGCCTGGCGAGCCTCCTCGGCGGAATCAAGTTCTGACACTCCCCCCCCCGTACGCATCCCGCCCGTACGCACTCTCTGGAGGCAGCAGTGACCCGGCGCCCCCTCCCCCGCATTCTGAGCAACGGCAGCGCGCAGCTCGCCCGGAGCCGGGAGCTGGCCCGGACGGCGGCCGACAGCGCCGCCGACGTCCTCCACCCGCTGATCACGATCACGCGTGGTCTGCGTCGGCTGACAGCGGCCGGGCGGCGCAGATGGACCGAGACCCCCAAGGAGAAACGGGGGGCGCTGCTGTTCCTGGTGGCCTCCGTGATGCTGGTCGTGGCGTTGCTGCCGTACGGACCGCTGCTCGCCGCAGTCACCCTGATGGCGGCTGCGGCCTGGAAGGGCCGGGACCGCACCGCGTCGGCACCCGACGGGCCCGACGAGTCGCAGACCGAGCGCCTCCAGGCGCTCTACGAGGCTCTCGTGCCGTACTTCTCCTCCACCGAGGACCCCGAGCCGCTGTACGCCCACGGCGGTGCGTGGGACAAGGCCTTCCCCACCTACGCGTTCGACGGCGGTGGCCGGATCTCGCACCTGGTGGTCCGCTACCCGGCGTACTTCACCGACGGCGAGGCCGAGGCCCGCGCCCGGATCGAGCACCTGCTCGCGGCCAAGTCGGGCCGCGGCCGCGAATACCACTTCACGTGGGACGAGGAGGGCAACCAGTTGACGGTCAGCGTGCTCCTGCCGCTACCCGTCGACGTCGCCGCCCAGCGTTTCGTCACCACCCCCGGCGAGACGGTCCTCGGCTTCACCGACCCCACGCAGGTCCGGCGCACGCTCCCGCTCACCTTCGGCGAGCAGCAACGGGACGTGCCCCCGGTCGTCTGGCGCACGGGCCTGCGCTCGACCGAACCCCATCTGCTCGCCCTCGGCCAGCCGGGCAGCGGCACCTCGACCCTGCTGCGGTCCATCGCCCTCCAGGCGCTCCAGCACGGCGACGTGGTGATCGTCGACGGCGGCGGCACCGGCGAGTACGCCTGCCTGACCGGCCGGGACGGCGTCATGGCCGTCGAGTGCGGGGTCACCGGGGCGCTGGCAAGCCTGGAGTGGGTCGCGCACGAGACCGAGCGCCGCCTCGTCGCCGCCAACCGCGCCCATCAGGCGGGCCACCCGCCGCCCGACGACACCAAGCGTCCCCTGTGGATCCTCCTGGACCGCCCCACGGCGTTCACCCACCTGGCCGCCGCGGACGACCGCAAGGACCCGCAGTCCCTGCTCCAGGTCCCCCTGCGGCACGGCCGCCCGGCGAACGTGACGGTGGTGGTGGCCGACCAGCTCGACAGCGTCGACGCCCTCACCGACGCCGTACGGCAGCACACCCGCGCGCGCGTGGTCCTCGGTCCGGCGACGGCCGACCAGGTCGAGTCCGTCCTCGGCGCACCCCCGCACACCACCCCCGTCGACGAGGTCCCGCCAGGCCGCGGCTACGCCCGCCTGGGCACGGGCCCGGTCCACCGCCTCCAGGTCCCGGCCACACCCAACCCCTACGACGAGGCCACCTCCGACGCCCACCGCCAGGCGGTACTGGGCCTCCTCCCGCCCCGCACGACACCGGCGGACGGGGAGACGGTGCCCGATCCGGATCCGACGCAGGGGACACCGGAGCCGGTCGAACCGGAGACGGTGCCGGACCCGGAGCCGGTGCAGGAGCCCGAGCCGGTACCCGTACTGACGGAGGAACCAACGGAGCCGACGGAACAAAAGACGGTACCCGTACTGACGAAACCCACAAAGGCGTCCTAGCCGCGGTCAGTCGGGCCGATCACCGCAGCTGCGGGCGCTACGCCACGAACGTACGCGGCGACTCGCCGGCCCCCACGCCCCCGTCCTCCACGATCCGCGCCGCCGCGGCCAGCCGCACAGCCGCCTCCTCAGCCACCGCACCCCCCACGGTGAACGGCAACCGCACATACCCCTCGAACGCCCCGTCCACCCCGAACCGCGGTCCGGACGGCACCCGCACGCCCACCCGCTCCCCCGCCTCCGCGAGCCGCGACCCGGACAGACCCCCCGTTCGCACCCACAGCGTCATCCCGCCCCGAGGCACCTCGAACTCCCACCCGGGCAGCTCCCGCCGCACCGCAGCCACGATCTCGTCCCGGTTCTGCCGCGCCTGCTCACGCCGCACCTCCACGGCCTGCTCCCAACCATCCGTGCCGAACAGCCAGTTGACAGCCAGCTGTTCCAGCACCGGCGTACCGAGATCCGCGTACGCCCGCGCCGCGACCAGGCTTCGGATCACGTCCGGCGCGGCCCGCACCCAGCCGATGCGCATCCCGGCCCAGAAGGCCTTGCTCGCCGACCCCACGGTGATCACCGTCGACCCGGCCGGGTCGAAGGCACACACGGGCCGCGGCATCCGCACGTCCGGGTCGAGCCACAGCTCGGTCATCGTCTCGTCGGCGATCAGCACGGTCCCCGCGGACCTGGCCGCGTCGACGAGCCGCCGCCGCTGGTCCTCGTCGGCGAGCGCACCGGTCGGGTTGTGGAAGTCGGCGACGACGTACGCGATCCGGGGCGCGGCGTCCCGCAGGACCTGCCGCCAGCGGTCCATGTCCCACCCGGCGAGCCCGTCGGCCATCGCGACGGGCACGAGCCGGGCCCCCGCCTCCCGCATCAGCTGAAGGATGTTGGCGTACGAGGGCGACTCGACGGCGATGCGCTCACCCCGCCCGGCGAACAGATGGCAGATCGCGTCGATCGCGCCCATCGCCCCGGTCGTCACCATGATCTGCTCGGGCATGGTCGGGATCCCACGAGCGGTGTAGCGCTCGGCGATCATCGACCGCAGCGCGGGCAGCCCGGCGGGATAGTCGCCGTGCGTGTGCGCGTACGGCGGCAGCTCCTCCAGCGCGCCCTGCACGGCCCGGGTGAGCCACGGCTCAGGGGCCGGAAGCGCCGCACAGCCCAGGTCGATCATGGAGCCGAGGGCCTCGGGCGGCAGGGGTTCCAGGCCGCGCGCGGGCAGCGGGTTCCCGGCCGGTACGGCGGTCCAGCTGCCCGCCCCGCGCCGGGACTCCAGGAAGCCCTCGCTGCGCAGCGCCTCGTACGCGGCGGCGACCGTCGTACGGCTGACGGACAGGGAGAGGGCGAGTTCCCGCTCGGCGGGCAGCCGGGCGGCCACCGGGACCCGCCCTTCGAGCACCAGCAGACGGATGCCGTCGGCGAGCGCGCGGTAGGCGGGCGGCCGGCGCGTGCCGGGCCCCGCCGGGCGGTCCTGCTGGGAGTTGAGCAGCCGTGCGAGCTGCGCCGCACCCACGGCCGAGGTCCACTGCGCCATGAGAATCAGTCCACCTTCCCAGGATTGGCCATGGATGACCTCTCCATCCAAGCCACAGGGTGTCATGAAGCAGTCCACTACATCCACAGGGGGGCACATGATGGCCACGCAGGGGCGTCTGGTCCGGCGGCTGACGCAGCTCTACGCCGGTCTCGCGCTGTACGGGGCGAGTTCGGCGCTGCTCGTCAGGTCGGGGCTCGGACTCGAGCCGTGGAACGTGCTGCACCAGGGCCTCGCCGAGCGGACCGGTCTGTCGATCGGCGTCGTGCTGACCCTCGTGGGCGCCGCGGTGCTGCTCGCGTGGATCCCGCTGCGTCAAAGGCCGGGTCTGGGCACGATCTCCAACGTGCTGGTCATCGGCATGGCGATGGACGCGACGCTCGCCCTGGTGCCCGACGTTCACGGCTGGACGCTCCGCGTGGGCCTGATGGTGGCGGGCATCGTCCTGAACGGCGCGGCGACCGGCCTGTACATCGCGGCGCGCTTCGGCCCGGGCCCGCGCGACGGCCTGATGACGGGCCTGCACCAGCTCACGGGCGTCTCGATCCGCCTGGTGCGCACGGGCATCGAGTTCGCGGTCGTGGCGACCGGCTTCGCCCTCGGCGGCACCGTCGGCATCGGCACCCTCCTGTACGCGGTGTCGATCGGCCCGCTCGCCCAGCTGTTCCTGCGCGTGTTCGCCGTCCCCTCGGCATCCGGCGGCAGCACGGTCGTTGCCACGGGTCAACCCCGAGGAGCGATACTGCGTCCGTGACCCCGCGGATTCGCCACCCCTACCTCGACCATCCCGGCCCGATCGCCTTCGCCCACCGGGGTGGGGCCGCGGACGGCCTGGAGAACACCGTGCGGCAGTTCCGGTGCGCCGTCGAGGCGGGCTACCGATACATCGAGACCGACGTCCACGCCTCCCGGGACGGCAAACTCGTCGCCTTCCACGACGCGACACTGGACCGGGTGACGGACGGCGCGGGCCGGATCGCCGACCTGCCGTGGCAGGAGGTACGCCACGCGCGCGTGGCGGGCGAGGAACCGGTGCCACTGTTCGAGGAGCTCCTGGAGACCTTCCCGGACGTGCGCTGGAACGTCGACGTCAAGGCGGAGGCCGCCCTGCTGCCCTTCCTCGACCTGGTCGGCCGGACGAACGCCTGGGACCGGATCTGCCTCGGCTCGTTCTCCGAGGCCCGTGTGGTGCGCGCCCAGCGGCTGGCCGGCCCGCGCCTGGCCACCTCGTACGGCACCCGGGGCGTGTTCAATCTGCGGCTGCGCTCCTGGGGGCTGCCGGCCGCGGTGCGCCGCTCGGCGGTCGCCGCCCAGGTCCCCGAGATCCAGTCCGGCATCCAGGTCGTGGACCACCGCTTCCTCCGCGCCGCCCACACGCGCGGGCTCCAGGTACACGTGTGGACCGTCAACGACCCCGCAAGCATGCACCGGCTCCTGGATCTCGGCGTGGATGGCATCATGACCGATCACATCGACACATTGCGCAAGGTCATGGAGGACCGCGGCGTCTGGGTATGAGACCCCCGGCCGGTCGCCCCTGCGCGTTCACGGGGAGGCGAGGGCACGGGTGGGCACCGACACCGCGCGTCCGGAGGCGGCCGACGGGGCCGCGGGACTGAGGCGCGAGCAGCGCGGCTGGTACTTCTACGACTGGGCCTGCTCCGTCTACTCGACGAGCGTGCTCACCGTGTTCCTGGGCCCCTACCTGACGTCGGTCGCCGAGTCGGCGGCCGGTGCCGACGGGTACGTCCACCCTCTCGGGATCCCGGTGCGCGCCGGGTCCTTCTTCGCGTACTCGGTGTCCCTGTCCGTGATCGTGGCCGTGCTGGTGATGCCCCTGGTGGGCGCCGCCGCCGACCGCACCGGCCGCAAGAAGCCCCTGCTCGCCACCGCCGCTTACCTGGGAGCCACGGCCACGACGGCCATGTTCTTCCTGGACGGCGACCGCTACCTGCTCGGCGGGGTGCTGCTGATCGTCGCGAACGCCGCGTCCTCCGTGGCGATGATGCTCTACAACTCCTACCTGCCGCAGATCGCCCCGCCCGAGCAGCGGGACGCGGTCTCCTCCCGCGGCTGGGCCTTCGGCTACGCGGCGGGCTCGCTGGTCCTCGTCGTCAACCTGGTCCTCTACACCGGGCACGACAGCTTCGGCGTCTCCGAGAGCACGGCGGTCCGCATCTGCCTGGCGTCGGCCGGCCTGTGGTGGGGCGCGTTCTCCCTCATCCCGCTGACCCGGCTGCGCGATCGCGGGTCCGTCACACGGGAGGCGGCCCTTCCCGGGTTCCGGCAGCTCGCGGCGACCGTCCGCGACATGCGCCGGCACCCGCTGACCCTCGCCTTCCTGCTCGCTTACCTCGTCTACAACGACGGCATCCAGACGGTGATCTCCCAGGCCTCGGTCTACGGATCAGAGGAACTCGGCCTCGGGCAGTCCACCCTGATCGGCGCCGTCCTGCTGGTGCAGGTGCTGGCGGTGGCGGGCGCGCTGACGATGGGCCGGCTGGCCCGGACCTACGGGGCCAAGCGCACGATCCTCGGCTCGCTGGTGGCGTGGACGGTGACGCTGGCGGCCGGGTTCTTCCTGCCGGCCGGGGCACCGGCGTGGTTCTTCGCCCTGGCCGCCGGCATCGGCCTGGTCCTCGGCGGCAGTCAGGCACTGTCCCGGTCCCTGTTCTCCCATCTCGTCCCGCCCGGCAAGGAGGCCGAATACTTCTCCGCGTACGAGATGAGCGACCGCGGAATGAGCTGGCTGGGGCCGCTGCTGTTCGGGCTCACCTATCAGCTGACCGGGAGCTACCGGGACGCGATCATCTCGCTGGTGGGGTTCTTCGTCATCGGGTTCGCCCTGCTCGCGCGGGTTCCGGTGCGGCGTGCGATCGAAGAAGCGGGGAACCCGGTTCCGGACAGGATTTAGCACTCGACGCGAAAGGGCTGTAGTGTACGCGTTTGGCCTGCCAGGCGTACCGTTACTGCGCGTCAAAGATGCCGAAACGCTGGGTTACATCTGCTAGCAGATGTGACAAACCGGGCGCTGGTGGGTACAACAAGGGCGGCTACGACGGCGACGCATGACCCGGAACGGGACTCGGAACGGGAATCTTTACCGCCGACCGGACGTTGACCGGATGACGACGACAGCGACACCTGTCCTGTGGGCGACAAGCCCGGGAGGCACGATTCATGAGTGAGCGAGCTCTTCGCGGCACGCGCCTCGTGGTGACCAGCTACGAGACGGACCGCGGCATCGACCTGGCACCGCGCCAGGCCGTGGAGTACGCATGCGAGAAGGGGCACCGGTTTGAGATGCCCTTCTCGGTCGAGGCGGAGATCCCGCCGGAGTGGGAGTGCAAGGTCTGCGGGGCCCAGGCACTCCTCGTGGACGGCGACGGCCCGGAAGAGAAGAAGGCCAAGCCCGCGCGTACGCATTGGGACATGCTGATGGAGCGGCGCACCCGTGAGGAACTCGAAGAGGTCCTCGAGGAGCGCCTGGCGGTTCTGCGCTCCGGGGCGATGAACATCGCGATTCATCCCCGAGACAGCCGCAAGTCGGCGTAAGTCCCTCCGGGGCCTGGCCGAAAGTTACAGCGCGTCAAGGACCGCGGGCGCCGTACGTGAAGTACGGCGCCCGCGGTTTTTGTCGTGCGCTCAGTGCGTCAGCGGCGGACGCGGTTCCTGCGAGGCGCCGCCCGGCTCGTCCCTGATGACCTCGCCCTGGACGACCTTGCCGTCGGGACGGTGCATACGGGCCTGCTGGAAGGCCCCGCCCAGAGTGCCCGAGTCCGCCTCGCGGAGCTTGCGCTCGAAGGTGCGCTCGGCGGAGCGGCTCACGGCCTTCTGGACCGGGGGCAGCAGCAGGAGCAGGCCCACCGCGTCCGAGACCAGGCCGGGGATCATCAGCAGCAGTCCGCCCAGCATCATCAGGCCGTTGCCCTCGCTGTTCGGCCGGGCCGCCGCGGGCATCACGCCGCTCTGCTGCTGTTGCAGCGCCTCGGAGAGCTTGCGGAAGGCCCGCCGGCCGGCCCGCTTGATGACGACCGAGCCGACGATGAAGCCCGCCACCAGGACCAGGAAGACCACCAGCCCGCTCGACGCCCCCGCGACCATGGTGAGCAGCCAGATCTCCAGCACGAGCCACGCGGCGATCCCCAACGGCAGAAACGTGCGCAGCCGGGAGCGCGGGGGCCGGGCGGGGTACGTGGGGGTCTGAGCGCCAGTCGTCATGCTTCCAGTGTGCCTGGCCCCGGCTCAGCACGGGATAAGGCCACCATCAGGTGTTCCTGTGAGCGTCGGCGAGGAGAGGGCGGGGTGCCGGCCAGGAGCGACGGCTACGGCTTCGACGGCTTGCCGCCGCGACCCGTGACCTTGCCGACGCGCTCCCCCACGCCCCACGCCGTGACCCGCCAGAGCGCCTCGACGAGGATGTCGCGGCTCATCTTGGAGTCACCGAGTTCGCGCTCGACGAAGGTGATGGGCACCTCCACGACGTGGTAGCCGGCCTTGACGGCGCGGCGGGCGAGGTCCACCTGGAAGCAGTAGCCCTGGGAGGCGACCTCGTCGAGGCCGAGGCCCTCCAGGGTCTCTCGACGGAAGGCGCGGTAGCCGCCGGTGATGTCGCGCAGCGGCAGGTCGAGCGCCAGCCGGGAGTAGAGGCTGCCGCCCCGGGAGATCACCTCGCGGGACTTCGGCCAGTTCACCACGCGGCCGCCGGGCACCCAGCGCGAGCCGAGCACCAGGTCGGCGCTCTTCAGGGCGGTGAGCAGACGGGGCAATTCCTCGGGCTGGTGAGAGCCGTCGGCGTCCATCTCGACCAGCACGCCGTAGTCGTGCTCCAGGCCCCAGCGGAAGCCCGCGAGGTAGGCGGCGCCCAAGCCCTCCTTGCCCTTGCGGTGCAGCACGTGGACGTGGTCGTCGTCGACGGTCAGCTCGTCGGCCAGCTTGCCCGTGCCGTCCGGGCTGTTGTCGTCGGCCACGAGTACGTGCGCCTCGGGGACGGCCTCGCGCACCCGGCCGACGATGCTCTTGATGTTCTCCGCCTCGTTGTAGGTCGGGATGATCACCAAGGCCGTGCCGAGCGGGCCGAACTTCCTCCCCTGGGCTCCTGCCGCGAGGGTTCCGTCGCCGTCGTTCACTGATGCCCCTTCATGTCCGTACGCAGGGATCCACCATAGTGGGCCCGGCCTGCGATGACGTGACAGGACGTTCGAATGGTGGTGTCGAATCCGCAAGACACGGGTAAGAATGCGCCCTTCGGGCGGCGAGCGTACGGCGGATGGGGGCCCGGCGCCCTTCGGGCCGACCTGGGATCCGCCGGCTGCGGATCGACCGAAAGCCGTTGTCTACTGAGCTCCCGGGCCCCACCCGGGTCACACCTCCCCGACCGGCCGGAACGCTGCCTCGGCGCCGCGCCGGCCTGAGCCTGGCTCCCAGTGGCGGTGCCCCGGTGCGGCACACCGTCCCTGACCCGGCGGCGCTGCGGCGAGTGCGCGGACGTTCCCCGGTCGGGCGTCCGGTGGTGGACTCGGCCGAACCTACCGGCCCCCTGCGGCCGCCTGTCAACAGCCGTTTGACCTGCACATATCGCGGCAAAGTCCTGGTCAGCGCGGAGGATGCCCAGGTCGCGCGACGGGGGCGCGGCGCACGATCTCGTGCGCGCCACCCCCGTAGATCACTCGCCCGGCCCTACGAAGACCGTGCGCCCGCCCACCACGGTGCGCAGACAGACGGGCAGGTCGTGGCCAGGGGTCAGATCGGGCAGGCCGGGGGTGCCGGAGCGGGGGTCCGTCGACCAGCGGGCGACCCGGTCGTCCGGAGCCTGGACCACGAGGTCGCCGGTGCGCCACACCGCGTAGTCGGCGGGCGCACCCGGCGCCAGGACGCCCGCGTCGTCCCGTCCGACGGCCCGCCAGCCGCCGCGCGTGTGCGCCGTGAACGCGGCACGCACGGAGACGCGGTGCTCCGGCGTGCGGTGGAAGGCGGCGGCTCGCACCGTGCCCCAGGGGTCGAGGGGGGTGACCGGGCTGTCGGAGCCGAAGGCGAGCGGCACACCGGCGCGCAGCAGCGCCGCGTAGGGGTTCAGCGCACGCGCCCGCTCGGCACCCAGCCGCTGCGCGTACATGCCGTCCTCGCCACCCCACAGGGCGTCGAAGGCGGGCTGGACGGACGCGGTGAGACCGAGCTCGGCGAAGGCCGCGACGGTCCCGGAGGTGAGCATCTCGGCGTGCTCGACCCGGTGGCGGGCGGCCCGGACACGGGCGAGACCGACCTTTTCGGCGGCGACCCGCACACCTTCGACCACGGAGTCCACCGCCGCGTCGCCGATGGCGTGGAAGCCGGCCTGGATGCCCGCATCGGTACAGGCCACGACGTGGGCGGCGACGGCGGCGGTGTCCAGATAGGCCCGGCCGGTGTGGTCGACGTCGGCGTACGGCTGGTGCAGGCAGGCCGTGTGCGAGCCGAGGGAGCCGTCGACGAACAGGTCGCCCGCGGCGCCGGCCGCGCCGAGCTCGCGGGCCTTGGCGACATCCTCCTCGGCCCAGTAGCCGACGACGCGCGGACCGGGCTCCTCGGCGGCGAGGCGCAGCAGGCCGGTGAAGTCGTCCGCGGAGGAGATCTCCGGGCCGCCGCACTCGTGGATCGTGCCGATGCCGAGCGAGACGGCGTGCGCGAGGGCGGCGCGCTGGGCGTCGGTGCGCTGGCGAGGCGTCACGGCCGCGAACGCGGCGGCGCGGACGGCGTGGTGGGCATCGGCGGTGAGCGGTCCGTCCTCGCGGGGGGCGTCGGGGACCAGGTCGAGCAGGGCCGTCGTGACGACCGCCGAGTGGACGTCGATCCGGCTGAGATAGAGGGGCCGGTGGCCGGTGGCCTCGTCGAGTTCGGCGCGCGTCGGGGGACGGCCGCCGGGCCAGCGGGCGGTGTCCCAGCCGTGCCCGAGCAGCACACGGTCGTCCGGCCGGGCGGCGGCGAAGTCCCGTACGAGGGCCAGTGCGGCCTCGAGGGAGGGGGCGGCGGACAGGTCGAGGCCGGTGAGGGCTAGGCCGGTGGCGGTGGCGTGCACATGCGCGTCCGTGAACGCCGGAGTGACGAGCGCCCCGTCCAGGTCGATCACCTCGTCGACCCCGTCCGCGAAGGCATCGGCCGCCCCCTCCGAACCGACCCAGGCGACCTGCCCCCGCTCCACGACCATCGCGGTCGCGAACGGATCGGCAGGACTGTGGACCTCTCCACGACGGAGCAGGACGGTCTTCGGCGGGGCGGTGGACTCACTCATGAAGCACAGTCTCACAGGCATCACTTCAACGCCCCGAAAGGGGGCGCGGGGTTGTGTCGATGTGCGGCTCCGCCGCGTGGGCGCGACCGGCCACGAACAACCGCAGCCGAGGAACCAGCGGTCAGATCCTGGGCGGCCGCGCCTCGTACGGCGTGGACAGCACCACCGTCGTCCGCGTGGAAACCCCCGCCAACGACCGCACCCGCGCCAGCAGTTCCTCCAGCTCGTGCGGCGTCGCGACCCGCACCTTGAGGATGTAGTTCTCGTCGCCCGCGACGCTGTGGCATGCCTCGATCTCGGGAACGTCCGCGAGGCGATCCGCGATGTCGTCGGGCGCACTGGGGTCGAAGGGCTTGACCGAGATGAACGCGGTCATGGGCAGACCGACGGCCTCCGGGTCGACGACCGCGGCATAGCCGCGGATGACGCCACGCTGTTCCAGCCGGCGCACCCGCTGATGCACGGCCGAGGTGGACAGGCCCGTGGCCTTGCCCAGGTCGGTGTAGCTCATCCGCCCGTCCTTGACGAGCAGCTGCACGATCTGTCGGTCCAGCTCCTCCATGGCGCAAGAACCTACAGTGCGGTTGATCTCCTCGGATACCTGAGCGGCCCGGGCCATGGCCGGTTCGTGATCTGGCCGGCGGCGACTGTCAGCCGTCCGGGGGACAAACCCACCGCAGTGGGCACCTGCGCCCGGCATGTGACGAACGCCACAGGGCTCGAACAGTCTCCGTAATGTTCTCGTGATTACCTCCCAGGGGGGACGGGAAGTGCTTGCTGTGGTCGAGGCCGCAGTGCCTGAACGGCCCAGCCCGAGGGGGAGAACACAATGCAGAGTCTTAAGCGCCCAGGCCGCACCGCACCCAAGCGGCAGCAGCTCGTCGTCGAGCCCGAGCCGGAGGGCGTCGAACCCGACGCCTTCGACGACGAACTCGACGCCTACGACACCTTCGAGATGTTCCGGGTCGTCTGCCCGGACTGCGCACAGCCAATCGCCCTGCTGGCGGATGAGGAGGTTCTGCCGGAGCACGCGCTGTGCGCCTCGCCGTGGAACCCCTTCGGACTCACGGTCTGTGCCGGAACCGGCCGCAGGGCCGCGGACGCCCGCCCCGCGGACGAGTCCGTCGAACCTCAGGAGCAGGACACCGCCCTGTTGTTGACGCTCCCTCAGGGACTCGACTGGCGGACTCAGCCCTTCTCGCACGTCGGCGGCCCGGGCTCACGCCCCATCAGGGTCCCGGTCATGCGCCGCCAAGCGGCCTGAGCGCGGGCCTTCTTCGCCCGCTCGCTCCATCCCAGTGACTGCCCCGCACCACGGCTCGCAGTCTGCCGTGGTGCGGGATCAGTGCGTCCGGAGACAGGCCCGCAGCCCAGACGCGAAACCGGGCACCCTTGCGCCCCTGAACGCACGCCCGATTCCGCCCCCGGGTGACCTCTCCGGCCTCTTCCGCGTTGCCCTGGTATGACCCCCATCTCCTCAGCGACAGGGCGTCAACGCCTCTTGTTCGTCCCACCGCCCGCAGAATCGGTTCGGCCGACCGCGCCGCGCTATCAGGACCCGCCGATCTACCACGACCTGATGCGGGCCTGGGCCGAGCGCGGCCGCACTCTTCCGGGCCGGCACGACCCGGAGTGGATGCGGCTCGCGGCGCCCTGGCGGGGCCTCGACCAGTTCAGCGTCCCTCTGGACCCACGAGATGGCGGGCGATGACCATCCGCTGGATCTGGTTGGTGCCCTCGACGATCTGGAGCACCTTCGCCTCGCGCATGTAGCGCTCCGCCGGGAAGTCCGCGGTGTAGCCGTAGCCGCCGAGGATCTGCACGGCGTCGGTGGTGACCCGCATCGCCGTGTCGGTGCAGTGCAGCTTGGCCATGGCCGCCTGCATGGCGAACGGCCGGCCCGCGTCCCGCAGTCGCGCCGCCGCCAGGTAGAGCGCCCGGCCCGCCTCGATCTGCGTCGCCATGTCGGCGAGCATGAAGCGCAGCCCCTGGAAGTCGGCGATCGCCTTGCCGAACTGGCGCCTCTCGGTCGCGTACGCCAGCGCCTCGTCGAGCGCCGCCTGCGCCACGCCGATCGCGCATGCCGCGATGCCGAGCCGCCCCGAGTCGAGCGCGGTCAGGGCGATCGCGAGGCCTTGCCCTTCCTCGCCGATACGCCGGTCGTCGGAGACGCGTACGCCGTCGAAGTGGACCTGGGCGGTGGGCGAGCCCTTCATGCCCATCTTCTTCTCGGGCGGAGCGGCGCTCAGCCCCGGCGCGTCGCCGGGGACCAGGAACGCGGTGATCCCGCGCGGGCCTTCCTCGCCGGTGCGCGCCATGACCGTGTAGAAGTCGGCGATCCCGCCGTGCGTGATCCAGGCCTTGGTGCCGGTGATCACCCAGGCGTCGCCGTCGCGCACCGCCTTGGTGCGCAGGGCGGCCGCGTCCGAGCCGGAGTGCGGCTCGGAGAGGCAGTAGGCACCGAGCATGCCGCCGCCGAGCATCGCGGGCAGGTGCTCGACCTGCTGCTCCTTGGTGCCGTGTACGGCGAGCGCATAGGAGGCCAGGGAGTGCACGCTGACGCCGAGTCCGACGGTGAGGCGGGCCGCGGCGAGCTCTTCCAGGACCTGGAGGTAGACCTCGTAGGGCTGGTCGCCACCGCCGTACTCGGAGTCGTACGGAAGGCCTAGCAGGCCGGAGCGCGAGAGGAGGGTGAACAGCTCGCGCGGGAAGCGGCCGGCGTCCTCCTCCTCGGCCGCCTTCGGGACGATCTCCTGCTGCGCGATGTCGCGGACCAGCGAGATCAGGTCCCGGGCCTCCTCCGTGGGCAGTTGCCGGTCCACCGGCTGCGGGGCGCGGTCGGGCATGGCGACGCTCTCCTCCCTGTCGGGCACTGGCGGACGGGCCCGTGGGTGGGGCGGCGCCGCCGGGTCGTTCTGGTGCCTGGCCGATGCTTGCAGTTCCGGGTCTCGGAAGCTGCTGACCAGCGGCTCTGCGCTGTGAGTATGCCCGATCGGAGGCATCCCGTCACCAGTTAACGACCGCTTACTTCAAGAAATGGCCGAGCGCGTCCGGGGCGGCGAAATTGGTCCGCACCATTGACCCGACTGGTCTAGTCCTCCTACTGTTTCGCTCCACCGATTCACCGCGTTCATGCCAATCGACACGCGTTCCCCTCTCCCCACGAGGAGACACCGGATGCACACCCCCCACCGTCCCCGCTTCCGGGCCATCGTGTCCGCGGCCTGTTGCGCCGCCCTCGGCGCCGGTCTGCCGGCCGGCGCGGACACCTCCGCCACCGCGGCGACCTCGGCTCAGGAGGCCGCCGCGGAGCCGAAGGCCGCTCCCCAGGCCAAGGCCGCCGGCTCCAAGGTCATCGGGTACTTCACCGAATGGGGCACCTACGACCGCAGGTACTACGTCAAGAACATCGAGTCGTCGGGATCGGCGGCCGAGCTCACGCACATCAACTACGCCTTCGGCAAACGTCACCGGCGGCAAGTGCGCGATGGGCGACGCCTACGCCGCCACCGACCGGGCCCACACCGCCGCCGAGTCCGTCGACGGCAAGGCCGACACCTGGGACCAGCCGCTGCGCGGCAACTTCAACCAGCTGCGCAAGCTGAAGCAGAAACACCCGGGCCTCAAGGTCCTGTGGTCCTTCGGCGGCTGGACCTGGTCGGCCGGCTTCGGTGAGGCCGCGAAGAACCCGGCCGCCTTCGCCCAGTCCTGCTACGACCTGGTCGAGAACTCCAAGTGGGCGGACGTCTTCGACGGCGTCGACATCGACTGGGAGTACCCGAACGCCTGCGGCGCCACCTGCGACACCAGCGGCAAGGCGGCCTTCAAGAACCTGATGCAGGCGCTGCGCGCCAAATTCGGCTCGGAGAACCTCGTCACCGCGGCGATCACCGCCGACGCCACCCCGGGCGGCAAGATCGACGCGGCGGACTACGCGGGCGCGGCCCAGTACGTCGACTGGTACAACCCGATGACGTACGACTTCTTCGGCGCCTGGGACGCCGCCGGCCCGACGGCCCCGCACTCCCCGCTGGCCTCGTACTCCGGCATACCGAGGGCGGACAACCACAGCTCTGCGACCATCGCGAAGCTCAAGGGCCTCGTCATCCCGGCCTCGAAGCTGCTGCTCGGCATCGGCTTCTACGGCCGCGGCTGGACCGGCGTCACCCAGTCGGCGCCGGGCGGCACCGCGACCGGCCCGGCGGCGGGCACGTACGAGCAGGGCATCGACGACTACAAGGTGCTCAAGACCAAGTGCCCGGCGACGGGGACGGTGGCCGGCACGGCGTACGCGAAGTGCGGGAACAACTGGTGGAGTTATGACACTCCGGCGACCATCGCGACCAAGATGAACTACAAGAACCAGCAGGGGCTGGGCGGGACCTTCTTCTGGGAGCTGAGCGGCGACACGGCGAACGGTGAGCTGATCAAGGCCATGAAGTAGGCCTGGGCGGGCGGGGGCGGAGGGACCGTGACGGACCCCTCCGCCCCGGCTCATGCGCCTTGGCGGGCGGCCTCCGGAGCCGGGTAGGCGGGGTCCAGGTCCTCGATCGCGCGCAGGGCGCCGCCGAGCCCCTTGACCAGCAGCTCGCACATGGTCTCGCGGGACAGTTCGGGGCGGTCGACCCATTCGAGGGTGGCACCCTCGACGCCACACACCCAGGCGAGCAGGCCCATGCGCGCCAGCGGGGTGATGTCGACGCGGCCGTACGCCCCCTCGGCGATGGCGGCGACGATGGCCGCGCGCACGCCGTCACGGATGGCGTGCACCTCGGTGTCGAAGCCGACGCCCCCGCTGACGATGGTGCGGTACGCGGCCTGGTTGTGCTCGGCGTAGGTCAGATAGCTGTCGATGGTGCGCTGGACGCGGTCGACCGGGGGCAGTTCGTGTCCGCTCGCCGCCAGGGTGACCAGGTCGGTGACCGAGTCCTGGATGATGGCCAGGTAGTAGCCGCGCTTGGACTGGAAGTAGTAGTAGATCAGCCCCTTGGCGACGTGCGCCTGCCGGGCGATGTCGTCCATCGACAGGGCGTCGTAGGACGTGTCGGCGAACAACCTCCGCCCGATTGCGATGAGTTCGGCACGGCGCGCCAGCGAGCGCTCGGTGCCGCGGGCCATGGGACGCGCGGCAGGCTGTTGACTGATATTCAATTTCGACCCTGGTTCCAACGGGCGGCGAGGCGGGACATCCGCAGTATGGCAGGCCGGAGGACTGGGCCGTGGGCCAGGTCACAGCAGCCCGCGCGGGGTCAGAGCAGCCCGAGCTGGGTCACGAGCATCGCGAGGACCACGACGAGGGTCCAGCCCGCGACATGCTCGACGATCTCGGGGCGGTCGTCCTGAGGGCCGCCGGTACGGACACGGGCTGCGGTGGCTGAGTGCGCGGTCATGGACATCTCGCTGGTTCGGTGATGCGGACGGGCTCCCCCTGAGTTCTGTCCACCTTGCCACCGAGAGCGGCTTTTGCGTCCGAGAGCTTGGTCACACGCGCACGCCCACGGCCGTCAGCGCCTTGCGCTGGGGCGCGGTCGGGCGTGCCGGGAAGTACAGGTAGCAGACGCCACCGGTGCCGGAGACGACCCTGCCGGAGGCGTTGTACCGCTTGGTCCGCAGCCAGATGTTCTCGTACTCCCGGCGCCGATAGACACGCCGCACGGCCTCGTTGCTCGCCGAGAAGGGGTCGTTGGCGATCACGTCGCCGTCGGAGGTGAAGCCGATGACGGTCATGAGGTGCCCGGCGGTGCCGTATCCGGCGCCGGTCAGCTCCTCCTTCAGGAAGGACTGGGAGGTGATGACCGGGATGCCCGCCGCGATCAGCGTCTCCAGGTCGGTGAGCGAGCCGAGCCGGGTGACCACGGCCTGGAGGTCCTTGAACGTGGCCGCGTAGGCGGCGTTGAAGGGCCAGTTGCCGCAGCCGGCGTACTGGTAGTCGTAGGTGGAGCGGGCCGCGTGGCACACCTGGGGATCGGCGTACGACGGATCCACCCAGGCCAGCTGCTCCGGGGTGAGCCGGCCGCCCCAGTACTCGATGATCATCTGGGAGGACGTCGGGCTGCACCAGGCCTCGCCGCCGTTGTCGTACTCGGGGTACTGGCCCTTGTGGATCTCCTGCGAGTACCGCGGGACGACCAGTTCCCTGGCGAGGCCGGGCGCGGACGCCGAGACGGTGAACCGGTCGGGTACGTCGGAGCCCATCGCGCCGAGCCGCCACACGGTGGGCGTTGCCTTGGTGCCGGGCTTGCGGTAGAGGGTCAGGCGCAGCCGGTACGAGGCGAGGCGCGGGCCTGTCGACGGGTCGTCGATCGCCAGGGTGTCGGTCCAGACGGTGCTCTTGCCGTCGCTCTGATCGTCGACCGAGGTGCGCCGGATGTCCTGGTCGCCGGCGGCCCAGCGGCCCATCACGTACCAGGGGGTGCTGGTGCCGTCGGTGTAGGCGGCCTTGATCTCCGCCTGGAGCCAGGTGCCGGCCGGGGTGTGCGCGTTCCAGGAGACGATCGCCTCCGTCGCGGGGACGGCGAGCCGGTGGGCCGGGGACGTCCAGGTGCCGTACTCCCAGCGGGCGGTGGTGCCGGTGTGCGGGTCCGTGTAGTCGGTGGTTCCGGCCGGCTTCGCGATCACCACGCCCGGGCGGGCGCCCGCGACGGCACGGGTGCCCTTGGCGGTGCCGCCGCGCCAGTCGCCGTACGAGGTCCAGGCCCGGTTGTCGACGGTGCGGGCCGGGACCGCACGGGCGGGCTCTGTGGTGTCCGTCGCCATGGGCCCCTCGGTGTCGGCGGCCGCCGGACCCGAGCCTGCCGTGACGGCGGCGGCGACCGCGGCGGCCAGGACGGTTCTGCGGGACGGCTGTTCGGCTCTGCGCATGGCGGGGACCCCCGGAAGTCGGAGTCGGGCAGGGGCGGGGCAGGTCCGTGGCGCGATCGGTCGCACACGTATATGCGCCACATAGGAGCACAGCCCGCCGGGTCCCGCCAGCACTTCGGCCCGCGCCACGCCCACCAATATTGGCGTCGACCACTGGCACGCGCCGAGGGCGCCGTCGTTAGAGTGCTGGGCGAGATGAATCAGCCCTTCCGTCCCGCACCGGGGCCCGCCGTCCGCGACCTGGCCTCCCGGATCCGCCGCCTCCCCCCTTCCTGCGGCCCGGTCCGCCTCGTCGGCGTCGACGGGCACGCCGGCTCCGGAAAGACGACGTTCGCCGAGCAGTTGGCCGTGGCACTGGGGGGCGCGCCGGTACTGCGCCTCGACGACATCGCCACCCACGACGAACTGTTCGGCTGGACCGGGCGCCTGCTGGACCAGGTGATCGAGCCGCTGGCCCACGGCCGGACCGCGCACTACACCCCCTACGACTGGCGCGCCCGCCACTTCGGCCCGCCGCGCCCCCTGCCGCCCGCTCCGGTGGTCCTGGTGGAGGGCGTCGGCGCGGGACGCCGGGCGTTGCGGCCCCACCTGGCCCTGCTGCTGTGGATGGAGGTGCCCCGTGAGGAAGCCTGGGCGCGGGGACGGTCGCGGGACGGGGAGGAACAGCGGGAGTTCTGGAACGGATGGGTACCGGCGGAACGCCGGCATTTCGCCGGCGATCCCTCGCGGCAGTTCGCCGATCTCCTGGTACGGCAGCGAGAGAAGGGATATGAGGTGACTCCGGGGTCTGCGGGGCCTGTTGGATCGGACCAGCCCCTCACGCACGGTGACGGACCGCCCGCAGTGTGCTGAACTTGTGAAGGGCCTTGCGGAACAACTTGCCGGAGTGCTTCAACTCGGCTTGACCGGGGGCCCGTACAGGTCTTACGTTCTGAATGTGCGGCCATTCGGAGCCGCCCACAGACGCGAAGCCCCCGGTTGTTCCCCCGTGATCGGGGGCTTCGTTCTGTCTTCTTCCGGTTTTCGGGGTATCGGCGGCGCCGATTGCTCACCCTCGGTCACCGTGCGGGAGTGCGCCGCATCCGCTCCCACCTCGCCGAACGCCCCGTGAGGCACCCTACGGGGGCGCCGCTCCCGCAGGTACGATGCCCTCGTTGCGACCTACGGACGGTTGCTTCGCGCACCTTGCAACTCCGGTCCGTGGCACAGCGGTTCGAGCAGGGCAGCCGGCTGGGGGACGGCTCGTTGGCATACCGACGGGGGCACGGTTCGTGGGGGACGTGATGGACTTCGGCACGCAGGGCCCGCAGGCCCCGGCCGACCTCGCCTGGCTGCGAGGCGTGGACGCCTACACCATGGGCGCCTATCCGCAGGCGGAGGAGGAGTTCCGTGCCGCCGTGCGGATGGACTCCGGGATGGCCGACGGCTGGCTCGGGCTGCACGCCCTGCGCGTCGACACGACGACCGCGCTGCTCAGGATGTTCCGGCACCGGGACCGCTTCGGGGAGCAGCGCTCCCGGTATCGCCGCACCCTCAACTCCTGGTACTGGCTGGGCTGGTGGGTGCAGCCCGTCCTGGAGAGCCCCCGCGACCTGCTGCTCGCGCACGCCTCCCACTGGCTGGACGGCCGCCACGTCCCCGAGCTGGACCGAGCCCTCGCCGGGCTGCCGCCGGTGGACACCGACGCCCAGGTCCGCTTCCTGCACGCCTGCCGCGCCTATCTGGTCAAGGACTGGGAGCAGCTGGTCCGCCACACCGACCCGCTCCTCGACGATCCGATGCTCGGCATCGAGGCGGGCTTGTTCGGCGGCATGGCCCGGGTCCGCCTGGAGATGTACGGACAGGCCGAACCGCTGCTGTCCGCCGCGCTGATGCGGTGCCGCAGTGAGCAGCCCCAGCGCAAGGAGCTGCGCTACTGGCTGGCCCGGGCGCACGAGGGCACCGGCCGCAGCGCGGCCGCGCTCCCCCTCTACCGGGCCGTGCACCGCGTCGACCCGGCCTTCATGGACACCTCGGCCCGGCTCGCCGCGATCGCCGAGGGCGACGGGTACGACGAGTCCACCGACCTCGCGGCGATCACGCTCACCGGCGCCGGCCAGGACGCCGTGGACGGTCCGGACGGATTCGACCCGCTCTTCGGCACCGAGGGCCGCGACCTGAGACTGCCCGATCCCGAACCGCCGGCCTCCGCTCCCCTGCCGCCGGTGACCGACCCCACGGTGCGCTCGCGGACCGGCCCGGCGCCGTCGCTGCCCGCCGGGCCCACCGACCCGGCCTTACTGGAGGAAGCTCTCGCCGAGCTCGAGCGCATGGTCGGTCTGGAGCCGGTGAAACGCCAGGTCAAGGCGCTGTCAGCACAGCTGAACATGGCCCGGCTGCGGGCCGGGCAGGGCCTTCCGGTCCAGCCGCCCAAGCGGCACTTCGTCTTCTCCGGCCCCTCCGGCACCGGCAAGACCACCGTCGCCCGCATCCTCGGCCGCGTCTTCTACGCCCTCGGCCTGCTCGGCGGCGACCATCTCGTGGAGGCCCAGCGGGCCGACCTCGTGGGCGAATACCTCGGGCAGACGGCCGTGAAGGCGAACGAACTGATCGACTCGGCGCTCGGTGGTGTGCTCTTCGTCGACGAGGCGTACTCGCTGTCCAACTCGGGCTACGGCAAGGGGGACGCGTACGGCGACGAGGCGCTCCAGGTGCTGCTGAAACGGGCGGAGGACAACCGCGACCATCTCGTGGTGATCCTGGCCGGCTACCCCGAGGGCATGGACCGCCTCCTCGCCGCCAACCCCGGGCTGTCCTCCCGCTTCACCACCCGCGTCGACTTCCCCTCCTACCGGCCCCCCGAACTCACCGAGATCGGCAAGGTCCTCGCCGCGGAGAACGGCGACCTGTGGGACGAGGAGGCCCTCGACGAGCTGCGCTCCATCGCCGGGCATGTGGTGGACCAGGGGTGGATCGACGAGCTGGGCAACGGGCGGTTCCTGCGGACGCTGTACGAGAAGAGCTGCGCGTACCGGGATCTTCGGTTGTCCGTCTGTCCCGGGGTGTTGGGCAGGGAGGACCTGGCGACGCTGCGGTTGCCGGATCTGATGCAGGCATATGGAGAGGTGCTGTCCGGGCGGGGGCCGCAGGATCCGCCCGGACTGTAGGAACTGGCGTAGGGGCTGGGGCCAGGTGGGTCCGCAGCCCGGCGGAGCGGGGTGCCGCTGCGCCCACCCGTGCCGCCCTTAGCGGCACGATTGCCCGCAGCTAGGCCACTACGTCGCCAGTACCTCCTCGCCGGACCTCGGCTCGGTCAGCCTCACCTCGCGCACCTCCCGATGCGCGGGATCCCGCACCTCCCCCACCAACAGCTCCAGCACATCCTCCAGCGCGACCAGCCCGAGCACCTTCCCGGACCCGTCGGCCACCTGGGCCAGATGCGTCGCCGCCCGCCGCATCACCGTCAGCGCGTCGTCCAACGGCAACTCGGACCGCAGCATCGTCATGGGCCGCCACAACTGCTGCGGCACGGCCCGGTCCGAGTGCTCCAGGTCGAGGACGTCCTTGACGTGCAGGTAGCCCATGAACGCACCGTTCTCCGCGGCGACCGGGAACCGGGAGTACCCGGTGCGGGCGGTGAGCTCGACGATGCGGCCGGGGGTGACCGACGGGCTGACCGTCACCAGTGACTCGCGCTTCAGCAGGACGTCCGTCACCGGGCGGGAGCCCAGCTCCAGGGCGTCCTCCAGGCTTTCGGCCTCCTCGGGGTCGAGCAGACCCGCCTGGCCGGCGTCCTCCACCAGCCGGTTGAGCTGCTCACTGGTGAAGACGGCCTCGACCTCGTCCCTGGGCTCGACGTGGAAGAGCCGCAGGATGCCCTGGGAGCAGGCCCCGAGGGCGGCGGTGATCGGCTTGCAGAAGCGGGCGAACCAGACCAGGCCGGGGCTGAGCCACAGCGCGGCCTTCTCGGGCGCCGCCATCGCCAGGTTCTTCGGGACCATCTCGCCGATGACGAGGTGGAAGAAGACCACGGCGGCGAGGGCGATGACATAGGTGAGCGGGTGGATCATGCCCTGCGGCAGATGGACCCACTCGAAGACCGGCTCCAGCAGGTGCGCGACGGTCGGTTCGGCGACCGCCCCGAGAGTGAGGGAGCAGATCGTGATGCCGAACTGGGCCGCCGCCATCATCTGCGGCAGCCGCTCCAGGCCGTAGAGGACCTGCCGGGAGCGGGCGGTGCCGAGGGGTTCGATCTGGCTGCGGCGTACGGAGACGAGCGCGAACTCGGCGCCGACGAAGAAGCCGTTGGCCAGCACGAGCAGTGCGGCGAAGGCCAGTTGGAGCACGCTCATCGGGCGGCCTCCATCACGGCGACGGGGGCGGTCCTGACCAGGCGGACCCGTTCGGCGCGGTAGTGGCCGACCTGGCGTACCGACAGCCGCCAGCCGGGCAGTTCCGCCTTGTCGCCGACGGCCGGGATACGGCCCAGCAGGTCGGCGATCAGACCCGCGACGGTTTCGTACGGGCCCTCGGGCACTTCGAGGCCTATGCGCTGGAGGATGTCGACCCGGCAGCTGCCGTCGACGTCCCAGGCGGGCCTGCCGTCCTCCGGCGGCGCGGAGGCGAGCTCGGGCAGGTCGTGTCCGTCGTGCTCGTCGCGGACCTCGCCGACGATCTCCTCGACGATGTCCTCCAGCGTGACGACACCGGCCGTGCCGCCGTACTCGTCGACGACGACCGCGATCGGCTGCTCGCTGCGCAGGCGGGCGAGCAGCGGCCGTACGGGCAGCGTCTCGGGGACGAGCAGCGCCGGGCGGGCGATGCGGCCGACGGGGGTGCGCAGCCGGTCCTGCACGGGCACCGCCAGGGCGTCCTTGAGGTGGACCATGCCGACGACCTCGTCGATCCTCTCCCGGTAGACGGGGAAACGGGACAGGCCGGTGGCCCGGGTCAGGTTGACCACGTCCTCCGCGGTGGCCGAGGACTGGAGGGCGCTGACCTTCACGCGCGGCGTCATCACGTGCTGCGCGGTCAGCTCGCCCAGCGACAGGGTCCGGACGAAGAGATCGGCGGTGTCCTGTTCCAGGGCGCCGGCCCGGGCCGAGTGGCGGGCGAGGGAGACGAGTTCGCCGGGGGTCCGGGCGGAGGCCAGTTCCTCGGCGGGCTCGAAGCCCAGGGCGCGCACGAGCCGGTTCGCGACGGCGTTGAGGCCGGCGATGACTGGCCGGAACAGCCGTGCGAACACGTGCTGCGGGCCCGCGACGAAGCGCGCGACCTGGAGCGGCCTGGACACCGCCCAGTTCTTGGGCAGGAGCTCGCCGATCACCATCTGCACGGCGGAGGCCAGCAGCATGCCGACCACAACCGTGACACCGGAGACGGCCCCCTCGGGGACGCCGATCGAGATGAACGGGCCGTGCAGCAGCTCGGCGAGCGCCGGCTCGGCGAGCATGCCGACGACGAGGGAGGTGATGGTGATGCCCAGCTGAGTTCCGGAGAGCTGGAAGGACAGCTCCCTGAGCGACTCGACGACGCGTTGGGCGCGCCGGTCGCCCTCGGCGGCGGCCTTCTCGGCCTCCGGCCGCTCGACCGTCACGAGTCCGAATTCGGCCGCCACGAAGAATCCGTTGGCGAGAATCAGCAGGAACGCGGCTGCCAGAAGCAGCAGGGGGATGCTCATGATGCTGCCGCCTCCGCACGGTCGCGGACACGGTCCGCGCTATGTCGGCAGGGGGCGGCGCAGGTACTGCAGGACGATCCGTCCATCGCCGGAGGGGGTCACTCCTCGGTTAGCAGGAGCCTCTGTGCACCGGGCGGGGCAACAGGGGCGGAGGCGCATCCATCGCGCCTCCACCAACAGATTAATCAAGACACGGCCAGGTGCGGCAGTGGCGACCGCCCTGTGGATCCGCCGAGTCAGCTCTGAGGCCGCTCGGGATCCACGACGGAGCGGGCCTCGGCGAGCGCCCGCAGGGCCCGGGCGTCGGCGATCGCGCGCTGTCGGGCGATGCCCGGCTGGATGCCGAGCGCGGGCAGGCTGGTGCCGTCGCTGAGGTTGAGGAACACCCACGGGTCGCCGGGCCGGAGGGTCACCTGAAGGATTTCGGCCCATTCCAGCCGGCGCTTGTTCGTGAGGTTCACCACGGTGACGCCGTCCTCGTCGGCGACGACCTTGGGCCGCGCCAGCAGGAGCAGTACCGCGTCCAGCAGGAGCGCCGTGACGATGAAGCTGAGGCGCTCGGCCGGGCTGAGCTGCTTCAGCAGCATCGCGACGGCCGTGATCACCACGAGGATCGCGACGGCGGCGGTGAGCAGCACCGCGCGGGTGCTGCCCGGCCGGAAGGTGACGGGCAGAGTGGGCAGATCGGACATCGGTGCGCGCCCCTCAGAGACGGCAGGCGTGGATGGCCGTGGTCAGGATGGCCCGGGCGCCGATGTCGTACAGGTCGTCCATGATCCGCTGCGCCTCCTTGGCCGGGACCATCGCGCGGACGGCGACCCAGCCCTCGTTGTGCAGCGGGGACACGGTCGGCGATTCCAGCCCCGGGGTGAGGGCGACGGCCTTCTCCAGCTGCTCGACGCGGCAGTCGTAGTCCATCATCACGTACGTCCGGGCGACCAGGACGCCTTGGAGGCGGCGCAGGAACTGCTGCACCTTGGGGTCGTCACCGTCCGCGCCGGTGCGGCGGATCACGACGGCCTCGGACTGCATGATCGGCTCGCCGACGACCTCCAGGCCCGCGTTGCGCAGCGAGGTGCCGGTCTCGACGACGTCCGCGATGACCTGGGCGACGCCGAGCTGGATGGCGGTCTCGACGGCACCGTCGAGGTGGACGACGGAGGCGTCGATGCCGTGCTCGGCGAGGTGCGCCGCGACGATGCCCTCGTAGGAGGTGGCGATCGTCTTGCCCGCCAGGTCCGCCAGGCCGCTGATGGTGCCGGGCTTGCCGGCGTAACGGAAGGTGGAGCGGGCGAAGCCGAGGGCGAGGATCTCCTCCGCGTCGGCGCCGGAGTCGATGAGCAGGTCCCGGCCGGTGAGGCCGATGTCCAGCTGGCCGGAGGCGACGTAGATGGCGATGTCGCGGGGGCGGAGGTAGAAGAACTCGACCTCGTTCGTCGGGTCGACGATCCGCAGTTCCTTGGACTCCCGGCGCTGCTGGTAACCGGCCTCATGCAGCATCTCCGCCGCAGGGCCTGACAGGGAACCCTTGTTGGGGACGGCGATGCGCAGCATGAGGTCGGCTTCCTTTGCGTGGGTGTGTTACGGGAACGGGTGCGGCTTACAGGTGGGCGTAGACGTCGTCGAGGGAGATGCCGCGGGCGACCATCATCACCTGGACGTGGTACAGCAGCTGCGAGATCTCCTCGGCGGCCGCCTCCTTGCCCTCGTACTCGGCGGCCATCCAGACCTCGGCGGCCTCTTCGACGACCTTCTTGCCGATGGCGTGGACGCCCTTCTCGACCAGTTCAGCGGTGCGGGAAGTGGCGGGATCGCCCTGGGCGGCCTTGTGCTGGAGCTCGCTGAAGAGCTCCTCGAACGTCTTCTTGGACATGGTGACGCTCAGCCTATGCCACATGTGGCTTTCGTCAGCGCCAGGGTTCGGATACTGAGCGGAGGGTGGCCGCGGTGGCCACCGCCGCCGTCACCGCCTCGTGCCCCTTGTCCTCGTTCGAGCCCTCCAGGCCGGCCCGGTCCAGGGCCTGCTCCTCGGTGTCGCAGGTCAGCACGCCGAAGCCGACGGGGACGCCGGTGTCGACGGAGACCTGGGTGAGGCCCTGGGTCACGCCCTGGCACACGTAGTCGAAGTGCGGGGTCCCGCCGCGGATGACGACGCCGAGGGCGACGATCGCGTCGTAACCGCGGCCCGCGAGGACCTTGGCGACGACCGGGAGTTCCCAGCTGCCGGGGACCCTGAGCAGGGTCGGCTCGTCGATGCCCAGGTCGTGCAGGGCGCGCAGGGCGCCGTCGACCAGACCGTCCATCACCTTTTCGTGCCACTGTGCCGCGATGACGGCGACCCGGAGGTCACCCACATTGCGTACGGACAGCTCCGGTGCACCCTTGCCGCTCACGTCTCTCCTCAGAGCCTTCTCGCTGTGCTGTCTTACTGGTTGCCGCAGGCCGGCACGGTGGTCGTGTCCAGCCAGGGCAGGTCGTGGCCCATCCGGTCCCGCTTGGTGCGCAGGTAGCGGAGGTTGTGCTCGCCGGCGCTCACGGGCATCGGCACGCGGGCCTTGACCACGATGCCGTGACGGACGAGCGCGTCGGTCTTGTCGGGGTTGTTGGTCAGCAGGCGGACGCCGCGCACGCCGAGGTCGGCCAGGATCTGGGCGCCGGCGGCGTAGTCGCGGGCGTCGGCGGGCAGGCCGAGTTCGAGGTTGGCGTCGAGGGTGTCGCGGCCGCGCTCCTGGAGTTCGTAGGCGCGCAGTTTGGACATCAGGCCGATGCCGCGGCCCTCGTGTCCGCGCAGGTAGACCACGACCCCCCGGCCCTCGGCCTGGATGCGGGCCAGCGAGGCGTCCAGCTGAGGGCCGCAGTCACAGCGGGCGGAGCCGAAGACGTCGCCGGTGAGGCATTCGGAGTGGACGCGGACCAGGACGTCGTCGCCGTCGCCGATCTCACCGTGCACGAGGGCGACGTGCTCGACGCCGTCGACGGTGGAGCGGTAGCCGTGGGCCGTGAAGGTGCCGTGGGCGGTGGGCAGTTGGGTCCTGGCCTCGCGGCGGACGGTGGGCTCGCTGCTGCGGCGGTAGGCGATCAGGTCCTCGATCGAGATGATCGTCAGGCCGTGCTTGCGGGCGAAGGGGATCAGCTCGGGCAGGCGCAGCATCGTGCCGTCCTCACCGGCGATCTCGACGATCGCGCCGGCCGGGCGCAGGCCCGCGAGGCGGGCGAGGTCGACGGCGGCCTCGGTGTGGCCGTTGCGCGTCAGGACGCCGCCGGGCCGGGCGCGCAGCGGAAAGATGTGGCCGGGGCGGACGAAGTCGTCGGGCTGGGCGGCGCCGTCGGCGAGCAGCCGGAGGGTGGTGGCGCGGTCGGAGGCCGAGATGCCGGTGCTCACGCCGTGCGCGGGGGAGGCGTCGACGGAGACCGTGAACGCCGTCTTCATCGACTCGGTGTTGTCCTCGACCATCTGCGGCAGGCGCAGCCGGTCGAGTTCGTCGCCCTCCATGGGGGCGCAGATCAAGCCGCGGCACTCGCTCATCATGAAGGCGACGATCTCGGGGGTCGCCTTCTCGGCGGCGATGACGAGGTCGCCCTCGTTCTCCCGGTCCTCGTCGTCGACGACCACGATCGGGCGGCCCGCCGCGATGTCGGCGATGGCCTGCTCGACGGGGTCGAGCACGAAGTCCTCGATGCCGTCGGTGTACAGGACGGTTGCGGCGCTCATGCCGGCGCTCCTTCCAGGGTGGGCTGTGCTGCCGCGCGCGAGCGCAGCCACCAGTCGCGCAGGCCCCACAGGACCAGCGCGCCGTAGATGACGTAGACGAAGCCGGAGAAGGCGAAGCCGTTGGCGAAGTTCAGCGGGACGCCGACCAGGTCGACCAGCAGCCAGGCGAACCAGAACTCGACCATGCCGCGGGCCTGGGCGTACATCGCGACGACCGTGCCGACGAAGATGTAGGCGTCCGGCCAGGGGTCCCAGGACAGTGTCGGGAAGGCCGTGAACAGGCCGCCGACCGCGAGGGTGCCGAGGGCGGCGGCGCCGGCCAGCACCCCGCGCTCGCGCCAGGTGGCGAACCGTACGGCGATGGAGCCGTCCTGGGCCTGCTGCCGGCCGCGGTTCCACCGCCAGAAGCCGTACGTGGCGACGAGCATCACGACGACCTGCTTGCCGGCGCTGCCGGCGAGATGGGCGGTGGCGAAGGCCGCGAAGAGGATCAGACCGGAGACGAACTGGGCGGGCCAGGTCCATATGGAGCGGCGCCAGCCGAAGGCGAGGCCGATCAGACCGATCACGTTGCCGATCATGTCCGACCACTTGATGTGCTGGCCGAAGAGCGTGAACGCCTCGGAGTTGAGCCAGTTCACTTGGCCGCCCCCTGCACACGGTCGCCCAGCATCCGCTCGACGTACTTGGCGATGACGTCCACCTCGAGGTTGACCGGGTCGCCGGGCTGCTTGTGGCCGAGCGTGGTCAGGTCGAGGGTGGTGGGGATGAGGCTGACGGTGAAGTAGTCGGGGCCGGCGTCGACGACGGTGAGGCTGATGCCGTCGACGGTGATGGAGCCCTTCTCGACGACGTACCGGGTGAGGTCCGCGGGGAGGGAGATCTTCACGATCTCCCAGTTGTCGGACGGCTTGCGTTCCAGGATCTCGCCGGTGCCGTCCACGTGGCCCTGCACGATGTGCCCGCCGAGGCGTTCGCCGACGGCCATGGGGCGTTCGAGGTTGACGCGGGAGCCGGCCTCGAGCGCACCGAGGCTGGAGCGGTTGAGGGTCTCGGCCATCACGTCGGCGGTGAACTCGTCGCCCTCGTGGTCGACGACCGTGAGGCAGACGCCGTTGACGGCGATGGAGTCGCCGTGTTTCGCGCCCTGGGTGACGACGGGGCCTCGCAGGCGGAAGCGACAGGCGTCGTCGAGGGTCTCGACGGCGGTGACCTCGCCCAGCTCTTCGACGATTCCGGTGAACACTTCCCGGGTCCTCCTGCCTCTTCGGGCACGGACTCCGGGGCTGTCGATGACGACAGAAGATACGAGCGAGAACACCGGGAACGACGCCGGACGGAGTCCGCCCGGAGGACGGACTTCTTCGGCGGCGCGCACATGTGCCCGCTCGCCGCGCACTGCCTCCCATCCGGACTTTAACCGTCGGTCCAGGAATTTCACCTGGTCAACCGGCCGCTGGAGGCGACCGGGTCGCGGACTGTAACCGCCGGTTCGGACTTTCACCGACCCCGGAGTGCGCTGCTACTGATACATGGCTAGTGTGCCATGCCTGATCGAGGTCCAGACGGGCGGACAGTGTGGGGTGCCTCACAGAACGTGTCGCCGCCCTTCCCGAGCGCGACGAGGCGATCCAACTCCGGTTCAGGCATCCGCCCTTGTCGGGCTCCCCGGGTTGGTACACACCTATTGACGCTGTGGTCTAGTCCTTTCTAGGGTCATGCGCATCGGCGCAGACCGGCCCGGCGGCGGTGACGACGGCCCTTGCCCGCCGTCGGGCCTTCTCCCCGCCGTACGGACGGTGTTCTGGCAGGGTGAGGCGCATGACCACCACGCTCGCCGACGAGTTCGACACCCACCGGCCCCGGCTGTTCTCGCTCGCCTACCGGCTGCTGGGCTCCGCGGAGGAGGCGGAGGACGCCGTCCAGGACGCCTATCTGCGCTTCAGTGGCGCGGACCGTGCGGGGATCGAGCATCCGGCGGCCTGGCTCGCCAAGGTCGTCACCAACCTCTGCCTCAACCGGCTGACCTCCGCGCGGGCCCGGCGCGAGAGGTACGTCGGTACCTGGCTGCCCGAGCCGGTGGTGACCGCGGACGGCACGCTCGGGCCTCTGGAGTCGGCCGAACAGCGGGACGCCGTGTCGATGGCGATGCTGGTGCTGCTGGAGCGGCTCACGCCGACCGAGCGGGCGGTGTACGTGCTGCGCGAGGCGTTCGGGTACGGGCACCGGGAGATCGCCGGGGTGCTCGATCTGAGCGAGGCGAACTGCCGTCAGCTGTACCGGCGGGCCGTGCAACGGGTGGGCGAGCCGCAGGCCCGGTTCGAGGCCGCGTCCCAGCGGCAGGAGGAGCTGGTCACGTCGTTCATCGCGGCGGCCCGCGACGGCGACCTGGCCGGGCTGGAGAAGCTGCTCGCGGCCGACGCCACCTGGTGGAGCGACGGGGGCGGGAAGGTCATCGCGGCCAGGTGGCCCATCGAGGGCGGGCTCAAGGTCGCCCAGTTCCTGGCGGGCGGGGGCCCGAAGTTCGCGGTGGGCCTGGAGTTCACGGTCACCGAGGTCAACGGCGCGACGGGGCTCGCCACCTGGGCGGGCGACACGCTCGTCGGCCTGGCGGCGTTCGAGGTGCGCGACGGGCTGGTCGCGGGGGTACGGGCCGTGGTCAACCCGGAGAAGCTGGCGTTCGCACGGCGTCAGGTCACCCGGCCGTAGCAGGGCAGGCGCGGTCGCGGGATCGCCGGGCGGGTGTGTCACATCCGGCAGGGCTGTTCGGTCTCAGTTGCAGAGGGGCGCTCCGTCCGGGAGCGCCGGCGTCCGAAGGGACCGAACAGCATGACCACGATCCTGGTCACCGGCGGCACCGGAACGCTCGGCCGGCTCGTCGCCGAGCGGCTGCGCGCGGACGGGCACGAGGTGCGGGTGCTCAGCCGGCACACCCAGCCGTACGCGGTCGACCTGCGGGAGGGCGGTGGCGCGCTGGACGCGGCCGTCGCCGGTGTGGACACGATCGTGCACTGCGCTTCGTCGCCGAAGGGCGACGAGCAGGCGGCCGCGAACCTGATCAGCGCGGCGCGCGGGGCCGGTGTGCGACACCTCGTCTACATCTCCATCGTGGGCGTCGACCGGGTGCCGTTCCGCTACTACGAGAGCAAGCTCGCGGTGGAGAAGCAGGTCGAGGAGTCGGGGCTCGGCTGGACCGTGCTGCGGACGACGCAGTTCCATGACCTTCTCGTCATGCTGCTCCAGGGGCTGTCGAAGCTGCCGGTCCTGTTCCTGCCGGCCGGTGTCCGGGACCAGCCGGTCGAGGTGGCCGAGGTCGCCGACCGGCTGGTCGAACTCGCGGCAGGGGCCCCGGCGGGGCGGGTCGATGACATGGGCGGGCCGGAGGTGCGGACGTTCGCGTCCCTGGCCCGCGCGTATCTGAAGGCGACCGGGCGACGCCGGGCAGTCGTGAACGTGCCGCTGTGGGGCGCGGCGTACCGGGACTTCCGCAGCGGTGGTCACCTGACACCGCAGCGGGCGACCGGCACGGGCACGTTCGAGGAATATCTGGGGCGGCGGTACGGGGGCGAACAGGCGCGGGCGGGCAGCGGGCGGTCCAGGGCGTGACGCCCGGGCGGCGGCCTACCACCGCTGAGTCGGCCGCTCCCCTGGGGTGAAGAGTTCCTCCTGGGCGCGGTCGCGGGCCGTGAGGAGGGCGCCGCGCAGGACCGCGCCGCCGCCGAGCGTGGTCGTCCGTACCTCCGTGGGCAGGGGCGTCATCCGGGCGATGCGGTCCTGCACGCGGGCGGCGAGTTCTTCGCCGCCCGCTTGGCCGACCTCGCCGCCGAGCACTACGCAACCGGGGTCCAGGATCGCGACGACCGAGGCGACGCCGACGGCGAGACGGTCGGCGAGGGCGTCGAGGAAACGGGCAGCGGGGACGGCTGTCGGGGGCGCGGACGCCTCGCCCCCGCTCGCGGACCCGGACTCTCCACCTCCGCTCACGGACTGAGGCGCCTTGGCCTCACTCGCGGCCCGGGACGCCCCGGCCCCCGTCTCCGCCTCCGCCTCCCGCACTTGACGCACTGCCGACCGCACCAGACCGACGGCCGCCCGTACGACTCCCACCACCGACGGCTCCTGCCCCGGCTCCGCCGAGACCCCGTACCGCGCCGCGAGGTCCACGACCGCGCCCGACGCGGCCAGGGAGTGGAAGCCGCCCTCGCAGTCCGTCGAGGACGGCAGCGCGGCCGCGCCCGGGACCGGGAGGAAGCCGATCTCGCCGGTGCCGCCGGAGGCACCGCGCCGCAGCGCGCCGTCGAGGACCACCGCCGCGCCCGTTCCGTGGCCCAGCCACAGCAGGACGAAGGTGTCCCGGTCCCGGGCCACCCCGTCGCGCTGCTCCGCCAGCGCCGCGAGGTTGGTCTCGTTCTCCACGCTGACCCGGGCCTCGGGCAGCCGCTCCTGGAGGGCGGCGACGAGCCGGCGGTGCCACTCCGGCAGCCCGGAGGAGTCGCGGAGTTCGCCGCTGGCCGGGTCGATCAGGCCTGGCGCCCCGATCCCCACGGTGTGCAGCCGGTCGGCGCCGGCCTCCTTCACCACGCGCTCGACCAGCGCGACCGCCTGCTCCACGGCGGGGCCCGTGCCCGTGTCACCGCCGATGGGCGCCGACGCCTCGGCCAGCACCCGTCCCACCAGGTCCGCGACGGTCACGGCGACGCCCTCGGTGCGTACGTCCAGCGCGGCGAGGTGCGCCCGGTCGGCGACGATGCCGTACACCTTGGCGTTGGGTCCGCGCCGCTGCTCCCCCGCCTCGCCGACCACCGCGATCAGCCCGGCGGTGGTGAGGCGTTCGACGAGGTCGGCGACGGTCGGCCGGGACAGACCGGTCAGCTGCTTCAACTGGCCTGCCGTCAGCGGGCCCTCCTGCTGGAGGAGACGCAGGGCGTGCCGGTCGTTGATGGCCCGGGCGGTGCTCGGGGATGCGGGCATGCCGGGATCCTTCCAGATCGGTCGGGCCGCACGGCCGTGTGCTCCGGCCGGCCGGTAACCCCTTATCTATCAGGCAGGGTTCCTGATAGTTTACGCGCGCCAACGCGGCCACGGACGTGGAGACGCGACGGGAGCGGGGAAGACCAGGAGAGGACGGGGCCGGAGAATGAGCAACGTGGTCTACGAACAGCGCGAGGTGAAGCGGTCGCGGTACGCCGTGGCCGCCGTGTTCGCCGTGCACGGCGCCGTGACCGGCTCGTTCGCCACCCGCGTGCCGTGGATCCAGGACCACGCGGGTGTCAGCGCCGGACAGTTGGGGATCGCGCTCGCCTTCCCCGCGCTCGGCGCGTCCGTCGCGATGCCGCTCGCCGGCAGCGTCAGTCACCGCTTCGGTGCCCGCAACGCGCTGCGCGGACTGATCGCCCTGTGGACGCTCTCACTGGTCCTGCCGTCCCTCGCCCCGAACATGCTCACGCTCTGCCTGGCCCTGTTCGCCTACGGCGCCACGGCGGGCATGGCGGACGTGGCGATGAACGCGCTGGGCGTCGAGGTCGAGAACCGCCTCGGCCGGTCGATCATGTCCGGGCTGCACGGCATGTGGAGCGCCGGCGCCCTGGTCGGCTCGGCGGCCGGCACGCTCGCCGCGCACCTCGGTTCGGACGCCCGGCTGCACCACGTCCTGGCCGCCGCGGTCCTCACCGTCGTCGGCGTGCTGTCCTGCCAGTGGGTGCTCGACCTCCAGCCCGCCGAGGACGAGGAGCCGCCGCCGCGGTTCGCCCTGCCGCCCCGGTCGGCGCTGCTCATCGGCGCTATCGGGTTCTGCGCGGTGTTCGCCGAGGGCGCGAGCCTGGACTGGTCGGCGGTCTATCTGCGCGAACAGCTTCAGACCTCGGCCGGTCTCGCGGCGGCGTGCACGACGGGCTTCACGCTCACCATGGCCATCGCCCGGATCGCCGGCGACCGGATCGTGGACCGCTTCGGCGCCGTGCGGACCGTGCGCGCGAGCGGTGTGCTCGCCGTCCTCGGCGGGCTGCTGATCGTCGTGGCGGAGCACCCGGCGGTGGCGATGACCGGGTTCGCGCTGATGGGGCTGGGCATCGCCGTCGTCGTGCCGCTGTGCTTCGCGGCGGCGGGCCGCAGCGGGTCCAACCCGAGCCTGGCCATCGCGGGCGTCGCGACCATCACGTACACCTCGGGTCTGATCGCGCCGAGCGCGATCGGCATGCTGGCGCAGGCGACCAGCCTGATGGTGTCGTTCGCTCTGGTGACGCTGCTGTCCTGCGGTCTGGTGGCGTTCGCGCGCGTGCTGCGCCCCGGCGACCGGGCGACGATCAGCCGGCCGGACGAGGCGGTCCCCGACCCGCGGCCCTGAACGGACCCGCGACCCTCCTGGTCGGCCCCGGTCACCACCACTCCTGACGCACCCCGACAATGGTCCGGACACTCGCACGCACGACGAAAGCGAAACCGCACCATGGATCTCGGCGTCCGCTGGAAACTGCACGGCGGCGACGGACGCACCCCGGCGCCCGGCGCGGTGGTCCGCCCCGACGAGCGGCTCTCCTGGCCCCGCACCGCCGGGCTCGGTGCCCAGCACGTGGTGGCCATGTTCGGAGCATCCTTCGTGGCGCCGGTCCTGATGGGCCTGGACCCCAACCTCGCGATCATGATGTCGGGCGTCGCGACCGTCGTGTTCCTGCTCGCCACCCGTGGCCGCGTCCCCAGCTACCTGGGCTGCTCGCTGTCCTTCGTCGGCGTGGCGGCGGTCATCCGCGCCCAGGGCGGCAGCAGCGCCACCGTCACCGGCGCGGTCTTCGTCGTCGGCGCCGCGCTGTTCCTGGTGGGGCTCGCCGTGCGGCGGTTCGGGGCGCGGATCATCCACGCCGCGATGCCGCCGATCGTGACCGGCGCGGTGGTGATGCTGATCGGCTTCAACCTGGCGCCGGTGACGGCCTCGACGTACTGGCCGCAGGACCAGTGGACGGCCCTGCTCGTGATGCTCTTCACCGGGCTGGCGGTCGTCTGTCTGCGCGGTTTCTGGTCCCGGATCGCGATCTTCCTGGGGCTGGTCTTCGGGTACGGCATCTCCTGGGTCTTCGACCTGGTCTTCGGCAGGATCCACTCGGTGGACGCGAGCGGCAAGCTCACCGACCACTGGCGGCTCGACCTCTCCGGTGTGGGCAAGGCGGACTGGATCGGGCTGCCGACCCTGCACGGCCCGTCGTTCGAGTGGTCGGCGATCCTGGTCGCCCTGCCGGTCGTCATCGCGCTGGTCGCGGAGAACGCCGGGCACGTCAAGGCGGTCGGCGAGATGACCGGCGACCCGCTGGACGACAAGCTCGGCACGGCGATCGCGGCCGACGGCGTCGGCTCGATGCTGTCCACCGCGGTCGGCGGTCCGCCCAACACCACGTACTCCGAGAACATCGGCGTGATGGCCGCGACCCGCGTCTACTCCACGGCCGCCTACTGGGCCGCCGCCGGCTTCGCCCTGCTCTTCGGCATCTGCCCGAAGTTCGGCGCGGTCGTCGCCGCGATCCCGGGCGGGGTGCTCGGCGGCATCACCGTCATCCTGTACGGCATGATCGGCCTGCTCGGCGCCCAGATCTGGCTCAACGCCGGGGTGGACCTGCGCAATCCGCTGAACCTGGTCCCGGCGGCCGCGGGCATCATCATCGGCGTCGGCAACGTCTCCATGAAGATCACGGACACCTTCTCGCTGAGCGGCATCGCGCTCGGCACGCTGGTCGTCATCACCGGCTACCACGCGCTGCGGGCCTTCGCCCCGCCCCACCTGAGGACGCAGCAGCCGCTGCTGGACGAGGGCACCAGCTCCTACGACGAGGCCAAGTCGTAGGCGTACGAGGCCGTGAACGTCCCGGGCCTGCCCTTGCAACCGTCCGACTCCCCCGGCAGCTTGACCCACAGGTAGGCGTCGATCCGGTCCTCGCCCGTGCTGAGGGTCGGTGTCCGGCCGAGCTTGCGGCCCGCCGGGTCGCACCATGTGCCGTCGGGCGGGGCGCCGTGGCCGTTGCGGCTGGTGTCGATGACGGCGCCCAGGCCCGCCGGGCCGCCGAGCGCGTCGAGGACCCGCCGGTCGTAGGCCACCTCGTCGGCCGTGGTGTGGAAGTTGGAGACGTTGCTGAAGATCCCGTCGGAGGACTCGGGCGAGGCGGCACCCGCCTGCCGCAGCCATGCCGCCTGCTTGCCGGGCGCGTTCCAGCCCGAGTGCCCCGCGTCGAAGTACACCCGGGCCCGCGGATTGGCGGCCTTCAGGACGCGTCCGGCCCGGGCCAGCGAGGCGAAGCGGTCCGCGCGCTCACCGGCGGGCAGGCACTCGGCCTGGGCGACCGAGTCCGGCTCCAGGACGACGATGACCTCGCCGGAGCCCAGCCCGTCGGCGAACCGGTCGATCCACGCGTCGTACGCGTCCAGGTCGGGCGCCCCGCCCTGGGAGTGACCGCCGCAGTCCCGGCCGGGGATCGCGTAGGGCACGAGGACGGGCACCCGGCCCAGTGCGGCACCGCCCGACGTCACCGCGGCGACCCGGGCGGTGAGCGTGTCCGGGGAGTAGTCGGCGAACCAGACGGCGGCCGGCTGGTCGGCGATGCGGGAGGCGATGACCGCGTGGCGGGGATCGCCGGAGTTGGCCCGAACCCATGCGAGCACCTGCGAGTCGGGGTGGCGGTAGAGCCGGGGGCTCACGGGGGTGGTGCGCTCCTGCTTCTTCCTGGTTCTCGACGGCGACGGTGTGGGGCTCGGCGTCCTGGGCGCGGAGGTGAAGGGCGTGGGGGAAGCGGACTCGGTCGCCGACGGGGACGCCGACGGCATCGCGGGCAGGGGCGCCAGGCGGGGCGACGCGGACACCTCGAGGCGCCTGGCCTGGTCCGAGCCGCCCCGGGCGTCGAACGCGGACAGCACCCCGGCGATCGAGCCGGCCGCGACCACGACGAAGGCCGCCACGACCATCGCGCCACGCCGGACGGCGCGCCGGCGCTCGGCCCTGCGGGCGGCCAGGCGCTGGGCACGTAAGCCTGACACGGTGCCGGTCCCCCTCCCCCTGCGGCGGGCTGCGTTCCCCCGTTTCGGGGAAGCGCCGGGCCTGCCTGCACTCCCGCCAGCCTAGAGCTGGGACTCTGCCCGCATGCCGCGACGCGAACAAGTCCCCCCAGCCGTGGACACTCCGGTCGACGGAGTCATCTCCCGTATGCGCGCCCTCGACGCGACCCTGCACCCCCGGGACGGGGTGGCCGTCTTCAACCGCGTCTACCTCGCCGTCACGGAGGCGGTGGACCGGTACGTCGGCACCGGGCGGTTCGCGGACCCGCACTCCGCGATCACGCTGGACGTACGGTTCGCGGAGCGGTACCTGGAGGCCGTCGAGGCGGTGGGCGACGAGCGGCGCCCGCCGGCCTGCTGGCGGCCGCTGTTCCAGTTCCGCCGGCATCCCGGGGTACGGCCGTTGCAGTTCGCGCTCGCGGGCATCAACGCGCACATCGGGCACGATCTCGCGCTGGCCGTCGTGGACACCTGCCGTACGCTCGACTGCGCACCCGCCGAGCTGGAGGACGAGTTCGACACGGTGGGCGATCTCCTCGTCTCGCTGGAGGAGCGCATCCGCGAAGATCTGATGCCGGGCCCCGACCTCCTCCAGATCGCCGACCCGCTGACCCATCTGCTCGGCGCATGGAGCCTGGAGCGCGCCCGCGACGCCACCTGGACGGCGGCCCGGGCCCTGTGGGCGCTGCGCGGGCTCCCCGACGTCGCCGAGGAGTTCACGGAACGCCTGGACACGGCGGTGGGCTTCGCGGGGCGCATGCTGCTCACGCCCCTGCCCGGACCACGGCTCGAGTCTCTTCAGTCCTCCGGCAGCTCGACGGGCGCGATCTCGTCGTAGACGTCGCCGGGCCCCGGGTTGGCCGGGTCGGTCGAGCCGCCGAAGTGGTGCATGACGCCCCAGACCGCGTTGAGGGCGGTCTGGACGGCGCCCTCGGCCCAGCCGGCCGTCCAGGAGATGTCGTCGCCGGCGAGGAAGACGCCGCGCTTGTCCTCGGGCAGCCGCTCCTGCATGAAGTGCGTGAACAGGCGCCGCTGGTAACGGTAGTGGCCGGGCAGGTTGGCCTTGAACGCGCCCATGAAGTAGGGCTCGTTCTCCCAGGAGACGGTCACCGGGTTGCCGATGATGTGCTTGCGGATGTCGACCTTGGGATAGATCTCGCCGAGCGACTTCAGCATGACCTCCATCCGCTCGTTCGCGGACAGCGGCAGCCACTTGAGGCTGTCGTCGCACCAGGTGTAGGAGAGGCAGATGACGGCGGGCTTGTCCGGGCCGTCGTCGAGCAGGTAAGTGCCGCGCGTCATGCGGTCGGTGAGCGTCATCGACATGACGTCCCGGCCCGTCTCCTCGTCCTTGTCGAGCCAGAACGGCCGGTCGACCGGCACGAAGAGCTTGGAGCTCTCCATGTAGTGGGTGCGCTCGATGGCCGTCCAGTGGTCGATCGGGAAGAGCGAGTCGTCGCAGTCGATCTTCGACAGCAGCATCCAGGACTGGGCGGTGAAGATCGCCGCCGGGTAGGTGCGGATGTCGCCGCGCGCGTCGGTCACGGTGATGCGGTTGCCGGCGGTGCGGTGCAGGCGGGTGACCGCCGGGCGGGGCTCACGGTTCTCGTGGAGGCTCGCGAGCGAGGTCCCGTAGGCCCAGTGGACGATCTTCTCCGGCTCGCGCTCCCAGAGGCGGAGCGGCAGTTGCTGGGAGCCGCCGACGATGCCGCGGTGGTGGTCGTCGGCCTCGGTGTAGACGACGCGGAGGATCTCCAGGATGGAGTTGGGGAAGTCGGTGTCCCAGCCGCCCGTGCCGAAGCCGACCTGGCCGAAGATCTCCCGGTGCCGGAAGGACCGGAAGGCCTCGGAGTCGCAGAGGAAGCCGTAGAAGGTCTGGTTGTCGAGCTTCTCGACGAGCCTGGACCAGATCTCTCGGATGCGCGGGACGTCCCGCTCGCGCAGGGCCCGGTTCATGTCGGAGAAGTCGGCGCCCTCCTCCAGGCACCGGTTCCAGGCCTCGGCCACATCCCGGTAGACCTGGGGCAGGTCGGCGATCGTCTCGGCGTAGTGCGACTCGCCCTTGAGGTCGACGACGGTCGACGGGGTCGCCTCCGCAAGCGGGTTGGGGAAGGGACGCGTCTGAAGGCCGACCAGGTCGATGTAGTGCTGGAGGGCGGTGGAGGACGGCGGGAAGCGCATCGCGCCCATCTCGGCGGTGAGGGAACCGTCGCACCCGTCGAAGCCCACCGTCCGCAGCCGGCCGCCGATCCGGTCGGCCTCGTACACGACCGGCTTGAGGCCCATCTTCATCAGCTCGTACGCGGCGACGATGCCGGACAGGCCGCCGCCGATGACCGCGACCTCCGTGCCGTGCGCGGTCGCGGGTACCTGCCCGAGCCCCGCCGGGTGGGCGAGGAAGTCGTCGTACGCGTACGGGAAGTCCGGGCCGAACATGGTGATCGGCGGCTGCTGCGCGTCTGCGTGCTCGACGGCGTTGGGCACGGTGGACGTCATGGGGTACGGACTCCTTGCAGAAGAAACAGACAGGTGCGGGGGATGTCAGACGAGCGGCCCGTAGAGGCCCGGGCGCCGGTCCCGCAGATACGGGTTGGCCTCGCGTGACGCGGCGAGGAAAGCGGGGTCGACGTCGGCGAGGACGAGTTCATCGCCGCGCCCGGCCCGGGTGCGGGCGACCCCGTCGGGCCCGGCGAGCGTCGACAGCCCCACGAACTCGAACTCCCCTTCCCGGCCGACCCGGTTGACGTACGCGACGTACATCTGGTTCTCGAAGGCACGCACCGGGATCATCGACTCGGCGACGAACTGGAACGGGTGCATCTGCGCGGTCGGGACGACCAGCAGGTCGGTGCCGGCGAGGGCATGGGCGCGGACGTTCTCCGGGAACTCGACGTCGTAGCAGATCAGGATCCCGACGCGCAGACCGTCGACCTCCGCCTGGACGACCGGCTGGTCCCCGGGCGTGAAGTGGTCGCGCTCGAAGCAGCCGAAGAGGTGGGTCTTGCGGTAGTTGGCGAGACGGGTGCCGTCGGCGGAGATCAGCTGGGCGGAGTTGAACACGGCGTCGCCGGCCCGCTCGGGGTAGCCGTAGGCGATCGCCAGTCCGTGCCGGGTCGCGGTCTCGGCGACGGCGTCCGCACAGTCGCCGTCGGCGGTCTCGGCGAGCCGGCCGATGTCATCGCCGATCGCGTACCCGGTCAGGAACATCTCCGGCGCGATCAGCAGCCCGGCGCCCGCGGCGGCGGCCCGGCCCGCGGCCTCGTCGAGGACCTTGAGGTTCTCGACGGTGGAGCCGGGTCGGCCGGAGCTCTGGAGCAGGGCGGTGCGCATGCGTGTTCCTCACCGGTACGCGGGGATTTCGGGGGCCGGATAGACGGTACGGTCGGCGGCTCCGGCCGGACAAGGAGCAGCCGTTGCGCGCTCGTGAGCGGATCATTGCGTTCGCCGCCGGGTCTGCGGCGATTCGTTGCGGCCACTCCGGTCGTACGTCCGGTCCGCCCGTGGGCGCAGGCCCGGGCCGGTTTCCCCGCCGCGCGGCGGAGGCGGGGTCCCGTCCCCGGCGCGATGTGGCGCGGGCGCTGCGCCGGGACAGTGGTGAGCGTCCAGTTGACGTGCGTCACCTGCGGAAAGGACCGCCATGAACCGCCGTACGAGGACCGCTTTACTCGGCTCCGCGCTGCTGCTCACCGTCGCCGCCGCGGCCGGCTCCGCCGGGGCCTCCACCTCCGACGAGAGCACGCGTGAGGCCGCTCCCGCCGGAGCACCCGCCCCCGGCGAGAGCAAGCGCGAGGCCGCCGCGCTCACCGGCAAGGCCAAGCTGTACCGCTCGGACGGGGACGACATCACCTTCTCGTTCGACGCGCACCTGGCCTCGAAGGACACGGCCGACCCGATGAAGGCCACGGGCACCTTCGAGTGGAGCCACTACCTGAACGGCGAGGGCGCCTGGGCGAAGGCGAGGGTCGACTGCCTGGTCACCGGCGGCAAGGTGGCCGTCGTCTCCGGGGTCGTCACCGCCACGGACCTGCCCGGCGCCAAGGGCACCCGGGTCGGCATCACCGTGCACGACCTCGGCCGCCACGACCGGCTCGGCTACAGCTGGGCGACGACCGAGGACCTCGGTCCGAAGGACCTGCCCAAGTGTGTCAGCTCCGCCCCCTTCGAGAAGGTCAGGAAGGGGACGGGCGACTTCACGGTCGTGCCGTGGCGGCCCGACTTCTAGCCAGCGCCAGCGCTGTCACCAGATAAGGGATCGCCAGCATCGCGAAGACGGTGCTGTGCGCCATGTCCGTGCCGAGCAGCGCGTACACGCCGAACGTGGCGACCGTCGCCAGCTCGGTGCCCAGGCTCGCGACGGAGGTGAGGGTGGCCCGGCGGGACTCGTCGATACGGTGCTGGAGGCGGGCGTCGGCCAGCACCTCCGCCAGCTGGAACCCGGCGAAGGCGAGGCTCACGAGAGCGATGCCGGCCAGTGAGCGGGCCGCGGCTCCCACGGCCAGGGCGAGTGCGGCGCCCGCGAGCAGCGCGGCGAGACCGGCCGGGCCGAGGCGTTCGGCCGGTCCGCTCAGGAGGCTGCCGACGGTGACGCCCGCCCAGATCAGCATGATCAGGTAGGGCACCGTCGCTTCGGCGACGCCGATGTCCCGGACCAGCAGCGGGGTGTACTCGTCGAGCGCGCCCCACACCGCGGCCACGGCCGGAATCAGCAGCAGGGCGCCGCGCACGGAACGACCCCCGCGGGCCTCGGCGAGCCCGGTTCGCAGGGTCGTCGCCCAGCTGTCGCCGGTGTTGTCCGGGCGCACCCGGTGCTCGGGGAACCGGGTCGCGGTAACGGCGGTCAGCACACAGGCGAGGAAGCTCGCGGCACCGACAGCCGCGTAGCCGCCCAGGGCGAAGACGGGCCCCGCGAGGCCGAGAGAGGCCACTGTGCCCACCAGCCGCGCGGCCCGTGCCCGGCCCATGACCCGCGCGTACCGGCCGGCGGCGCCGAGCCGGTCCAGCTCGTCGTACACCAGCGCCTCCAGCGCGCCGGAGCCGAGCGCCCCGCCCGCGCCCCACAGGACGAAGCCGGCCGCGAAGGCCCAGTACGACGGCACGATCACCCACAGCGCGAAGCCGGCGGCGGTGAGCAGCGGGCCGATCCACAGCAGCCTCCGGCGCGACATGGCGTCGGCCCAGGCGCCGGAGGGCACTTCCAGCACCACCGAGGTGATCGACCACAGGGCGAACAGGGAGGAGATCTGCCAGAGCGACATGCCGGTGTCGGCGAACAGCAGCGCGTACACCGGGTAGAGCAGGACGAAGTCGTCGAGGAACGCGTAGCCGTACAGCGTGGTCGTCAGCCGCCGGACACCGGTGGCGGGCACGCGTGCAGGTGAGAGTGTCATGAGGCCTTCCCGCAGGGACGGATCGGATGCCGGAGGTACGGCGTCCGAGGCGGCCCTCGGGAGGCGCGGCTGGTGGATCAATGTCGCCAGGTCATGACCCCGATGGTAGGCCTGGCCGGGCGGTCATGCCGCTGTTCTTCAGGTGGGCGAACCCGACGAGAAGCGCCGCAGCAGCGGCGACAGTACGAGCACGGACTTGGTCCGCTCGACGAACGGCTCCCCGGCGATCCGCTCCAGGACCCGTTCGAAGTGCCGCATGTCGGAGGCGAAGACCTGGGCGATCGCGTCCGCGTCCCCGGTGACGGTGGACGCGGCCACGACCTCCTGGTAGCGCTCCAGGCCCCGCTGGATGGTCTCCGGGGAGGTGTTGCCCCGGCAGTAGATCTCGACGAACCCCTCGGTCTGCCAGCCGAGGGCGCCCGGGTCCACCCGAACCGTGAAGCCGGTGATGGCTCCGGTGGCCCGCAGCCGGTCCACGCGCCGTTTCACGGCGGGCGCGGACAGGCCGACGATGTGGCCGATGTCGGCGTAGGAGCGACGGGCGTCCTCGGCGAGGGCGTGCACGATGCGTTCGTCGAGATCGTTCAGCACAGTGGGTTGGTCACTTTTCGGATGGTGCGAGTCGGGAACGGCGATAGCCGTACACGAAGTAGAACACGAGCCCGGCGGCCATCCAGACACCGAAGACCACCCAGGTCACGGTCGACAGGCTGCCCATCATCCAGATACAGAAGGCGAAGCCCAGAGCGGGCAGGACCGGGGAGAGCGGCACCCGGAAGGTGCGGGGCATGTCCGGCCGGGTCCGGCGCAGCACCACGACGGCCACGTTGACCAGCGCGAAGGCGAACAGGGTGCCGATGCTGGTGGCGTCGGCGAGCTGCCCGAGCGGGATCGCGGATGCCAGGACACCGCAGAACAGCGACACGATCAGGGTGTTGGCGCGGGGCGTTCCGGTCTTCGGGTGGACCCTGGCGAACACCTTCGGCACGAGGCCGTCGCGGGACATGGCGAACAGGATGCGGGTCTGGCCGTACAGCACGGTCAGCACCACGCTCGCGATCGCGATGACGGCGCAGAACGCCAGCAGCGTGCCCCAGAACGTCTGCCCGGTGACCTCGCGCATGATCTGGGCGAGGGCGGCCTCGGAGTCGGTGAAGTTCTCCCAGGGCTTGGCGCCGACCGCGACGGCGGCGACGAGGACGTAGAGCGCCGTGACGATGACCAGCGACAGCATGATCGCGCGCGGCAGGTCGCGCTGGGCGTTCTTCGCCTCCTCGCCGGCGGTGGAGGCGGCGTCGAAGCCGATGTAGGAGAAGAACAGGGTCGCCCCGGCGGCGCTGACGCCCGCCATGCCCAGCGGCATGAAGTTCTCGTAGTTGCCGGAGCGGAAGCCCTGGACGCCGATGGCGCAGAACATCACCAGCGCGGCGATCTTCACGATGACCATGACGGTGTTGGCGCGGGCGGACTCGCGGGCGCCGCCCAGCAGGAACGCCATCGCGAGCAGGACGACGATCAGCGCGGGCAGGTTGAACACGCCGCCGTCGCCGGGCGGGGCGGACAGGGCCGCCGGGATGGTGACGCCGACGGTCCCGTCGAGCAGCTCGTTCAGGTACTCGCCCCAGCCGACGGCGACGGCGGCGACCGACACGCCGTACTCCAGGACCAGGCACCAGCCGCAGATCCAGGCGATCAGCTCGCCCATCGTTGCGTACGCATACGAGTACGAGGAGCCGGAGACCGGGATGGTGCCCGCCAGCTCGGCGTAGGACAGGGCCGAGAACAGGGCGGTCAGGCCGGCTATGACGAAGGCGAGCGTGACGGCCGGGCCCGCCTTGGGGACGGCCTCGCCGAGGACGACGAAGATGCCGGTGCCGAGGGTGGCACCGATGCTGATCATGGTGAGCTGCCACAGCCCGAGGGTGCGCCGCAGCGAGCCTCCCTCGCCCTGGCCACCCTCCGCGACCAGGTTCTCCACCGGCTTGCGACGCATGAGGCGCGCGCCGACGCCCGGGGACGGCGGGGCGGTCTGACTACTGCTGTGCGGGGGTGCGCCTTGGTCGAGCACGCGCTGACTCCTTCGTCGCTGCCGGTCTCGGGTGGCAGGGACCGGCAGCGCCCCGCCCGACAGCCGGGACCCACCGAGCGGGGTCCCCGCCACGCCACGTACGAGGCGACAGCCTACGAGCAGGGGCGTTGCCCGTGTAATGCAGCAACCTTGCGCATGCCCGCAAGATCATTGCGTTCCTCGGGATGGGCCGGAGGTTCGTTGCACCGCTGCGTTCGTCCGTTGCACATGACTTGCTCGGACCAGCTCTTTCACCAGGAACGTGAGCTCCTCGACACACTTGTGCGTGACGCCGTCGGGGCCCTCGTAGGACCAGCGGCCCACGTAGGGGGCGAGGGGCAGGTAGCCGAGCCGGGCGTAGAGGGCGGCGGCGCGCGGGTTGTCGTCGGCGACGCCGAGGCCGACGGCCGTGCGGCCCCGCTCCCGGGCGCGTTCCTCGGCGGCCCGGACCAGGGCGCTGCCGATGCCGCGCGAGCGCAGCGTCTCGGGCCACACGGTCAGCGCGTTGATCTCCGGGCAGCCGGGCCGTGCCGCCCGTACGGCCGCGTCGTCACAGCCGCCCCAGCGCAGTTCCGTGTGCCCCACGGGCCGTCCGTCGAGCCAGGCGACGAGATACGTGCTCTCACCCCGCTCCTGGCGCGCGAAGCGGCGCACGTGGAACGAGGTGGCGCCCGGGGAGCCGAGGCACTGGTCGAGCAGCGCCACATCGGCGGCCCGGCAGACGGTGATCTCCATGTCGTACGACGGTAGGGCGCTCGTACGCACAAGGCCCCCGATTTTTCATCGGGGGCCTTGGACGAGGGCGTGGGGGTTGTCAGTTCCAGCTGGCGTGCAGCGGCTGGCCCTCGGCGTAGCCCGCGGCGCTCTGGATGCCGACTATGGCCTTTTCGGCGAACTCCTCCAGGGAGCCGGCTCCGGCGTACGTGCAGGAGGAGCGGACGCCCGCGATGATCGAGTCGATCAGGTCCTCGACGCCGGGGCGGGCCGGGTCGAGGAACATCCGGGACGTGGAGATGCCCTCCTCGAACAGCGCCTTGCGGGCCCGGTCGTACGCCGACTCCTCCGAGGTGCGGTTGCGCACGGCCCGCGCGGAGGCCATGCCGAAGGACTCCTTGTAGGCCCGTCCCTGGGCATCGTGCTGGAGGTCGCCCGGGGACTCGTAGGTGCCCGCGAACCAGGAGCCGACCATCACGTTGGACGCGCCGGCCGCGAGGGCCATGGCCACGTCGCGCGGGTGGCGGATGCCGCCGTCGGCCCACACGTGCTTGCCGTACTTCTTCGCCTCGGCGGCGCACTCCAGGACGGCGGAGAACTGCGGCCGGCCGACGCCGGTCATCATGCGCGTGGTGCACATGGCGCCGGGTCCGACACCGACCTTGACGATGTCCGCGCCCGCCTCGATCAGGTCGCGCACGCCCGCGGCGGCCACGACGTTGCCCGCGACGATCGGCACCTGCGGGTCGAGGTCGCGCACCAGCTTCAGGGCGCTGATCATCGACTCCTGGTGGCCGTGCGCGGTGTCGATGACCAACGTGTCGACGCCCGCGTCCAGCAACTGCTTGGCCTTGCCCGCGACGTCGCCGTTGATGCCGACGGCGGCGGCGATGCGCAGCCGCCCCCGCGCGTCGGCGGCCGGCTTGTAGAGCGTGGCGCGCAGGGCGCCCTTGCGGGTGAGGATGCCGGCGAGCGTGCCGTCCTTGTTGACCGCGGGGGCGTAGCGGCGGTTGGCGTGGTCGAGGGTGTCGAAGGCCTCGCCCGGATCCATGTCCGCGTCGATGAGCAGCAGGTCCCGGGACATGACCTCGGCCAGTTGCGTGAAGCGGTCCACGCCGGACAGGTCGGAGTCGGTGACCACGCCGATCGGCCGGTGGTTCTCGTCGACGACGACTCCGGCGTTGTGTGCGCGCTTGGGCAGCAGCGACAGCGCGTCCGCGACGGTCTGGTGGGGCGCCAGCATGATCGGGGTGTCCAGGACCAGGTGGCGGCTCTTCACCCAGGAGACGACGTCGGTGACCACGTCGATCGGGATGTCCTGCGGTATGACGACGAGGCCGCCGCGGCGGGCCACGGTCTCGGCCATACGTCGCCCGGCGATGGCGGTCATGTTGGCGACGACGAGCGGGATGGTGGTGCCCGTGCCGTCCGGGGCGCTGAGGTCCACGCCCTGGCGCGAGCCGACCGCGGAGCGGCTCGGCACCATGAAGACGTCGTCGTACGTCAGGTCGTACCCGGGCTGGATGTCATTGAGGAAACGCACGTGCTGCACATCCCAGTCGATCAGAGGTGACCCCCCGACCGGCCGGCCAGGGGGAAAGAGCACGTACTTCATTGTCCCATGCCGGGTGTGCGCACGTCCCCCAGCAGATCATCCAGGCTGGTCAGAGGCGTCTTAGGAGGATGCTCCAAGCCCGAGGGTCACGAAGAGACCCGGGCCCCGGTCCGTCGCCTCGGCGAAGATCTCCTCCGCGACCTGCCACTCCTCGGGCCGCGTCTCGGCGTACTTCCGCCAGCCCCGGACGATGACCAGCAGGCCCTGCTCCACGGCACCGTCGGGCCATAGGCCGGGATCGGCCAGGCAGTCGGCGAGGGCGTCCCAATTGCGGCCGAACCACTCGGGCAGGGGCAGGTCACGGGCGCAGCGGTCCATGAGGCCCGCCTTGTCCGTGACCCCGTCGAGGTCCAGCACGATCACGATCCGGCCCGCCGGGTCGTCCGGCACCTCGTGCGGCTCCCTGGCCATCCGTCAGACTCCGTCCGGGTCGGTCCTGTTGAGCGCGGACTTCGGTGCCGGGCCCGCCGTCATCAGATAGTCCGCGGCCGACGTGTCCGTGACCAGGCTGGTGACGAGCCCGGACCGCAGCACCGCGTCGATCGCGGGTCCCTTGCGCTGTCCGCCGGCGATCGCCACGACCTCGGGGATACGGCGGAGCTGGTCGGCCTTGACGGTGATGCACCGCTCGCCCAGGTCCCGGCCGACCCTTCGGCCCTCGGCGTCGAAGAGGTGCGCGGACATCTCGGCGGCGACACCGAGGGAGGCGTAGTGCGCGCGCTCCTCGTCACTGAGCATGTCGTGCACCGTGGAGATTCCCGGCTCCCAGGAGCCGATGGAGACGCAGGCGACGGTGACCTTGTCGAAGTGCTCGAAGGCCCGGGCGATCCCCGTCTGGTTGCGCAGCGCCGTGGCCGTGGCCGCGTCGGGCAGCAGCATCGGCGCGTAGATGGGGTGCGCGTCACCGCCGGACACCTGGGCGGCACGGCGTACCGCCTCGACCGAGCCGCGCTCGGCGGTCCCGGCGTCGTACACGCCCGTCAGCTGCACCACCGTGCACGGCGGCAGCCGGTCGAGCGCCGCCGCCATGTGGATGGTGGAGCGGCCCCAGGCCAGGCCCAGCACATCACCTTCGTTGACCAGTTCGCCGAGCAGGTCGGCGGCCACCTCTCCCAGGTTCTCGGGGTCGGGCGACTCCTCGGCATCGGCCGGGGACTCGACCACGACGGCGTGCCTGAGGCCGTAGCGGGCGCGGAGCGCGTCCGAGCGCTCGGCGTCCAGCTCCGCAGGCACACGGATCTCGATACGTACGAGATCCCGTTCGAGGGCGGTCTCCAGGACCCGGGCCACCTTGAAGCGGCTGACGCCGAACTCCTCCGCGATCTGGATCTTGGACTTGCCCTCGAGGTAGAAGCGGCGGGCCATGGCCGCCGCCTGCACCAGCTCAGCGGGTCCCATCCGCATGGCTGACCGGCCCGCCGACATACCCGACACGGCGATCTCCTCACTGCTGTTCACACTCTGGATTCGCCGTTCATCCTTGCAGATCCGGCGCGGATGATCAGCCCTGATGGGAGCCGTTCACTTTGCTGTAGCTCAGTGGTCGCAGGCCCAGGAGGCCTTGGCGGTCGCCGCCTCCGCCTGCGTGCGTAGTGCACGTACCGCCTCTGCCGGGTCGTTTGCCCCGTAGACCGCCGATCCGGCCACGAAAACGTCGGCTCCGGCGTCCGCGCACCGCTCGATGGTGGAAGCGGAGACTCCGCCGTCGACCTGGAGCCAGAGCTCCAGACCGTGCTTGCTGATCAACTCGCGGGTGCGGCGAATCTTCGGAAGCATGATGTCGAGGAAGGCCTGTCCCCCGAAGCCCGGTTCGACCGTCATGATCAGCAGCATGTCGAGCTCGGGGAGCAGGTCCTCGTACGGCTCGACGGGGGTCGCGGGCTTCAGCGCCATGGAGGCGCGGGCGCCCTTGGCGCGGATCTCCCGGGCGAGCCGGACCGGGGCGGCGGCCGCCTCGACATGGAAGGTGACGGAACCGGCCCCCGCTTCCACGTACTGGGGCGCCCACCGGTCCGGGGCCTCGATCATCAGATGGCAGTCCAGCGGGGTCTCCGTCGCACGGGCGAGCGACTCTACGACCGGCACGCCGAGGGTGAGGTTCGGGACGAAATGGTTGTCCATGACGTCGACGTGGAGCCAGTCGGCTCCCTCCACGGCCTTCGCCTCGTCCGCGAGGCGGGCGAAGTCGGCGGACAGGATGCTGGGGTTGATCTGCGCGGCCATGAACTAAGACTGCCATGCCCTCCGGGGGTTGTCGGCATCGGTCCCGGGCGAGGACGCCGGCACGTCGGCAGCGGGTCGCGCGTGCTTGCTCGCTCCCACGCGGCGGAGCCATGACCGGGAAACAGGGCATCGGCCATCTGGTCTGTGGGCGGCGGGCCAAGTGGCTGGTACTGGTCCTGTGGGTGGTGGTGCTGTTCGTCGCCGCGCCGTTCGCCATGAAGCTCACCGACGCTCAGGACAACGACGCGTCGTCCTGGCTGCCGGGGTCCGCGGAGTCGACGCAGGTGCTGGAGCTCTCCGAGGACTTCCGGCCGGAGCAGATCCCGGCGGTCGTGATCTACGCCCGGGACAGCGGGCTGACGGCCCAGGACCGGGCGGAGATCGCCGAGGACGTGCGGCAGCTCAAGGAGCTGCGGGACCACGGCATCCGGGGTGCGGAGACCCGGGGGCCGGTCCTCGACCGGCAGAACGGTCCGCGGGCGGCGCAGGTCTTCGCGCCGATCACGATGGACGAGAAGGGCTGGGAGCGGATCTCGCCCGCCGTCGACTCCATCCGGGACGCCGTCGGCGAGGGCGGCGGCGGGCTGGCCCTGCACATCACGGGCCCGGGCGGCACGTCGGCGGACTTCGCGGAGGCCTTCGAGGGCATCGACTCGACGCTGCTGTTCGCGGCGATGACGGTCGTCATCGTCATGCTGCTGATCACCTACCGCAGCCTGACCCTGCTGCTGGTTCCCCTGATCGCGGTGGTCTGTGCGCTGTTCACCTCCCAGGCGCTGATCTACCTGCTGGCCGAGCACGCGGGCCTGACGGTCAACGGCCAGAGCGCCGGCATCCTCACGGTTCTCGTCTTCGGCGCGGGGACGGACTACGCCCTGTTGCTGATCGCCCGCTACCGGGAGGAGCTGCGCCGGCACGAGGACCGGCACGAGGCGATGGCTCTGGCGCTGCACCGCGCGGGCCCCGCGGTGCTCGCCTCCGGCGCGACGGTCGTGCTGAGCATGCTGGTGCTGCTGGCCGCCGAGATGAACTCCACCAGCGGCCTGGGCCCGGTGGCCGCCATCGGCGTCGCGGTCGCCCTGCCGGCGATGATGAGCCTCTTCCCCGCCCTGCTGGTGATCTTCGGCCGGTGGATCTTCTGGCCGGTGATCCCGCACTACGGCGCGCCCGACCCGACCGAGCGCGGCATCTGGGCGCGCACGGGCCGCCGTATCGCCCGCCGCCCGCGCACGACCTGGGCCGTCACGACACTGGTCCTGGCGGTCTGTTCGCTGGGCCTGATCCAGCTGCGCGCGGAGGGCATCGGCAACGCGGACGCGTTCACCGGGAAACCGGACTCGATCACCGGCCAGGAGGTGTCGGCGCGCTACTTCCCGGCGGGCAGCGGCAATCCGCTCGTCATCGTCAGCAACCAGACGCAGGCCCAGCAGGTGGGTCGCGCGGTCGCCGCCACGCCGGGCGTGGTCCCGGAGTCGCTGGGCCTGCCACCGGGCACGAAACCATCCTTCCAGGGCAGGGTCCTCTTCGAGGCCACGATGACCGCCCCGGCCGACAGCGACGCTGCGAAACAGACCGTGGAGCGGGTACGGGACACCGTCCACGCGGTACCGGACGCCGACGCCAAGGTGGGCGGCGGTACGGCGGGCCTGGTGGACATGGACAAGGCGATCACCCACGACAACGTGCTGATCATCCCGCTGGTGCTGGTGGTCGTCCTGCTGATCCTGTGCGTGCTGCTGCGCGCCCTGATCGCCCCGCTGCTGCTGATCGGGACGGTGATCCTGTCGTTCGCGGCGGCCCTCGGCATCAGCGCGCTGGCGTTCCGCCACATCTTCGGCTACGCGGGCGAGGCGACCGACTTCCCCCTGTTCGTCTTCGTCTTCCTGGTCGCCCTGGGCATCGACTACAACATCTTCCTCACCACACGCATCCGCGAGGAGGCGGTCCACCAGGGCACCAGACCGGGCGTGGTCACGGGTCTCGCCGCCACCGGCGCGGTCATCACCTCCGCCGGCCTGGTCCTGGCCGGCACCTTCGCCGCCCTCGGCACCCTGCCGATGGTCGCCTTCGCCGAGATCGGCTTCGCGGTCGCCCTCGGCGTCCTCATCGACACGTTCATCGTGCGCTCGGTCCTGGTGACGTCGCTGTTCCTGGACGTGGGGCCGAAGGTGTGGTGGCCGCACCGGCTGGCCAGGGAGGACGGCGGTGCGGCGGCCCGGGAGAGCGTCGGAGCGGGGGTCAGCCGGTCCGGCGGATGAGCGCCAGGTACATCGCGTCGGTCCCGTGCACATGCGGCCAGAGCTGCACGTCGGGCCCCTCGCCGAGGTCCGGTACGCCGGGCAGCAGCGGCCGGGCGTCGATGAGATCGGTGTCCGGGTGCTGCTTGAGCACGTCGGCGACGACGGCCCGGGTCTCTGCGAGGTGCGGCGAACAGGTCGCGTAGCCGACGACGCCGCCGACCCGCACCGACTCCAGGGCGGTACGCAGCAGGCCGCGCTGCAACGGCGCGAACCCCTCCAAATCCTCTGGCCGACGCCGCCAGCGCGCCTCGGGGCGGCGCCGCAGGGCACCGAGCCCGGTGCACGGCACGTCGACCAGCACGCGGTCGAAGCTGCCGGGCCGCCACGCCGGACGCGTCCCGTCGGCGGCGATCACCTGGTAAGGCCCGGGGTTCCCCTCCAGCGCCCTGGCCACGAGCCCGGCCCGGTGGGTCTGCTTCTCGGAGGCGACGAGCAGCGCGCCCCGCTGGGCCGCGAGGGCGCCGAGCAGCGCGGCTTTGCCGCCGGGCCCCGCACACCCGTCCAGCCACCGCCGGTCGGGCCCGTCCAGCGGCGCGTTGGCGAGGGCGAGCGCCACCAACTGGCTGCCCTCGTCCTGCACGCCCGCACGCCCGTCCCGCACGGCCGCGACGGCACCCGGCTCACCGCCCTCGGTCAGCCGCACGGCATACGGCGACCAGTGCCCCGGCACGGCGGCGTCCTCTTCGAGCAGCTCCTCGGCGGTGGCCCGCCCGGGCCGCGCCACCAGGGTGACCTCGGGCCGCTCGTTGTCGGCGCGCAGCAGGTCCTCGATGCCGGCGCGACCGCCGCCGAGGGAGTCCCACAGCGCCGACACGACCCACCGCGGATGCGAGTGGACGACGGCGAGATGGTCCTCGGGATCCGCGTCGTAGGGCGGCGCGACCCGCTCCAGCCAGCCGTCCAGATCGTGCTGCGCGACCTTCCGCAGCACGGCGTTGACGAACTTGGCCCGCCCGTCGCCGAGCACGACCCGCGCGAGTTCGACGGTGGCGGACACGGCCGCGTGCGTCGGGATCCGCGTCCCGAGCAGCTGATGCGCGCCGAGGCTCAGCACGTCCAGCACCGGCGGGTCGACCTCCCCCAGCGGCCGGTCCACGCAGGCCGAGAGGACCGCGTCGTACGTCCCCTGCCGTCGCAGCGTCCCGTACACCAGCTCGGTGGCGAGCGCCGCGTCCCGGGCGTCGAACTTCTCGGGTCCCTCTTTCTCCCGCGCCTTGCGCAACAGCGGCGGCAGAACGAGGTTGGCGTAGGCGTCCCGCTCGTCCACGGCCCTCAGCGCCTCGAAGGCGAGGATGCGGACGGGGTCCTTCTGGGGCCGCCGGTAGGGCTTGCCGGACTTACGGGGCCGGCGGGGCTGGTCGCTCACGAAAAAGGTGCTCCGGGTGTGAGAAGAAGTGCGCCGTCCAGCCTACGCCGCCCCGGACGTGTCGCTGTGTCAGCCCCCGAGCCGCTCGCCCTCTGCGATCCGCACCCCGCGTGCCCAGTCCGCCGCCCGCATCGGCTTCTTGCCCTGGGCCTGCACCCAGAGCAGTTCGACGGCGTACGAGCCGGTGCCGACGTACAGGTTGTTCTTCCCGGCGGAGATCTGCCCCGGGGCGAGATCCGTCCGGTCCGGCACGGGGGTGACCTGGATGAGCTTGAGCCGCTCACCGCGGAAGGTGGTCCAGGAGCCGGGAGCCGGAGTGCAGCCCCGCACCATCCGGTCGACGCGCAGCGCGGGAGTCGTCCAGTCGACGCGGGCGTCCTCGACGTTGACCTTCGGGGCCAGGCTGACCCCCTCGGCCGGCTGCGGTACGGCCTTCAGCGTGCCGTCCTCGATCCCGTCCATGGTCGCCGCGAGCAGCCCGGAGCCGGCGAAGGCCAGCCGCGTCAGCAGATCCCCGCTGGTGTCGGTCGTCCGGATCTCCTCGGTGACCGTCCCGTAGACCGGACCGGAGTCGAGCCCCTCCTCGATCAGGAAGGTGGAAGCCCCGGTGATCTCGTCCCCGGCCATGATGGCGTGCTGCACGGGCGCGGCACCGCGCCAGGCCGGCAGCAGGGAGAAGTGCAGATTGACCCAGCCGTGAGTGGGGACGTCGAGGGCGACACGGGGCAGCAGCGCGCCGTAGGCGACGACGGGACAGCAGTCCGGCCCGATCTCCCGCAGCCGCTCCAGGAACTCGGGGTCCTTCGGCTTCGCGGGCTTCAGCACCTCGATCCCGGCCTCCTCCGCCCGCTCGGCGACGGGCGACGCGACGAGCCTGCGCCCCCGCCCGGCCGGCGCGTCGGGCCGCGTGACGACAGCGGCCACCTCGTGCCGCTCAGAGGCGAGAAGAGCGTCCAGAGCGGGAACGGCGACCTCGGGTGTACCGGCGAAGACGAGCTTCATGGGGTGGTGGGGGCCTCTCGGGGAGGGGATCAAGGACGGGCAACGCCCAAGTCTATGAGCCCGGGAACGGAAAGCCGCCGACGGCGCCCGGCCCCCACGGGAGACCTCAGCTTCTTGGCCAACCGTTACGGGTGATGCGCGGGCGGGAGACGAGCCGAGACCGAAGGCCGAGGCGCACACCCCGCGCAAACAGGCGCACGAATATGGCCCCACGCCCCCACACCGTGACCCGCGGAGCGAATCCGCGTTGGTCAAGACAGAGTTGACCACATCGGGCCGCGATCGCGGCCCATTCCTTTCAACGCCGGTTCGAGAGGCTTGTTCATGGCCGACCACGCAACCCACGACGCCCAGGCTCGGGCCAGCCTGCACTTGCTGGTGCGGGACATCGAGCGGGTCCGCCGGCAGGTGGACGCACTGCGCACACTCACCGCCCAGTTGGGCAACGTCTACCGCCCGCGCCGCTCCGGCCCCTCCACGGGCTTCGTCGTCTACGGACGCGCCCCCGCCCCGACAGTACGTCTCGCCCAGGAGCTGCGGGACAGTGTCGAGACCCTGGTGACGGCGGCCGTGGACTTCGACCGCTCACTCGGCTTCTCGTGGGACGCGGTGGGCTCCGCACTCGGAGTCACCAAACAGGCGGTCCACCGCCGTTACGGCGCACGCCGTGCCACGGCCCAGCCGGCCGCGGCCGAGGCGGAGCGCACACCGGAGCCGTCCGGCGCCCGCACGGTCAGTGTGAACACCGGCCTCCCCACGGTCCCGACGGTCCCGGCGGCCCGCTCCATGCCCACCCAGCCGACGGCGGGCAGCCCGGCGCTCCGCGACGAGGCCAGGCCGACGGCCTTCCCCGGCCCGCGCAACGGCTGAGCCGCCCCTGCCCCCGTGCCCTGCCCTCTCGGAACGCCTCCGGGAGGGCAGCGGCGTGTTCGGACGCTGCCGTGCCGCAGCACTGCTCGCGCACGTCACCGTGCCGGAGGACAGCCGGCTCCACGGACACTGCCCCGCCGCACCCCTGGCAGCGGCTCACCCGATGTCCGCCGGATCGATCCGCACCCACACCCCACTCCCGCCGGCACCGCCACTGCCACTCCCGCTCCCCCGAGCCATCCGCGCGGCCTGCGCGGCCTTCAGCGCGGCGGCCAGCGCGGCGCCCTTCCCCGGCGGCACCCGGATCAGCGCCCGCTCCCACTCCTCCCCGGGCGGCGGGGCCCCCGCCCGCCGCAGTCGCCCCGCTGCGGGGACGGGCAACGGCACCGGCCCCAGCACCTCGGCCTCCGGTGGCAGTTCGGCCGCACGGAGAAACTCGGCCACCGATTCCGCCGGCCCCGACACGGCCGCCATCCGCGACACCGGCGGAAACCCCAGCTCGGCCCGCTCGGCGAGTTCCCGCACCGCGTGACCGACGGGGTCCCACCGTACGAGCGCCTGGACGGGCCGCAGCGTCGGCTCGGCCACGACCACCACCGTGCCGCCGGCCGGCTGCGGCCGGACGAGCGACCCGGCCGCGATCCACCGCCGCAACGCGTCCTCCCCGGCCCGCAGATCGGGCCGCCCGAGCATGGCCCACCCGTCCAGCAGCAACGCCGCCGCATAACCGCCCTCGGCGACGGGCTCGGCTCCCGGCGTGCTCACCACCAGGGCGGGCGCCCCCGGCACCGTGTCGAGCACGTGCTCACGACCCGAGGTCCGCACCGGAACGGCCGGGAAGGCCCGTCCGAGTTCCTCGGCGGTCCGCCGCGCGCCCACCACGGAGGCGCGCAGCCGGAAGGCACCGCACTCCGGGCAGTGCCAGCCGCTCTCCTCACGACCGCACCACCCGCAGCACAACGCACCGCCGTCCCGCGTTTCCAGCGGCCCGGAGCACTGTCGGCACCGCGCGGGCGCCCGGCAGTTGGCGCACGCCATGCGCGGCACGTATCCCCGCCGGGGCACCTGCACCAGCACCGGGCCCTGCCGCAGACCGTCCCTGACGACCTGCCAGGCGAGGGTCGGCAGCCGGGCGGCACGGGCGGCCTCGTCCCGTGCGAGGTCCCCGTCCCCGACGGTGCGGACGAGCGGAGCGGCGGCGCGCACCTGCTCACGCCCGGCGACCAGCGGGCGCGCCCATCCGCTCTCGACGAGCTGCGCGGCCTCCACCGTGCAGCCCCAGCTGCCCAGCAGGAAGCCGCACTTGTCCTGGGCGGCCCGCAGCAGCAGCACCTCACGTGCGTGGGGCTGCGGGGCGTGCTGCTCGCTGTGGCTGTCGTCCCCGTCGTCCCAGACGGCCACGAGCCCGAGGTGCTGGACCGGTGCGAACATCGCGGCCCGGGTCCCGATCACGGCCCGTACGGAGCCCCGCCGGACCGCGAGCCACTGCGCGTACCGCTTCTCGGGCCCCGCGTCGGCGGTGAGCACCGCGTGCCGCCCCTCCCCCAGCAGGGCGGTCAGGGCGGCGTCGACCCGCGCGACCGCCCGCCCGTCGGGCAGGACGGCGAGGGCCCCGCGACCGGAGGCCAGCGTCGCCACGACGGCCCGGGCCAGCTCCTCGCTCCACTCCGGTCCGGGCAGCGCGTTCCACACAGCCCGTGGGGCACCGCCGGAGGCCAGTGACTCCAGGAAGGCCGCTCCCCGCTCGTACCGCTGCCAGGAGCCTGCCTCGGGCGCCGGGGGCGGCGGCAGCGGTGCGGGCGAGGGGCGCTGCTCGGCCCGGGCGTTGCGCGGCGGTACGGCGAGTTGCAGGACGTCGGCGAGGCTGCCCGCGTACCGGTCGGCGACCGCCCGGGCCAGGCCCAGCAACTCCTCGCTCAGCACCCGCTCGGGCGACACGACCTGGGCGAGCGCGGCCAGCGGACCCGAGTAGTCGGACTCGGGCAGCCGCTCGACGAGGAACCCGTCGATCAGCCCGCCGCCCTCGCGCCGCCCTTCCCGCACCCGGTGCCGCCCGGCACCGAAGCGCACCCGCACCCGCACGCCCGGCTGGGCCTGCTCGTCCAGTTCCTCGGGCACGGCGTAGTCGAAGTACCGGTCGAGATGGAGCACGCCCTTGTCGACGAGCACCCGCGCGACGGGCAGGTCCTTGGCGAGCGCGGCCCCCCGCCAGGTCCGCGGCTTGGCCCGGGGCGTCTTGGCCTTCCGCACATTCTCCCGGATGAGCGCGAGCTGCTCGGGCGGCGCACCCTCCGCGCCGCCGCCCGCCTGGTCGTTCTCGCTGCTCACTCTTGCATTCTTACCAAACGCCACTGACATCCGACGGCGCCCGAGTACCCCGTCGCCCGCGCACCGGGCACACGACGAGGCCCGGCGCCCCGAAGGGTGCCGGGCCTCGCGAGGTACCGCGACGGCGTCGGGCCTGCGGCCCCTCCGTCCTCCGGGGACTTACAGCCCCACGGCCTTGCGCAGGGCGTCCACGCGGTCCGTCCGCTCCCAGGTGAACTCCGGAAGCTCGCGGCCGAAGTGGCCGTAGGCGGCCGTCTGGGAGTAGATCGGGCGGAGCAGGTCGAGGTCGCGGATGATGGCGGCCGGACGGAGATCGAAGACCTCGTCGATCGCCTTCTCGATCTTCTCCGTGTCGATCTTGGCGGTGCCGAAGGTCTCGACGAACAGACCCACCGGCTCGGCCTTGCCGATGGCGTAGGCCACCTGGACCTCGCAGCGGGTGGCGAGACCCGCGGCGACGACGTTCTTCGCGACCCAGCGCATCGCGTACGCCGCGGAGCGGTCGACCTTGGACGGGTCCTTGCCGGAGAAGGCGCCGCCGCCGTGGCGGGCCATGCCGCCGTAGGTGTCGATGATGATCTTGCGGCCGGTCAGGCCGGCGTCACCCATGGGGCCGCCGATCTCGAAGCGGCCGGTGGGGTTGACCAGGAGGCGGTAGTTCTCCGTGTCGAGCTTGATGCCCTCGTCGAGCAGCGCCTTGAGCTCCGGATCGACGACGAACTCCTTGATGTCCGGAGCCAGGAGCGAGTCCAGGTCGATGTCGGAGGCGTGCTGGGAGGAGACCACCACGGTGTCCAGGCGGACCGCCTTGTCGCCGTCGTACTCGATGGTGACCTGCGTCTTGCCGTCCGGGCGCAGGTAGGGGATCGTGCCGTTCTTGCGCACGTCGGACAGGCGCTTCGACAGGCGGTGCGCCAGGAAGATCGGCAGCGGCATCAGCGTCGGCGTCTCGTCCGTCGCGTAGCCGAACATCAGGCCCTGGTCGCCCGCGCCCTGCTTGTCGAGCTCGTCCTCGTCGCCCTCGACGCGGGACTCGTAAGCCGTGTCCACGCCCTGGGCGATGTCCGGGGACTGCGCGCCGATCGACACCGAGACACCGCAGGAGGCGCCGTCGAAGCCCTTCTTCGAGGAGTCGTAGCCGATTTCGAGGATCTTGCTCCGGACCAGCGTCGCGATGTCCGCGTACGTCTTGGTCGTGACCTCGCCGGCCACGTGCACCAGGCCGGTCGTGATCAAGGTTTCGACGGCGACCCGGGAGGCCGGGTCCTCGCGGAGCAGCGCGTCGAGAATGGTGTCGCTGATCTGGTCAGCGATCTTGTCGGGGTGACCCTCGGTCACGGACTCCGAGGTGAACAGGCGACGGGACACAACGCTCCCTGGGGTTGCAGCGGCTGCTGGCTGATCATTGGCGGACGGCGGGGGCTGCACCTCGCGCCGTCCGTGGAACAGTTTATCGGTCACGCTTCGGCCACGGTCCCCCTGTCTCGCCACTCGGGAGTGCTGTGACCTGCGGCACGGGCATTCTGCCCAATGGCGAGCCGCGTTGGCCAGAGGCGCCACGCCCCGATCGGCCGGGTTTCGCCGAGGCGCGGGGGCGACTGAAACATCAGCGAAGACGCTCGACCACCAGGCCCCATACGGTTTCGGCCAGGGCTTCCTTGGGGCCGTGCGGCACCGCGGTCTCGCTGCCGTCGACGCCGAGGACGACGGCCTCGTTCTCCTCGGAACCGAAGGTCCTGCTCTCCCCGACCTCGTTCACCACCAGCAGATCGCAGCCCTTGCGCTTCAGTTTCGCGCGGCCGTTGGCGAGCACGTCGTCGGTCTCCGCCGCGAAGCCGACGATCACCTGTCCGGGCCGCGCGCGGTCGGCGGAGATCTCCGCGAGGATGTCCGGATTCCGCACCAGGGTGATCGGCTCCGGCTCCTGGCCGTCCTTCTTCTTGATCTTCCCGGCCGCGTACACCGCCGGGCGGAAGTCCGCCACCGCCGCCGCCATGACCACCGCGTCAGCGTCGGCGGACGCCTTCAGCACCGCCTCGCGCAGCTGCACGGCGGTACCGACGGGGACCACGTCCACGCCGGCCGGGTCGGGCAGGGCGCTGTTGGCCGCGATCAGCGTGACGCGGGCGCCGCGGGCGGCCGCGGTGCGGGCAAGGGCGTAGCCCTGCTTGCCGGAGGAGCGGTTGCCGAGGAACCGGACGGGGTCCAGGGGCTCGCGGGTGCCGCCGGCGCTGACCACGACATGCCGGCCCGTCAGGTCGGGCTCGGTCACGCCCCGGGCCAGCACCCGGCGGCAGACCTCGAAGATCTCGCCCGGGTCGGGCAGCCGGCCCTTGCCGGTGTCGACGCCGGTGAGACGGCCCACGGCGGGTTCGATGACGAGGGCGCCGCGGCGGCGCAGCGTCGCCACGTTCTCCTGGGTGGCCGGGTGCTCCCACATCTCCGTGTGCATGGCGGGAGCGAAGACGACCGGGCAGCGGGCGGTGAGCAGGGTGTTGGTGAGGAGGTCGTCGGCGAGGCCGTGGGCCGCCTTGGCGAGCATGTCGGCGGTGGCGGGGGCGACGACGACCAGGTCGGCGTGCTGTCCGATGCGGACGTGCGGGACCTCGTGCACGTCGTCCCACACCTCGGTGGAGACCGGGTTTCCGGAGAGCGCGGACCAGGTGGCGGCGCCGACGAAGTGCAGCGCGGAGGCGGTGGGCACCACGCGCACGTCATGGCCCGACTCCGTCAGCCGCCGCAGCAGCTCACAGGCCTTGTACGCGGCGATGCCGCCACTGACCCCCAGAACGACCTTCGGTTTGTCCACCGTCTCTCCCCGGACCTCGGCAACCGGCACAACGTACGACTCCATGACACACCACAGGCCCGGCAGTCGGCCTGCCGGGCCTGTGGAAAAGTCAGCGTCGAGCTGCAAATAGCACTTACTGCGCCGGGCCCTCGACGGCCTCGGACGTCAGCAGCCCCGCGTTGATCTCGCGAAGGGCGATCGAGAGCGGCTTCTCGTGGACGTGGGTGTCGACGAGAGGACCGACGTACTCGAGGAGACCCTCGCCGAGCTGCGAGTAGTACGCGTTGATCTGGCGGGCCCGCTTGGCCGCGTAGATCACGAGGCTGTACTTCGAGTCGGTGGCCTCGAGGAGCTCGTCGATCGGCGGGTTGATGATGCCCTCGGGCGCGGAGATGGAAGAGGACACGCTCTACCTTCCGATGGATGGGAAAGATTCTGTCGGGGTGATCAGCGAGACCCGGAATCGATCAGCGATGGTCACACGACGTCCACCAAGGCTAGCAGCTCGCGAGCCACGTCCTCGACGGAGGTGTTGACCAGGGTCGTATCGAACTCCGGCTCGGCCGCCAGTTCGGTCTTCGCCGCCTGGAGCCGGCGCTCGATCACCTCGGGCGGTTCGGTGCCCCGCCCGGTGAGTCTGCGCACCAGTTCCTCCCAGGAGGGGGGAGCCAGGAACACCAGCTGGGCCTCGGGCATCGACTCCCGGACCAGACGGGCGCCCTGGAGGTCGATCTCGAGGAGGACGGGCTCGCCCTTCTCCAGGCGCTCCTGCACGGCCGCGCGCGGCGTGCCGTAGCGGTTGCCGGCGAACTCGGCCCACTCCAGCAGTTCACCGTTGGCGATCAGCTTGTCCATCTCGTCGTCGGTGACGAAGAAGTAGTGGACTCCATGCTTCTCGCCGGGGCGGGGCTTGCGGGTCGTCGCCGACACCGAGAGCCAGACCTCGGGGTGTTCCTTGCGCATATGGGCGACGACCGTGCTCTTGCCGACCCCGGAGGGGCCGGAGAGCACGGTCAGCCGCGGACGTACGTCCGGGGGTACGGGGGTCATCCCCCGGGGTGTTGCAGCCATGCAGCGATTATCCAGCAATCCCGGAGTGCCCGGGACTCGCTTCCCCGGAGTGCCCGGTTCAGGAGCCGGTGCTGCCGAACTCGCGCTCCAGGGATGCGATCTGGTTGGACCCGAGGCCGCGCACACGACGGCTCTCGGAGATACCGAGTCGCTCCATGATCTGCTTGGCGCGGACCTTGCCCACGCCCGGGAGGGACTCGAGGAGGGCGGAGACCTTCATCTTGCCGATGACGTCGTTCTCCTGACCCTGCTTGATGACCTCGTGAAGGGAGGCGCCGGAGTGCTTGAGTCGATTCTTGACCTCGGCCCGCTCCCGGCGAGCCGCGGCGGCCTTTTCGAGCGCGGCTGCGCGCTGTTCAGGGGTAAGGGGCGGAAGAGCCACGCCTACGTCACCTCGGATGTCGAACTGTCGGATACGGACCGGTGAGGAACCTAGTCGCCCCACACCTGGGGAGCTACGAGCAACACGCTTGCCCGTTCACTCTCGTCGGAGACTAGCGGGCAAGTCCGCCAGAGTCAGCGAGAACAGCGGAAAAGTCCTGGTCAGCCTTCATCTGAACGGACATTTAGGACATACTGCCCCGGATTTGAGGATGTATTCAGGCTCAAGCACGCCCCGGACCACTCATCGGAGGACTCCGGAAGAGGTCAGGAGGAGGTCAGGAGGAGGTCACGGTGTGACGGATCTCCTCCGCGAAGCGCTCCGCGGCGTCACGCAGCGCGACCGCGTCGGGACCGTGGCGTAGCACTCCCCGGCTGACGTTCGGCACGACATTGCGCACCGCCGTCCCGAAGACCCGGGGAAGATCGGCCGGCGTGGCCCCCTGGGCACCGATGCCGGGCGCGAGGAGCGGGCCGTTGATGTCCAGGTCGTACGACGACAGGTCACCGAGGGTCGCGCCGACGACCGCGCCGAAGGACCCCAGGGGCTCTTCCCCCGCGTTCTCGGCGGACAGGTGCGCCAGCATCGTCGCTCCGACGTTCCGGCCGTCGGACCGCACCGCGTGCTGGACCTCGCCGCCCTCCGGGTTGGAGGTCAGCGCCAGCACGAACAGCCCGGCGCCGCTCTCCCGGGCCAGCGCGACGGCCGGGCTCAGCGAGCCGTAGCCGAGGTACGGCGAGACGGTCAGGGCGTCGGAGAACAGCGGGGCGTCCTCGTGCAGGAAGGACTCGGCGTAGGCGGCCATGGTCGAGCCGATGTCGCCGCGCTTGGCGTCCATCACGACCAGCGCGCCCGCCGCCCGCGCCTCGGCCACCGCCTTCTCCAGGACGGCGACGCCGCGCGAGCCGAACCGCTCGAAGAACGCGCTCTGCGGCTTGAGCACGGCGACCCGGTCGGCCACCGCCTCGACGACCGTGCGGCTGAACCTCTCCAGGCCCGCCACGTCGTCGTTGAGGCCCCACTCGGCGAGCAGCGAGGCGTGCGGGTCGATGCCGACGCACAGCGGGCCGCGCTCGTCCATGGCCCGGCGCAGACGCGCGCCGAAGGGTTCGAGACCGCTCATGACGGCTTCCTCACGTCGGCGCCCACCGCGTCGGCGAGCGTGGCGTACGGGCTGGTGCGCAGGCGCGCGGCGAGCCCCTTGTGGAGATCGCGAGCGTAAAACGGCCCCTCGTAGATGAAGGCGCTGTAGCCCTGGACCAGCGTGGCACCGGCCAGGATGCGCTGCCAGGCGTCCTCGGCGTTCTCGACGCCCCCGACGCCCACCAGGGTGATCCGGTCGCCCACGCGCGCGTAGAGGCGGCGCAGGACCTCCAGGGAGCGTTCCTTCAGGGGCGCGCCGGACAGGCCGCCGGTCTCCTTGGCCAGGGAGGGGTCGGACTTCAGGCCCAGTCCCTCGCGCGCGATGGTGGTGTTCGTCGCGATGATCCCGTCCAGGCCGAGTTCCACGGCGAGGTCGGCGACGGCGTCGATGTCCTCGTCGGCGAGGTCCGGCGCGATCTTGACCAGGAGCGGGACACGCCGTGCGGACACCGTGCGGTCGGCGGCCTCGCGGACGGCGCTCAGGAGCGGACGCAGCGCCTCCGTGGCCTGGAGGTTGCGCAGACCGGGCGTGTTCGGGGAGGAGACGTTGACCACGAGGTAGTCGGCGTAGGGCGCCAGCCGCTCGGCGGACTTCACGTAGTCCGCGACGGCCTCCTCCTCGGGTACGACCTTGGTCTTGCCGATGTTGACGCCGACGACGGTCTTGAAGACGGGCGTCCGGGAGGCCAGACGGGCGGCGACGCGGAGCGATCCGTCGTTGTTGAAGCCCATGCGGTTGATCAGTGCCCGGTCCTTGACCAGGCGGAACAGCCGCTGCTTGGGGTTGCCGGGCTGGCGCTCGCCGGTGACCGTGCCGATCTCGACGTGGTCGAAGCCGAGCATCGCCATGCCGTCGATGCCGACGGCGTTCTTGTCGAAGCCCGCGGCGAGACCGAAGGGGCCGTGCATGCGCAGCCCGAAGGCCTCCGTGCGCAGCTCCTTGTGGCGGGGTGCGAGGGCGGCCGCGAGGAAGGTGCGCAGCACGGGCACGCGGGCGGCCAGGCGGATCCAGCGGAAGGCCAGGTGGTGGGCCTGCTCCGGGTCCATCCGCTTGAAGAACAGGCTGAAGAAGATCTTGTACATGGTGTCCTCACGAAGACATGGCGTCCTCACGAAGAGGGGGACACCGTTTCCGGTGTCCCCCTCGGGGCTGCTAGTCGCGGGCCGCGGTCAGGTGTTCCGCGTGTTCCTGGAGCGATCGGACGCTCACGTCGCCGCGGTTGAGGGCGTCGATGCCCTGGACCGCCGCCGCGAGCGCCTGGACCGTCGTCAGGCAGGGCACGGAGCGTGCCACGGCCGCCGTGCGGATGTCGTAGCCGTCGAGGCGGCCGCCGGTGCCGTACGGGGTGTTGACGATGAGGTCGACCTCGCCGTCGTGGATGAGCTGGACGATGGTCTTCTCGCCGTTCGGGCCGGTGCCCTCGGACTGCTTGCGCACGATCGTGGCGTTGATGCCGTTGCGCTTGAGGACCTCGGCCGTGCCGGAGGTGGCGAGCAGCTCGAAGCCATGCGCGACCAGCTCGCGCGCCGGGAAGATCATCGAGCGCTTGTCGCGGTTGGCGACCGAGATGAACGCGCGGCCCTTGGTGGGCAGCGGGCCGTAGGCGCCCGCCTGCGACTTGGCGTACGCCGTGCCGAAGACGGAGTCGATGCCCATGACCTCGCCCGTGGAGCGCATCTCCGGGCCGAGAACCGTGTCGACGCCGCGGCCGTGGATGTCGCGGAAACGCGACCACGGCATGACGGCCTCCTTGACGGAGATCGGCGCGTCGAACGGCAGCTCGCCGCCGTCGCCGCTGGCCGGCAGCAGGCCCTCGGCGCGCAGCTCGGCGATCGTGGCGCCCAGCGAGATCCGGGCGGCGGCCTTGGCCAGCGGCACCGCGGTCGCCTTCGAGGTGAAGGGGACGGTCCGGGAGGCGCGCGGGTTGGCCTCCAGGACGTAGAGGATGTCGCCGGCGAGCGCGAACTGGATGTTGATCAGGCCGCGCACCCCGACGCCCTTCGCGATGCCCTCCGTGGAGGCGCGCAGGCGCTTGATGTCGAAGCCGCCGAGGGTGATCGGGGGCAGGGCGCACGCCGAGTCGCCGGAGTGGATGCCGGCCTCCTCGATGTGCTCCATGACGCCGCCGAGGTACAGCTCCTGGCCGTCGTAGAGCGCGTCGACGTCGATCTCGATCGCGTCGTCGAGGAACCGGTCGACCAGGACCGGACGGGACGGGCTGATCTCGGTCGACTCGGCGATGTACGCCTCCAGGCGCGTCTCGTCGTAGACGATCTCCATGCCGCGCCCGCCCAGGACGTACGACGGGCGGACCAGGACCGGGTAGCCGATCTCGTCGGCGATGGCCTTGGCCTCGGCGAAGGTGGTGGCGGTGCCGTGCTTGGGGGCCGGGAGGCCGGCCTCCTTGAGGACCCGGCCGAAGGCGCCCCGGTCCTCGGCGGCGTGGATGGCCTCCGGGGACGTGCCCACGATCGGTACGCCGTTGTCCTTCAGCGCCTGCGACAGGCCCAGCGGGGTCTGGCCGCCGAGCTGGACGACGACGCCCGCGACCGGGCCGGCCTGCTGCTCGGCGTGGACGATCTCCAGCACGTCTTCGAGCGTCAGCGGCTCGAAGTACAGGCGGTCGGAGGTGTCGTAGTCCGTGGAGACGGTCTCCGGGTTGCAGTTGACCATCACGGTCTCGTACCCGGCGTCGCTCAGCGCGAAGGAGGCGTGGACGCAGGAGTAGTCGAACTCGATGCCCTGGCCGATGCGGTTCGGGCCGGAGCCCAGGATGATGACGGCCGGCTTGGTCCGGGGCGCGACCTCGGTCTCCTCGTCGTAGGAGGAGTAGAAGTACGGCGTCTTCGCGGCGAACTCGGCGGCGCAGGTGTCGACCGTCTTGTACACCGGGCGGATGCCCAGCGCGTGCCGGACCTCGCGGACGACGTCCTCGCGCAGGCCGCGGATCTCGCCGATCTGCGTGTCGGAGAAGCCGTGCCGCTTGGCCTCGGCGAGCAGGTCGGTGGTCAGCTCGGGTGCCGCGGCCAGCTCGTCGGCGATCTCCTTGATCAGGAAGAGCTGGTCGACGAACCAGGGGTCGATCTTCGTGTACTCGAAGACCTCCTCGGGCGAGGCGCCCGCGCGGATGGCCTGCATGACGGTGTTGATCCGGCCGTCGGTGGGACGGACCGCCTCGCGCAGCAGCTCGTCCTTGTTTCCGGCGGAGCCGGGCTCGCCGACGAAGGTGAACTGGCTGCCCTTCTTCTCCAGCGAGCGCAGGGCCTTCTGGAAGGCCTCGGTGAAGTTGCGGCCGATGGCCATGGCCTCGCCGACCGACTTCATGGTGGTGGTGAGGGTGGAGTCCGCGCTCGGGAACTTCTCGAAGGCGAAGCGCGGGGCCTTCACGACCACGTAGTCGAGCGTCGGCTCGAAGGAGGCCGGGGTCTCCTGCGTGATGTCGTTCGGGATCTCGTCCAGCGTGTAGCCGACGGCGAGCTTGGCGGCGATCTTGGCGATCGGGAAGCCGGTCGCCTTGGAGGCGAGCGCCGAGGAGCGGGACACGCGCGGGTTCATCTCGATGACGATCACGCGGCCGTCGTCGGGGTTCACGGCGAACTGGATGTTGCAGCCGCCGGTGTCGACGCCGACCTCGCGGATGACGGCGATGCCGATGTCGCGCAGGGTCTGGTACTCGCGGTCGGTGAGCGTCATCGCCGGGGCGACGGTGATGGAGTCACCGGTGTGCACGCCCATGGGGTCGAAGTTCTCGATGGAGCAGACGACCACGACGTTGTCGTGCTTGTCGCGCATCAGCTCCAGCTCGTACTCCTTCCAGCCGAGGATGGACTCCTCCAGGAGCACCTCGGTGGTCGGCGAGAGCGTGAGGCCCTGACCGGCGATGCGGCGCAGCTCCTCCTCGTCGTGGGCGAAGCCGGAGCCGGCGCCGCCCATGGTGAAGGACGGGCGGACGACGACCGGGTAGCCGCCGAGCTCCTCGACGCCCTTGAGGACGTCGTCCATGGAGTGGCAGATGTAGGACCGGGCGGACTCGCCGTGGCCGATCTTCTTGCGGACCTCCTCCACGACCTCCTTGAACTGGTCGCGGTCCTCGCCCTTGTGGATCGCCTCGACGTTGGCGCCGATCAGCTCGACGCCGTACTTGTCCAGGACGCCGTTCTCGTGCAGCGAGATCGCGGTGTTGAGGGCCGTCTGGCCGCCCAGGGTGGGCAGCAACGCGTCCGGGCGCTCCTTGGCGATGATCTTCTCGACGAACTCGGGGGTGATGGGCTCGACGTAGGTGGCGTCGGCGATCTCCGGGTCGGTCATGATCGTCGCCGGGTTGGAGTTCACCAGGACGACCCGCAGGCCCTCGGCCTTCAGGACCCGGCACGCCTGGGTGCCGGAGTAGTCGAACTCGGCGGCCTGGCCGATGACGATCGGGCCGGAGCCGATGACCAGGACGGACTGGATATCGGTGCGCTTAGGCACGCTGGCCCTCCATCAGGGATACGAAGCGGTCGAACAGGTAGGCGGCGTCGTGCGGGCCGGCTGCCGCTTCGGGGTGGTACTGGACGCTGAAGGCGGGGCGGTCGAGGAGCTGGAGCCCCTCCACCACGTTGTCGTTCAGGCACACGTGGGACACCTCGGCGCGGCCGAACGGGGTCTCGGAGACCTGGTCGAGCGGGGCGTCGACGGCGAAGCCGTGGTTGTGCGCGGTGACCTCGACCTTGCCGGTCGTACGGTCCTGCACCGGCTGGTTGATGCCGCGGTGGCCGTACTTCAGCTTGTAGGTGCCGAAGCCGAGCGCGCGGCCCAGGATCTGGTTGCCGAAGCAGATGCCGAACAGCGGGGTGCCGCGCTCCAGGACGCCCTGCATCACGGAGACCGGGTGGTCGGCGGTGGCCGGGTCGCCCGGGCCGTTGGAGAAGAACACACCGTCCGGGTTCACCGCGTACACGTCTTCGACGGTCGCGGTCGCCGGGAGCACGTGCACCTCGATGCCGCGCTCGGCCATGCGGTGCGGGGTCATGCCCTTGATGCCGAGGTCGACGGCGGCGACGGTGAACTTCTTCTCGCCGATGGCGGGCACGACGTACGGCTCGGTGGTGGCGACCTCGGCGGAGAGGTTCGCGCCCTTCATCTGCGGGGCTTCCTGCACGCGCGCGAGGAGTGCGCTGTCGTCCTGGACGGCGTCGCCGCTGAAGATGCCGACGCGCATGGCGCCGCGCTCGCGCAGGTGGCGCGTGAGGGCGCGGGTGTCGATGCCGGAGATGCCGACGACGCCCTGCGCCGCCAGCTCCTCGTCCAGCGAGCGCCGGGAGCGCCAGTTGGACGGCACGCGCGCGGGGTCACGCACGACGTACCCGGAGACCCAGATGCGCTTGGACTCGGGGTCCTCGTCGTTCACGCCGGTGTTGCCGACGTGCGGTGCGGTCATCACCACGACCTGGCGGTGGTACGACGGGTCGGTGAGGGTCTCCTGGTAGCCGGTCATGCCGGTGGAGAACACCGCTTCGCCGAAGGTCTCCCCCACGGCCCCGTAGGCACGGCCGCGGAAGACCCGGCCGTCCTCCAGGACGAGTACGGCGGGAGTCTTGGCAGCTCCCCTGGTGGAGGTCGTCATCGTTCGGCGCCTTCCCTGCTGTTCGTTTCGATCATGGAGTTGATGGCCTCGACCCACTCGTTGTGCTCGGCCGCGTGGTCGGAGCGGAAGCCGGAGTCGATCAGCTTGTCGCCGTGCTCCCAGGTGACGACGAGCAGGCCGCCCTCGGTGAGTACCTTGCCTGCGATGCCCTTGTCGAGCCGGGCCTCGCGGAGCTGTGCGGCCGGGACGAAGAAGTCGCTCGCCCCGGGGCGTACGACGTCCAGTCCGGCGTCCGTGAGAGTCAGCTCGGTGCGGCTGCGGGTGCCCAGACCGTGCGCGACGATGCGGTCGAGCCACTGTCCGGCGGTGGTGGAGCCGTGGTAGCGGCCGCTCATCGTCAGGCGCGCCGGGCCCGTCTCCTCCGGGGTCGTGGGCAGCTCGGGCAGGTCGCCCTGGAGCGTGCCGCGCCACTTCCAGCCCTCGCGCATCAGCCAGTAGACGAGCGCGACGAACAGGGCGAGGCCGACGACCCAGCCGATACGGGCGGCCCAGTCGGTCACTTGCGCCGATTCCTTCTCGGCGGCCAGCAGAAGTACAGGTGTCACGTGAGCTTCCCGTCGACGAGCGTGGCCTTGCCCCGCAGCCACGTGTGCGTCACACGGCCCGGCAGCTCACGCCCCTCGTAGGGGGTGTTGCGGCTGCGCGAGGCGAAGCCCGCGGGGTCCACAGAGCCACGGTATGCCGTGTCGACGAGGGTGAGGTTGGCGGGCTCACCTGCCGAGACGGGACGGCCGTGCCCCTTGGCCTGTCCGATCTGCGCGGGCTTGACGGACATACGGTCGGCGACGCCGGCCCAGTCCAGCAGGCCCGTGTCGACCATGGTGTCCTGCACCACTGACAACGCGGTCTCCAGGCCGACCATGCCCATGGCGGCCGCGGCCCACTCGCAGTCCTTGTCCTCGTGCGGGTGCGGGGCGTGGTCGGTGGCGACGATGTCGATCGTGCCGTCGGCGAGCGCCTCGCGCAGCGCCATGACGTCGCGCTCGGTGCGCAGCGGCGGGTTGACCTTGTAGACGGGGTTGTACGTCCGGACCAGCTCGTCGGTGAGGAGCAGGTGGTGCGGGGTGACCTCGGCGGTGACGGCGATGCCGCGGGACTTGGCCCAGCGGACGATCTCGACGGACCCGGCGGTCGACAGGTGGCAGATGTGGACGCGGGAGCCGACGTGGTCGGCGAGCAGGACATCCCGGGCGATGATCGATTCTTCGGCCACCGCGGGCCAGCCCCCGAGCCCCAGTTCGGCGGAGACGACGCCCTCGTTCATCTCGGCGCCCTCGGTCAGCCGCGGCTCCTGCGCGTGCTGCGCGACGACACCGCCGAAGGCCTTCACGTACTCCAGGGCCCGGCGCATGATCACGGCGTCGTGGACGCACTTGCCGTCGTCGGAGAAGACGGTGACGCCTGCGGCCGACTCGTGCATGGCGCCCAGCTCGGCGAGCTTCCTGCCCTCCAGGCCGACCGTGACGGCACCGATCGGCTGGACGTCGCAGTAGCCGTGCTCCTTGCCGAGCCGCCAGACCTGCTCGACGACACCGGCGGTGTCGGCGACCGGGAAGGTGTTGGCCATGGCGAACACTGTGGTGTAGCCGCCGGAGGCGGCGGCGCGCGTACCGGTGAGGACGGTCTCGGAGTCCTCGCGGCCGGGCTCGCGCAGATGGGTGTGCAGGTCGACCAGGCCCGGCAGCAGCACCTTACCCTCGGCCTCGACGACCTCGGCGCCCTCGGCGGACAACCCGCTGCCCACCTCGGCGATGGTCCCGCCGTCGATCAGCACGTCGTGCGGCTCGCCGCCGAGCACCTTCGCACCACGGATCAGGATCTTGCTCATCTGTCTTACTTCTCCTCGGTACGGGTCTGGGTGACGGCGGGTTCGTTTCCGCCCAGCAGCAGGTACAGGACGGCCATCCGGATGGAGACTCCGTTCGCGACCTGCTCGACGACGGTGCAGCGGTCGGAGTCGGCGACCTCGGCGGTGATCTCCATGCCGCGGACCATCGGGCCGGGGTGCATCACTATGGCGTGCTCGGGCATTCGCGCCATGCGGTCGCCGTCGAGGCCGTAGCGCCGGGAGTACTCGCGCTCGGTCGGGAAGAAGGCGGCGTTCATGCGCTCGCGCTGGACGCGCAGCATCATCACCGCGTCGGACTTGGGCAGCGTGCTGTCGAGGTCGTAGGACACCTCGCAGGGCCAGGTCTCGATGCCGACGGGCACCAGGGTCGGCGGGGCGACGAGGGTGACCTCGGCGCCGAGGGTGTGCAGCAGATCGACGTTGGAGCGGGCGACCCGGCTGTGCAGGACGTCGCCGACGATGGTGATGCGCTTGCCTTCGAGGTCCTGGCCGATCCCGGCGTCCGGGCCGATCAGACGGCGGCGCATGGTGAAGGCGTCCAGCAGGGCCTGGGTGGGGTGCTGGTGGGTGCCGTCGCCGGCGTTGACGACGGCCGCGTCGATCCAGCCGGAGTTCGCCAGCCGGTACGGGGCTCCGGAGGCACCGTGCCGGATGACCACGGCGTCGACGCCCATGGCCTCCAGGGTCTGGGCGGTGTCCTTCAGGGACTCGCCCTTGGACACGCTCGAACCCTTGGCGGAGAAGTTGATGACGTCCGCGGAGAGCCGCTTCTCGGCGGCCTCGAAGGAGATCCGCGTCCGGGTGGAATCCTCGAAGAAGAGGTTGACGATCGTGCGGCCGCGCAGGGTCGGCAGCTTCTTGATCGGCCGGTCGGCGACCCGGGCCATCTCCTCGGCGGTGTCGAGGATCAGGACGGCGTCGTCGCGGGTGAGGTCGGCGGCCGAGATGAGATGACGCTGCATCTGTCAGGCTCCGTAAGGCAGTTCAAGCTGGAGAATTGGGGCAGACGGGTGCGCCAGGGCGCACTGAGCGGGCGTACGACAGCGGTGTACGCCTGGAGCGCTACTGGGCGGTCTGCTTGGCACCGAGCAGCACGGTGTCGCGACCGTCCTCCTCGGCGAGCTGGACCTTGACCGTCTCCCGCAACGACGTGGGGAGGTTCTTGCCGACGTAGTCGGCGCGGATGGGCAGTTCGCGGTGGCCGCGGTCGACGAGGACCGCGAGCTGCACCGCGCGGGGGCGCCCGATGTCGTTCAGGGCGTCGAGGGCGGCGCGGATGGTGCGGCCGGAGAAGAGGACGTCGTCGACGAGGACGACGAGCTTGCCGTCGATGCCGTCACCGGGGATCTCGGTGCGGGCCAGCGCACGCGGCGGGTGCATGCGCAGGTCGTCGCGGTACATGGTGATGTCGAGCGAGCCGCAGGGAACCTTGCGCTCGGTGATCTGCTCGAGCTTGTCGGCGATCCGCCGGGCGAGGAAGACGCCCCGGGTCGGAATGCCGAGGAGCACCACGTCGTCGGCGCCCTTTGCGCGTTCGACGATCTCGTGGGCGATACGGGTCAGTACCCGTGCGATGTCGGGCCCTTCGAGAACGGGCCGGGCATCGGACTGCGAGTCGTGCGTGTCCATACGAAACGGACCTCCTTCTCCGCCTCACGGGACGGACCTTAAAGGACGTCGGGATTGCGCCATCCACGGTAGCAGGCCCGCGCTGTCGCCCGGACGGCCCCCTCGGATCACCCGCTCGGCCTAACAGAGTGCCGATACCACGGAAGAGTCGGTGCGGACCATTCGGCTTGACGCGGCAGAGTAACGCTGCGTAACCTCACAGTGAGTTACCAGCCGCGCGGCCTGGCACCCACGCCAGACGCGTCGACACAGTGCCGGGGAGCTATATGTCCAGCGAATACGCCAAACAGCTCGGGGCCAAGCTCCGGGCGATCCGCACCCAGCAGGGCCTTTCCCTCCACGGTGTCGAGGAGAAGTCCCAGGGACGCTGGAAGGCGGTCGTGGTCGGTTCGTACGAGCGCGGCGACCGTGCCGTGACCGTACAGCGCCTTGCCGAGCTGGCGGACTTCTACGGCGTTCCGGTGCAGGAGCTGCTCCCGGGCACCACCCCGGGCGGCGCCGCCGAGCCGCCGCCGAAGCTGGTCCTGGACCTGGAGCGGCTGGCCACGGTGCCGGCCGAGAAGGCGGGCCCGCTTCAGCGCTACGCGGCCACGATCCAGTCGCAGCGCGGTGACTACAACGGCAAGGTGCTCTCGATCCGCCAGGACGACCTGCGTACACTCGCCGTCATCTACGACCAGTCGCCTTCGGTCCTCACCGAGCAGCTGATCAGCTGGGGCGTCCTGGACGCGGACGCGCGCCGCGCGGTGGCGACCCACGAGGACGCCTGACCGCTCCAGGGGGAGCAGCAGAAACGTACCGCCGGGGTGGCCGAAACCGTATGGGTTTCGGCCACCCCGGCGGCGTTCTGAGGGCCTGGCAGCCCTCGACGGTACGGGAACGCCGGAGGGCCCGCGGCAGTCACGCTGCGGGCCCTCCGGCGTTCTGTCTGTCTCAGACCTCGTCGCGGCGGAGCGAGGGCTTGAGCTCCTTCAGCCGTCCGAGCAGGCCGTTCACGAACGAGGGCGACTCGTCCGTGGAGAACTCCTTCGCCAGCTGCACCATCTCGTCGAGGACGACGGCGTCCGGGGTCTCGTCGACCCAGATGAGCTCATAGGCGCCGAGCCGCAGGATGTTGCGGTCGACGACCGGCATCCGGTCGAGCGTCCAGCCGACCGAGTACTGGGCGATCAGCTCGTCGATGCGCTTCGCGTGCTGCGCGTAGCCCTCGACCAGCTCCATCGTGTACTCGCTCACCGGCGGCTGCCGGGTGTCGGCTCGGGAGAGCCGGACCCAGTCGGCGAGGACGGTCAGGACCTCGGCGCCGCGCTGGTCGCCCTCGAAGAGGATCTGGAAGGCGCGCTTGCGGGCCGTGTTGCGGGCAGCCACGGTTAGCTGTTCACCCGGCCGAGGTAGTCGCTGGTGCGGGTGTCGACCTTGATCTTCTCACCGGTGGTGATGAAGAGCGGGACCTGGATCTGGTGGCCGGTCTCCAGCGTGGCGGGCTTGGTGCCACCGGTGGAGCGGTCGCCCTGGACGCCCGGCTCGGTCTCCTGGACGGTCAGCTCGACGGCGGCCGGCAGCTCGACGAAGAGCACCTCACCCTCGTGCTGGGCGACCGTGGCCGTGAAGCCCTCGACGAGGAAGTTGGCGGCGTCGCCGACGGCCTTGCGGTCGACCATGAGCTGGTCGTAGGTCTCCATGTCCATGAAGACGAAGTAGTCGCCGTCCATGTAGGAGAACTGCATGTCGCGCTTGTCGACGGTGGCCGTTTCGACCTTGACGCCGGCGTTGAAGGTCTTGTCGACGACCTTGCCGGAGAGCACGTTCTTGAGCTTGGTGCGCACGAAGGCCGGGCCCTTGCCGGGCTTGACGTGCTGGAACTCGACGACGGACCAGAGCTGGCCGCCTTCGAGCTTGAGCACCATGCCGTTCTTGAGGTCGTTCGTGGAAGCCACGGTTGCGGAATCTCCTGGACTGACGTACGACCCCGGGGCACGCACCTGCCTACAGGGCGAGCAGCTCCTTGGTCGTGATGGTGAGTAGCTCGGGTCCGCCATCCGCCTCGGGGCGGACGACGAGCGTGTCATCGATCCGGACACCGCCCCGTCCCGGGAGGTGGACCCCAGGTTCGACGGTGACCGGCACGCAAGCGTCCAGTTTACCCATGGCCGCGGGACTCAATTGAGGGTCCTCGTCGATTTCGAGCCCCACCCCGTGTCCGGTCAGGGCCGTGAGGCCCTCCGTGTACCCCGCGGAGTCCAGGACCTGGCGGGCGGCACGGTCGACATCCCGGCAGGCGGCGCCGGGTACCAGGCTCTCACGTCCGGCGCGCTGCGCCGCGAAGACCAGGTCGTACAGCTCGACCTGCCAGTCCGCGGGAGCGGTGCCGATGACGAACGTACGGCCGATCTCGCAGCGGTAGCCGCGGTACGTCGCGCCGAGGCAGACGGAGAGGAAGTCGCCCTCCTCGACACGGCGGTCGGTGGGCCGGTGCCCGGGCCGTCCGGCGTTCGGCCCGGTGGCGACGGAGGTGGGAAAGGCCGGTCCGTCTGCCCCGTGATCCACCAGGCGTCTTTCGAGCTCCAGGGCGAGATGGCGCTCGGTCCGCCCGACGAGGATGGACTCCAGCAGTTCGCCGAGGGCCTGGTCGGTGATCTCGGCGCCGATGCGGAGGCAGGAGATCTCCTCCTCGTCCTTGACGACCCTGAGCTGCTCGACCGCGCAGCCGACGTTGGCCAGGCGCAGGCGGGGAGCGACCGAGCCGAGAGCTCGGTGCCGGGCCACGGTGAGGTGGTGCTCCTCCACGGCGAGGGAGTCGGCACCCTGGCCCGCGGCGAGCCCGGCGGCCGCGACGGCCGGGTCGCCGCCGCCGGCACCGGGCAGGGGCTGTACACGCAGGGCCTCGTCGGGGCGCTCCTGCGTGGGGCGGTCGGCCGTCGGGCCGGCACACACCAGGAGGTCCTCGGTCTTGCCCAGCAGGAGAACGGCGCCGTACGGGGCTGCGCCCGCGAGATAGCGCACATTGGCGGGGCGTGAGATCAGCGCCGCCGCGCTGCCGCCCGCGTTGCAGTATTCCCTCAGACGCGTCCGGCGGGCCGCGTACACCTCTGACATGACCCCGAGCCTACGAGCGATGGGGGGATGTCGCCGGTCGGGAGGGCCGAGTGGGGGTTGTCCGCGACGGCTGGGCGGTACGCCCGACCCGTAGCCCGGCGTCTCAGTGTCCTGGGCGTCGGAGCTGAGGCCGGGGCGTTGCGCAGCCCGGCGCGACGGGGTGCCGCTGCGCCCACCCGTGCCGCCCTGCGGGCACCTCCCAGGCCCTTAAGGCACTGGGGGAGGCACGACTGCCCGCAGCTGGAACCACACCCCAGCTACCACTGCGGCGGACTCGCGATGGACCGAGCCAGCACATCGTCCAGCACCCGCGCCGTCTCCGGGACATCCAGCTGCGAGTTGTCGATGATCGGCAGACCGGACCCGTACCACCCGGCCATTCGCCCATGGATACGGGCGACCTCCTCGTCCGTCAGCCGTCGATTGCCCGTGCGCTCCGCGTTGCGTTCCAGGACGATGTCCAGCCCGGGCAGGAGGACGACCGGCAGCAGGCCCGGCCCGACGTGCCGCTTCCAGCCGCCGAGGCCGACGACGGGCCGGTCGGGAAAGACGGCGTCGTCGAGGATGCAGGAGATGCCGTTGGCCAGGAAGTTCCGCGCGGCGAAACCGCAGGTGCGGCGGGCGAGGCGGTACTGGGCCTCGGAGTTGTCGTTCCACCCGGACTGGGGGTCGGCGAAGCCCGAGCGGACCCACTCGCGTACGTCGTCGAGGCTGATGTGCGCCGTGGGGACCCGGCGATGGTCCGCCCAGTACTTGGCGACACTGGTCTTCCCGGCGCCCGCGGGCCCGATGAGCAGCACGGCGAGCGTCGTACCGGCCGGGTCGGGGACCGCCGTGGCGGGCGGCGCGCTGGGCATGGCGACCGGACCGCCGGGCGGCAGCGGCACATGGCCGGTGGTGTCCGGGGCCGGAGGAACGGAGGCCTGCGGTGGGGGCGCGGCCGGTCCGGGCGGGGGCGCGGGATAACCGGGCGCCGGGGGTGGCGGGGGCAGGGGCACGGAGCCCTGGTGCGCACCCGGGTGGTGCGGCCCCGGGTGGTGTGCGGCCGGCGACCAGCCGACGGCCGGTCCGTGCCCCGGCTGGTGGGGCGGCGGCAGCGGAGAACCCACTGCGTGCTGCATCCGGTGCCACTCCGTCTCGTACAGGCGATGGGCGCTGACAGCGGGGGCGGAACCCGCTGCTACCGAACGGTACCGCCCCCGGCCATCGTTGTGTGAACGGCCGGGGGCAGCCCGAAGTGCCCAGCCCCGTAAGGCGAATTCGGGCGGAAGGAGCGCCGGAGGACTTACTGTCCCACTTCTCCGTAGGCGGCGAGCAGCACGGCCGGGTCGGGTCCCTCCAGGACCGTGGGCTTGGCCAGACCGTCGAGGACGATGAAGCGCAGCAGATCGCCGCGGGACTTCTTGTCGACCTTCATGGTCTCGAGCAGCTTGGGCCACTGGTCGTGCCGGTAGTACAGCGGCAGCCCGACGGCTTCGAGGACGGTGCGGTGGCGGTCGGCCGTGGCATCGTCCAACCGGCCTGCCAGACGGCCGAGTTCGGCGGCGAAGTGCATGCCCACCGAGACCGCCGCGCCGTGCCGCCACTTGTAGCGCTCGTTCTTCTCGATGGCGTGGCCGAGCGTGTGGCCGTAGTTGAGGATCTCGCGCAGGCCCGACTCCTTCAGGTCGGACGACACCACGTCGGCCTTGACCCGGATGGAGCGCTCGATGAGCTCGGCGGTGTGCGGGCCTGCCGGGGTGCGGGCCGCGTCGGGGTCGGACTCGATGAGGTCGAGGATCACGGGGTCGGCGATGAAGCCGGCCTTGATGACCTCCGCGAGTCCGGAGACGTAGTCGTTGACCGGGAGGGAGTCCAGCGCGGCGAGGTCGCAGAGCACACCGGCGGGCGGGTGGAAGGCACCGACCAGGTTCTTGCCCTCGGCGGTGTTGATGCCGGTCTTGCCGCCGACGGCCGCGTCGACCATGGCGAGGACGGTGGTCGGGATCGCGATCCAGCGCACCCCGCGCAGCCAGGTGGCGGCCACGAACCCGGCCAGGTCCGTGGTCGCGCCGCCGCCGACACCGACGATGACGTCCGTGCGTGTGAACCCGGACTGGCCCAGCGCCTTCCAGCAGTAGGCGGCGACCTCGGCGGTCTTGGCCTCCTCGGCGTTGGGCACCTGGATGGCGACCGCCTCGTAGCCCTGCCCGGCCAGGTCGGCGCGCAGGGCGTCACCGGTCTCGGCCAGTGCCTCGGGGTGGACGATCGCGACGCGCTTGGCCTTGCCGCCGATCAACCCGGGCAGTTCACCGAGGAGTTGCCGGCCCACGAGGACCTCGTAGGGCTCGGTGCCCGCCGTGCCGCCGACCTGGATCCGGGTCACTGCCTCACTCATACTTCCTTCAACTCCAGTGCGTCCAGGGCGGCTCGGGTGACCTCTTCGGGGGTGCGGCCGTCGGTGGCGACCACGGCCGTGGCGACCTCCTCGTAGAGGTGCCGGCGGGCCTCCATCAGCTCGCGCCACTGCTTGCGCGGGTTGATGGCGAGCAGCGGCCGGGCCGCGTTGAGACCGGTGCGCTTGACCGCCTCTTCGACGTCCATCGACAGGTACACCACACGCTGCCCGGCGAGCAGCGCGCGGGTGTCCGGGTCGAGGACGGCGCCGCCGCCCAGTGCCAGCACACCGTCGTGCCCGGCCAGTGCCTCGTGCACGGCCTGCTTCTCGATCGCGCGGAAGGCGGGCTCGCCCTCCTCGACGAAGATCTCGGCGATCGTCCGGCCCTGCGCGGCGACGATGTCGTCGTCGGTGTCCCGGTAGCCGGTCCCGAGCCGCTCGGCCAGCAGCTGCCCGACGGTGGACTTGCCCACGCCCATCGGGCCGACCAGCACGATCAGCGGGCTCATCGGATGGCCAGGTTGTCGAGGTAGGACCGCACGTTGCGGCGGGTCTCGGCCACGTTGTCGCCGCCGAACTTCTCCGCGACCGCGTCCGCGAGGACGAGGGCGACCATCGCCTCGGCGACGATGCCGGCGGCCGGCACCGCGCACACGTCGGAACGCTGGTGGTGGGCGGCGGTGGCCTCGCCGGTGACGACGTCCACCGTCTTCAGCGCCCGCGGGACGGTCGCGATCGGCTTCATCGCGGCCCGCACGCGCAGCAGCTCACCCGTGGACAGCCCGCCCTCGGTGCCGCCGGAGCGGCCGGAGGTCCGCTTGATGCCCTCGTCGGTCGCGACGATCTCGTCGTGCGCCTTGGAGCCGGGGACGCGGGCCAGGTCGAAGCCGTCGCCGACCTCGACTCCCTTGATCGCCTGGATGCCCATCAGGGCGGCGGCCAGGCGGGCGTCCAGGCGGCGGTCCCAGTGCACGTGCGAACCGAGGCCGACCGGCACCTCGTACGCCAGCACCTCGACCACGCCGCCGAGGGTGTCGCCGTCCTTGTGGGCCTGGTCGATCTCGGCGACCATCGCCTTCGACGCGTCGGCGTCCAGGCAGCGGACCGGATCCGCGTCCAGCTTCTCCACGTCCGCGGGCGTCGGGTACACGCCGTACGGCGCCTTCGCGGCCGCGAGCTCCACCACGTGGGAGACGATCTCGATGCCGGCCGTCTCCTTCAGGTACGACCGGGCCACCGCGCCGAGGGCCACCCGGGCCGCGGTCTCCCGCGCGGAGGCCCGCTCCAGGATCGGCCGGGCCTCGTCGAAGCCGTACTTCTGCATCCCTGCGAGGTCGGCATGGCCGGGCCGGGGGCGGGTGAGCGGGGCGTTGCGGGCGAGGCCGTCGAGAATCTCCGGGTCGACCGGGTCGGCCGCCATGACCTGTTCCCACTTCGGCCACTCGGTGTTGCCCACCATGATCGCGACCGGGGAGCCGAGGCTGAGGCCGTGCCGGACGCCGCCGAGGAAGGTGATCTCGTCCCGCTCGAACTTCATCCGGGCACCGCGCCCATAGCCCAGGCGCCGCCTCGCGAGATGGTCCGCCACCATGTCCGTGGTGATCGGCACGCCGGCGGGAAGGCCCTCCAGCGTCGCGACGAGTGCGGGACCGTGGGATTCCCCCGCGGTCAGCCAGCGCAACCTGCTCAACGGTGCTCCTCAGTGTTCGCGGCCTGCTTACTGCCCAGCGTACGCACGTCATCGCGTACGGCTACGGTCCGACCGGGTGCGCGGCCCGTCCGGCACCACCGATCCTCCCATGCCACGGGGACGACTCCGATCCGAGTCCGGCTGGCGGACAGCCGTGAGCGCGGGTCCGGTGGAGACCGGCCGCGTCAGCCCCGCCGAGCGGCCTCCCGCATCGCGGTGAGCGGCGACCGTGGGTCGCCGGTGAACTGCCGGAACTGGAACACCGCCTGGTGGACCAGCAGGTCGAGGCCGCTCAGCACCTGTCCGCCCCGCTCCTCCCAGGCCGCGGCGAGGGGCGTGGGCCAGGGCTCGTAGAGGACGTCGAACAGGGTGCCCACGCGCTCGGGCACCTGCTCGGCCAGCGCGTCGGTGCCCCCCGCGGGGGTCGTGGAGATGACCAGGGGCGCCTCGAAGGCACGGGCGGCGTCGGTCCAGTCGGCGGGCCGGACCCGGACGCCGAGACGCTCGCCCCACTGCCGCATCTCCGCAGCGCGCCGTTCGCTGCGCACATACACGGCGACCTCGCCCGTGCAGATCCGGGCCAGTGCAGCGAGAGCCGAGGACGCGGTCGCCCCGGCACCCAGGATCGCCGCGCTCTCCGTCTTCTCCACACCGCGCTCGTGCAGCGCCGCCACCAGCCCGGGGATGTCGGTGTTGTCGCCGACCCGGCGTCCGTCCGGCCGGAACACCACGGTGTTGACCGCCTCCACCGAGGCGGCAGTGTCGGTGATCTCGTCGAGCAGCGGGATCACCGCCCGCTTCAGCGGCATGGTCAGCGACAGCCCGGCCCACTCCGGGCCGAGTCCTTCCAGGAACCCGGGCAGCGCGCCCTCGTCGATCTCGAAGCGGTCGTACGACCAGTCGGCCAGTCCCAGCGCCCGGTACGCCGCGTTGTGCAGCCGCGGCGAGAGGGAGTGGGCGATCGGGGAGCCGAGAACGGCGGCTCGGCGTGGTGCGGCCATCAGGTCTTCCTCAGTCGTTCCGCGATCAGTTGTTCCGCGAGGCGTTGAACTTGTCGACGAGCTTCTGGTGCTCTGCGTTGGTCTTGGTGAACTCGCTGGTCTTGCCGTCCAGCGAGATGAAGTAGTACCAGCCGTCCTTCGTCGGGTTGAGGGCGCCCTTGAGCGCCTCCTCGCCCGGGTTGTCGATCGGTCCGGGCGGCAGGCCCTTGTGGAAGTACGTGTTGTACGGGTTGTCGTAGTTCCGCAGCTCGCTCAGACTCAGATCGATCTTGCTCTGGTTCTTGATGTAGTTGTAGGTGGAGTCGAACTCCAGCATGCCGTTGGTCTGCGGGTTCCCCGGCTTCATGCGGTTGTAGACGACCTCGGCCATCTTGCGGAAGTCGTCGTGGCTCGTGCCCTCCGCCTGGGCCAGGCTCGCGACGGTGATCAGCTGCCAGGGGTCTTCGAGTCCGAGGCTCTGGGCCTTCTTCTCCACGCCGAGCTTCTCGTACGTCTGGGTGGCCCGGGTCACCATGTCTTTCAGCACGTCCTCGGGCTTCTCCCCCTTGGCGATGCCGTAGCTGGACGGGTAGAGGAACCCTTCCAGCGGGTCCTTGACGCCCTCGTGGTTCAGCGCCCAGCCGGGCAGGCCGAGCTTCTTCCAGTCCTTCTTGGCGACCGCGGCGGTGGTGCCGTCCTTGACCTCCAGCCGCTTGTCGATGAGCCGGTAGATGTCGGCATTGCGCCTGCCCTCGGCGATGATCAGGTTGTCGCGGCTCTCCGGACTGAGCATCAGTTCGACCGCACTGTCGGCCGACATTTGCTTTTGCAGCGTGTACACGCCGTCCTGGATGGTCTTGCCCTGCGGATTGCTCTGCTGGGCCGCGACGAACGCGTCGACGCTCTTGACGACCCCTGCGCTCTTCAGCACCTGGCCGATCTTGTAACCGAGCGCTCCCTCGGGGATCTCGACAGTCACCTGCTGCCCGTTGCCGTCCCCGGCGTAGTCCGGGGCGTCGCCGAAACGATCCTGGAAGAACTGGTAGCCGAAGTAGCTGACGCCTGCCAGGCCGCCGCCGAGGACCAGGACGACCACCAGGCAGGCCGTTCCGTTGCGGCGCTTCTTGGGCTTGCCGCCGCGTCCCCGCTGGTCGTCGCGCCGGCGACGGTCCCCCGGCTCGTCGCCGTCGTCATCGTCGTCGCCGCCCGCGAAGAAGGCGTGTTCGCCCTGGTCGGGGCCGGGGTCCCAGTCAGTCTCCGGCTCCGGCTCGGCACGCCGCCGACCGGGCGGCTCCGGTGGCGGATACGCCTCGGGTGTCCCGTAGTAGTCCGACTGGCCCTGGCCGTAGGCACCGGTTTGCTGACCGTACGGGTCGGCGGGGTCGCCGGGATACGAGACCTGCTGGTGCGGGCCGGTGGCCCAGCCGCCGTTGTCGTACTGCTGCTGATACCCCTGGCCGTGTGGGTGTCCCTGGTCCTGTGGGTGTCCCTGGTCCTGTGGGTGTCCCTGGTCCCGTGGGTGTCCCTGGCCCGGGTACTGCTGATGCCCGTGGGCCTGCGCCGCGTACTGCTGCTGGTCGTACTGGTACTGCTGCTGCGCCTGACCGTATCCGGCCTGCTCACCGGTGCCCCAGTCGCCATACTGCGGCTGCTGCGGCTGCTCTGGATAGTGCTGCGGCTGGCCGTCGTAGGGAGACTGCTGACCCGGGTGGGCCTGCTCTCCTCCCCATCCGCCGTCCCCGTACAACGGGTCCTCCGGATGCCACGGTTCGGAGCCTTGGCCCCGGCCATACTCAGTCATCGATCCCCTAGAGCCGCGAGGCGGCGGTCACGCGGCTTCCGGCTCGGCTCCCGTCCCGCCTCTTGCTGTGCGGCGGCTGTTCGAATGCCGCCGCATCGCGCGGAACGTTACCGTATCGCGATCAGATGACCACTTCGATGCCTTCGCCGGGCGCTTTACCTGACACGCGTTCGGACTCCAGCGCCTGTTGCAGGATGACCACCGCCGCCGCCTGATCGATGACGGACCTGCCCTTCTTGGACTTCACGCCCGAAGCGCGCAGTCCCTGGCTCGCCGTCACCGTCGTCATGCGTTCGTCCACGAGTCTCACCGGAACCGGGGAGATCATGCGCGCCAGTTCCTGGGCGAAGCCCCGCACCTTGACCGCGGCCGGGCCCTCTCCGCCCTTGAGGGAGCGCGGGAGACCGACGACGACCTCAAGGGGCTCGTATTCCTCGACGAGCTGCTTCAACCGCCGCTGGGCTGCGGGGATGTCACGCCCCGGGACAGTCTCCACCGGGGTGGCGAGGATCCCGTCGGGGTCGCACGAGGCGACCCCGATGCGGGCGTCCCCGACGTCGATCGCGAGTCGACGTCCTCTGCGCATCTTCCAGACCCGTTTCTTACTTGGCCGTCTCGGCGACCAGGCGCTCGACGGCGTCCACGGCCTCGCCGATCGCGGCCGGGTTCTGACCGCCGCCCTGGGCGACGTCCGGCTTGCCGCCACCGCCGCCGCCGAGGGTCTTGGCGGCCGTACGGACCAGATCGCCGGCCTTCAGGCCGCGCTCACGGGCGGCCTCGTTGGTGGCGATGACCGTCAGCGGCTTGCCGTTCGCCACCGCGAACAGGGCGACGACGGCGGCCCGTCCGCCCTGGATGCGTCCGCGCACGTCGAGCACGAGCTTGCGCAGGTCGTCGGCGGTCGTGCCGTCCGGGACCTGACCGGTCACGACAGCAATGCCACGGACGTCCTTGGCGGATTCGGCGAGTCCGGCGGCGGCCTGGAGGACCTTCTCGGCGCGGAACTTCTCGATCTCCTTCTCGGCGTCCTTCAGCTTGCCGAGCATGGCGGAGACCTTCTCCGGGAGCTCCTCCGGGCGGCCCTTGATCAGCTCCTGGAGCTGGGCGACGACCGTGTGCTCACGGGCGAGGAAGTTGTAGGCGTCCACGCCGACCAGGGCCTCGATCCGGCGGACACCCGAGCCGATGGACGACTCGCCGAGCAGCTTCACCAGACCCAGCTGGGCGGTGTTGTGCACGTGCGTGCCGCCGCACAGCTCCTTGGAGAAGTCGCCGATGGTCACGACGCGCACGCGCTCGCCGTACTTCTCGCCGAACTCGGCGATGGCGCCCTGCTTCTTGGCCTCGTCGATGCCCATGACATCGGCGCGGACGTCCAGGTCGCGGGCGAGCACCTCGTTGATCTTCTGCTCGACGTCGGTCATCACGGCCGTCGGAACGGCGGACGGGGAGCCGAAGTCGAAGCGGAAGCGGCCGGGCTGGTTCTCGGAACCGGCCTGGGCGGCCGTCGGGCCGAGGGCGTCGCGCAGGGCCTGGTGGGTCAGGTGCGTGGCCGAGTGGGCACGGGCGATGGCCTTGCGGCGGCGGTCGTCGATGGAGGCCTGGGCCTTGGCGCCGACGGTGACCTCGCCGACCTGGACGACGCCCTTGTGCACGTAGACACCCGGGACCGGCTTCTGGCAGTCGCGGACCTCGATGACGGCACCGGTGTCGACCTTGATCTTGCCGGTGTCGCCGATCTGGCCGCCGCCCTCGGCGTAGAACGGGGTGCGGTCGAGGACGATCTCGACCTCGTCGCCCTCGGTGGCGGCCGGGGAGGAGGCGCCGTCGACGAGGATGCCGACGATCGTGGACTCGCTCTCGGTGTCGGTGTAGCCGATGAAGTCGGTGGCACCGGCCTGGTCGGCGATCTCGCGGTAGGCGCCGGCGCCGGCGTGCCCGGTCTTCTTGGCCTGGGCGTCGGCCTTGGCGCGCTCCCGCTGCTCCTTCATCAGGCGGCGGAAGCCGTCCTCGTCCACGGAGAGGCCCTGCTCGGCGGCCATCTCCAGGGTGAGGTCGATCGGGAAACCCCAGGTGTCGTGGAGCAGGAAGGCCTTGTCGCCGGGCAGGACGCTGCCGCCGGCGGCCTTGGTGTCGGTGACGGCCGTGTCGAGGATGTTGGTGCCGGCCTTCAGCGTCTTGAGGAAGGCGTTCTCCTCGGCGAGGGCGACCTTCTCGATGCGCTCGCGGTCGGTGATGAGCTCGGGGTACTGCTGGCCCATCATGCCGATCACGGTGTCGATGAGGTCCTTGACGACCGGGCCGGTGGCGCCGAGCAGGCGCATGTTGCGGATGGCGCGGCGCATGATGCGGCGCAGCACGTAACCGCGGCCCTCGTTGCCCGGGGTGACGCCGTCGCCGATGAGCATGGTGGCGGTGCGCATGTGGTCGGTGACCACGCGCAGGGAGACGTCCGAGGCGTGGGCGTCGCCGTAGCGGACGCCGGTCAGCTCGGTGGCCTTGTCGATGACGGCCATCGAGGTGTCGATCTCGTACATGTTCTGCACGCCCTGCAGAATCATGGCGAGGCGCTCGAGGCCGAGGCCGGTGTCGATGTTCTTGCTGGGCAGGTCGCCGAGGATCTCGAAGTTGTCCTTGCCGGTGCCCTCGCCCCGCTCGTACTGCATGAAGACGAGGTTCCAGATCTCCACGTACCGCTCGTCGTTGACGGCGGGGCCGCCCTCGGCGCCGAACTCGGGGCCGCGGTCGTAGTTGATCTCGGAGCAGGGGCCGCAGGGTCCGGGGACGCCCATGGACCAGTAGTTGTCCTTCATGCCGAGGCGCTGGATGCGCTCCTTCGGCACGCCGACGACCTCGTGCCAGATGCGCTCGGCCTCGTCGTCGTCCTTGTAGACGGTGATCCACAGGCGCTCGGGGTCGAGGCCGTAACCGCCCTTGTCCTGGGGGCTGGTGAGCAGCTCCCAGGCGAGCTTGATGGCGCCTTCCTTGAAGTAGTCGCCGAAGGAGAAGTTGCCGCACATCTGGAAGAACGTGCCGTGCCGCGTGGTCTTGCCGACCTCTTCGATGTCAGGCGTGCGCACGCACTTCTGCACGCTCGTGGCACGGCTGAAGGGCGGCTTGACCTCACCCAGGAAGTAGGGCTTGAAGGGCACCATGCCGGCCGGGACGAGGAGCAGAGTCGGGTCGTCCGCGATGAGCGACGCCGAAGGGACGACGGTGTGACCGCGCTCCTCGAAGAAGCTCAACCAGCGGCGGCGAATCTCAGCCGACTCCATCAGTGGTCCTCATTCCGGTTGTACGAGTTCTTCTTGTACGTGTACGACGTGTTGTCGACGACGTACGTCTTCGGCTCTGTGCGGTTCTCGATGGCGGCGTGCCGCCTCGGTGCGGGGAGTTCGGGGTCGACGGGGGCGTTGAGCCCGAGCGCGTCGCCCAGTTCGGCCTCCCGCTGGGCCATGTTGTCGCGGACGTCGAGCGCGAAGTCGACCGCGCGGTCCTTGAGCCGGTGGCCGGCCTCGATCGCCTTGTTCCCCGCGGTTCTGGCGAGGCTCTCGGGCGTCAGCTGCTTCAGCTTCCGGTTGACCTTGGTGGTGGCCCACACTCCGGCGGCGACGCCGGTGGTGAACCAGAACGTACGGCGGAACATCGCTGGCTCTCAGTCCCTCTTCCCTCGGGCGTTTCGCCGAGAGACCGTGCGGCCCACGATCACGGTACGCCTCGACGCCTTGCCGGGCACGTCCTCCTGGCGGCCGCCGAGGGCCCGGCGCACGCCGTAGCCGAAGGCGGCGACCTTGACCAGGGGGCCGCCGAAGGTGGAGGCGACGGTGGTCGACAGCGCGGAGGCGTTGGACGTGACCTCCTGGACGTCGGAGGCGATCGAGTCGACCCGGTCGATCTGGGTCTGCGCGGAACGCACCGCCGCGGAGGCGTCGGCCAGCAGCGGGACGGCCTGATCGGTCACATCCGCCACGAGCTTGGTGGTCGCCCTGAGCGTCTGGGCCAGCCTCGCCAACGCGACGGCGAGGAAGGAGACCAGGATCGCCCAGAAGACAGCCACCAGGATTCCGGCAACCTCTCCACCGGACACTGTGTGCACCCGCTCCCTGAAAACGTGCCTGAACATCGAAAAAGTCGTGCGACGAGCCTATCGCGCCGGGGATGCGGCTCCGTACCGGATTACCGCCCGGGGACGGCGGATTCGCGAAAGCCCGCCGCCTCGCCCGCCCGGAGGGGCGGGGAGACGACGGGCTGAAGTACCGCGTGCCTGCCGGGGATCAGCGGGCGTAGTACTCGACGACGAGCTGCTCGTCGCAGATCACCGGGATCTCCTTGCGGTTCGGCTCACGGTCCAGGCGGAACGCCAGGGCCTTGAGGTTCACCTGGAGGTAGCGCGGGGTCTCACCCTCGGGGGCGAAGCCACCCTCACGGGCGATCGTGAAGAGCGTCTTCTCCTTGGAGCGGTCGCGGACCTGCACGACGTCGTCCGGGCGGACACGGAAGGAGGGCTTGTCGACCTTCTTGCCGTTGACCGCGATGTGGCCGTGCACGACCATCTGACGGGCCTGGTAGATCGTGCGGGCGATGCCCGAACGCAGGACCAGGGCGTCGAGACGACGCTCGAGCTCGATGATCAGGGCCTCACCGGTCTTGCCCTGGACCTTGGAGGCACGCTCGTAGGCGCGGACGAGCTGGCGCTCGGACACGTCGTACTGCGCGCGCAGGCGCTGCTTCTCGAGCAGACGGACCTTGTAGTCCGAGTTCTGCTTGCGGCCGCGGCCGTGCTCACCGGGCGGGTAGGGACGGGCCTCGAAGTACTTGACGGCCTTCGGGGTGAGCGCGATGCCGAGGGCACGCGACTTCTTGACCTTGGGGCGGGACTGGTTCGCCACTGTTTCTCGTTTCCTAGTGTCGGCTTGTCAGGGTTGTGGGAGGTCGCATCCGCAGCCGGGGAAACCCTCCTCGTCCTGACGGACTCGGCGGGCAGCCGCTCCCCTGGTCTGGGCACATACGTGCAGCACGCGAGTGGCCCACCGACCGTCCCGCCGTACGACGAGTGGTGGTGGGCTGCCCGCGACACCGTTCGACGGTGCGCGACGCTCCTGGAGCCGATCCCGGAGGACCGGGCTCCGGCCGACTGTCCCGTTCTGACTGCACGGGACGCGGCACTCCGGACGAGTTTACAGGGTGCTCAGGACCGCTTTCGACCGAGGTTCTTCCGGGTCCACTCGACCGCGTCCGCGTAACGGGCCTCCGCACCGTGCCGGGTCGGCTCGTAGTACTCGCGGTCCTTGAGGGCGTCCGGGGCGTACTGCTGGGCGGCGATGCCCTCGGTCAGGTCGTGCGGATAGACGTAACCCTGGCCGTGGCCGAGCTTGGTGGCGCCCTTGTAGTGGCTGTCGCGCAGGTGCGCGGGCACGGGCCCGGCCAGTCCTTTGCGTACGTCCTCCAGGGCGGCGCCGATCGCGGTGGTCGCGGCGTTGGACTTGGGGGCCAGGGCCAGGGCGATGGTGGCGTGGCTGAGGGTGAGGGCGGCCTCCGGGAAGCCGATCATGGCGACGGCCTGGGCGGCGGCGACCGCGATCGGCAGCGCGTTCGGGTCGGCGAGGCCGATGTCCTCGCTGGCGGAGATCATCAGGCGGCGGGCGATGAAGCGGGGGTCCTCGCCGGCCTCGATCATCCGGGCCAGGTAGTGCAGGGCGGCGTCGACATCGGAGCCGCGGATGGACTTGATCAGGGCGCTGGCCACGTCGTAGTGCTGGTCGCCGTCACGGTCGTACTTCACGGCGGCCCGGTCGACCGTCTCCTCCAGGGTGGTCAGGCCGATCTCCGTCTCGCCCTTGTCGAGGGCGGCTCCGGCGGCCGCCTCCAGGGCGGTCAGGGCGCGGCGGGCGTCGCCGCCGGCGATGCGCAGGAGGTGGCTCTCGGTCTCCTCGGGAAGGGTGACGGCGCTCTTGAGGCCGCGCTCGTCGGTCAGGGCTCGCTGGACGAGGCCCTTGATGTCGTCGCCCGTGAGCGGTTCGAGGGTGAGCAGCAGGGAGCGGGACAGCAGGGGGGAGATCACCGAGAAGTACGGGTTCTCCGTCGTCGCCGCGATCAGCGTCACCCAGCGGTTCTCGACGGCCGGGAGCAGGGAGTCCTGCTGGGCCTTGCTGAAGCGGTGGATCTCGTCGAGGAAGAGGACGGTCTCCTTGCCGAATCCGCCGGATGCGCGGCGGGCGCCGTCGATGACCGCGCGGACCTCCTTGACACCCGCGGTGATCGCCGACAGTTCGACGAAGCGGGCGTTGGTGGCCTTGGAGACGACGTACGCCAGGGTGGTCTTGCCGGTGCCGGGCGGGCCCCAGAGGATCACCGAGGAGGGACCGGCCGGACCGGAGGCGCCCTCGCCGACAAGTCTGCGCAGGGGCGAGCCCGGCTTCAGCAGATGCTGCTGGCCCACGACCTCGTCGAGGGTGCGCGGGCGCATCCGCACCGCCAGGGGGCTACTGGACGGCTCCTTCTCCTGGCGTTCTTCTGCTGCGGCGGTGAACAGGTCGGGCTCCACGTCAGAAACCCTAAATCACGGCACTGACAATCCCTCCGGGCCCCGGTGCTCCCGGCTCAGCTCATCCAGAAGTCCCACCAGCGGGTCAGGATCAGCATGCCGATGATGCCGATGTGCAGCACCGGCATGACCCAGGTGAACTCGCCGAAGAAGCCCTTGAGCCAGCTCGGGGCGGGCAGGAAGCCCTTGCGGATGTTGAACGACGTCACGTACCAGAACATGAGGATCGTCGCGACCCACGCCAGGCAGCACCACAGGCACAGCGCGTTGATCCGGTACAGGGACTGGAACATCAGCCAGGCGCAGAAGCCGACGCCGAACAGGCAGCCGGCGTTGAAGGTGAGCCAGTACCAGCGCGGGAAGCGGGCGCGGGCGAGCAGGCTCACGCCGACGCCGATGACGATGGCGTAGCAGACGAGGCCGAGCATCGGGTTCGGGAAACCGAAGACGGCGGCCTGCTTGCTCTCCATGACGCTGCCGCAGGAGACGACGGGGTTGAGGCTGCAGCCGGGCGTGAACGTCTTGCCCTCGACCTTGGCCTCGAGGAGCTTGAACTTGTCGATCGTGATGACCCAGGCGGCGAGCAGTCCGGCCGCGCCGGTGATCACCAGCAGCAGGGCGAGGGCCCGGCTGCCACCCTCGGCGCGGGGCGCGGTCTCGGCGCGCTCCGTCTCGGGCTCCATGGAGACGTCCTTGACTGTCGTCTTGCTCATCACGCCGATTCCGTCGCTTGAGGCCTGACCATCTTCGGGCAGTGCCATTCTGCCGCACTCGGGCGTCCGTCCACCGTTCAGTGGACATAAGGATGTCCGCACGGTCGTCCCCGAGGGTTACGTTCCGGCCGAGGCTCGTCGCATGACAGCACACGGGTACGACCTCGCCGTGGAGGTGCGGGGGCTGCGCAAGCGGTACGGAGACGTGACCGCCGTCGACGGCATCGATCTGGGCATCCGTCAGGGCGAGGTGTTCGGCCTGCTCGGGCCCAACGGCGCGGGCAAGAGCACCACGGTGGAGATCCTCCAGGGCAACCGGACCCGGGACGCGGGCGAGGTGTCCGTGCTCGGGGCGGACCCGGCGACCGGCACGCGTGCGTGGCGCTCGCGCGTGGGAATCGTCTGGCAGGACGAATCGGCGCCCGCGGAGTTGACGGTCCGGGAGACGGTGCGGCACTTCGCCGGCTACTACCCGCGGCCGCGGAACCCGGAGGAGGTCATCGGCCTGGTCGGTCTGGAGGCGAAGGCGGACAGCCGGATCAAGGCGCTGTCGGGGGGCCAGCGCCGGCGTCTGGACGTGGCGCTCGGCGTGATCGGCGGTCCGGATCTGCTGCTCCTGGACGAGCCGACGACCGGGTTCGATCCGGCGGCCCGGCGGCAGTTCTGGTCGCTGATCCGCGCCCTGGCCGACGACGGCACGACCATCCTGCTGACCACGCACTACCTGGAGGAGGCGGAGGCCCTCGCGCACCGGCTGGCCGTGGTCGCGAAGGGCCGGATCGTCGCCGAGGGCGAGCCCGGGGCGTTGCGGGAGCGGTACGGCACCGAGGCGGTCGTCGCGTGGACCGAGCCGGACGGCACCCCGCGCGCGGAGCGCACCGAGGCGCCGACCAGGACGATAGCGAAGCTCATGCACCGCTTCGACGGCGAGATCCCGGGGCTGACGGTGAGCCGCCCCACCCTGGAGGACGTCTACCTCCGGCTGACCGGACAGGAGAGCGCGGCATGACCACGACCGTCGTACGGGACCGCGGCGAGGTCGGCGTGGACCGGCTGCCCGGTGCCTGGGGGCTCGGGCTGCGGCGGGGTGCCCTGGAGATCAGGCAGTTCTTCCGGCAGCGCGACCAGGTGGTGTTCACGTTCGCCTTCCCGGTCGTCTTCCTGTTCCTGTTCGCGTCGATCTTCCGGGACGACGTGAAGGGCGCGGGCATCACCGCCTCGCAGCTCTACGTCCCGGCGATGATGGCCGCCGGCATCATGTCGACGAGTTTCCAGGCGCTCGGGATCTCGATCGCGATCGAGCGGGAGGACAAGGTGCTGCGGCGACTGCGCGGCACACCGATGCCGTCGGCGGCCTACTTCCTCGGCAAGATCTGGCTGGTTCTTTTCACCGGTCTGCTGGAGACGGCGATCCTGCTCCTCGTCGGCACGACCTGCTACGGCGTGGACCTGCCGTCGGACGCGGGCCGCTGGTTCGACCTCGCGTGGATCTTCGTGCTCGGCATCACGGCGTGCGCCCTGCTCGGCATCGCGATCAGCTCGGTCCCGAAGTCCGCGAACAGCGCGAGCTCCGTGGTCGTCCTGCCCTTCCTGGTGCTGCAGTTCATCTCCGGTGTGTACATCGCCATCGGCACCATCCCCGACTGGATGCTCACCATCGGCGCGCTGTTCCCTCTGAAGTGGATGTGCCAGGGGCTGCGCGGAGTGTTCCTGCCGGAGTCGGCGCAGGTACTGGAGCAGGCCGGGAGCTGGGAGTTGGGAAGGGTGGCCCTGGTGCTCGCCGCGTGGTGCGTCGGAGGATTGGCGCTGTGCCTGCTGACGTTCCGCTGGAAGGACCGGCGCGAGGGATGAGCGATGCGGCGTATGCCGACAGCGCCTACAACTGGGAGCGCTCCTTCCGGCTCTGGGACACCTACTTCGCGCTCATCTGGGTGGTCACCGTGGCCTACGTGCTCGCCGCGGCGTATCCCGGCCTGCCGGTCCGCGCGATCGCGGCGGCGCTGCTCGTCCCGCTGGTCCCGCTGTACCTGGTGGTCGGGCGCCGGCTGATCCAGGGCGACCCGCCCGACCAGCGGCAGGCGATCGGCTATCTGACGGCTGCGCTGGCGCTGTTCCTGCCGTCGGGGATCCTGGCCGGTGAGACGCGGCTGCTGACCTTCGCGCTGATCCCGCAGTGCTTCATGACGCTGCGGTTGCGGCCGGCGCTGGTGGCGGTGGCCGTGATCAACCTCGTGCCCGTGGTGGGCTGGGCGCTGCTGTGGCGGCCCGGCACCCGGGACGTGGTCTTCAACCTGCTTTTCTGCCTGGTCACCTTGGTGTTCTCGGTGGTGATCGGTATCTGGACCATCCGGATCATCGAGCAGAGCCAGGAGCGGGCCGAGCTGATCGCGGAGCTGGACGCGAGGCGGCATGAGATCGGCCGGCTGTCCGAGGCCCATGGGGCGCTGGCCGAGCGGGAGCGGCTGGCCCGGGAGATCCACGACACGCTCGCGCAGGGGTTCACCAGTCTGGTGATGCTGATCCAGGCGGTCGAGGCGGAGCTGGACCACGACCTGCCCGAGGCGCGGCGGCATCTGCGGCTGATGGACGAGACGGCCCGGCAGAACCTGGCCGAGGCCCGGGCTCTGGTCGCCGGGGGTGCGCCCGCCGACCTGGACGGCGCGTCCCTGCCGGACGCGCTGCGGCGGCTCGCCGCGCGCCATGACGCGGCGCTGGAGGTGACCGGCCCGGTCCGTACGCTGCCCGCCGGTCCCGAGGTGGTCGCCCTGCGCGCCTGCCAGGAGTCACTGGCCAACGCCCGTAAGCACGCGGGGAGTTCGGCGGCGGTCGGTGTCTCGCTGGCGTACGCCGACGACATGCTGACCGTGTCCGTACGGGACGACGGGCCCGGCTTCGACCCGGGTGCCGCCAGTGGTGGGTACGGTCTGGCGGGGCTGCGGGCCCGGGCCGTCGAAGTGGGCGGAACCGCCGAGGTGCGCAGTGCCTTGGGCGACGGCACGGTCGTGACCGTCCGGCTGCCGGTCGTGAGGAGGGAGACACCGTGATCCGGATCGTCCTGGCCGACGACCATCCCGTCGTGCGGGAGGGACTGCGGGCGATGCTCAGCGCGGAGTCCGATCTGGAGGTCGTCGCCGACGCGTCCAGCGGGCCGCAGGCGGAGGCGCTGGCGGCGGAGTTGCGGCCCGACATCGTGCTGATGGATCTGCGGATGCCGGGTGGCGGCGGTGTGGACTCGATCGTGCGGATGACGGAGGCCGGGCTGCCGTGCCGGGTGGTCGTGCTGACGACGTACGAGACGGACCGGGACATCCTGCGGGCGGTGGAGGCCGGGGCGGCGGGTTATCTGCTGAAGGACCTGCCGCGTGCGGAACTCGCGGAGGCCGTGCGGGCGGCGGCGCGCGGCGAGACGGTGCTGGCCCCGTCGGTGGCGGCCCGGCTGGTCGATCAGTTGCGCACGAAGCCGGAGTGGCCACGGCTGTCGGAGCGCGAGACGGCCGTGCTGCGGCTGGTTGCCGAGGGCTGCACGAACGCGGAAATCGGACGTCGGTTGTTCATCGGGGAGTCGACGGTGAAGACCTATCTGCTGCGCGTCTTCGGCAAGTTGGGGGTGGACGACCGGACGGCGGCCGTGACGAGCGCGATGCGGTACGGGCTGCTGGAGCAGTGACGAAGGCGCCGGGGACCTCGGTGGGTGTCCGGCGCCTTCGCCGTGGTCTGCTGCTAGCCGAGCCGGGCTTCCAGTTCCGCCACGATCTCGTTCACTCCGACCGCCGTCTGCTCGCCCGACTCCATGTCCTTGAGCTGGACGACGCCCTCGGCGAGGTCGCGTTCGCCTGCGACGATCGTGTAGCGGGCGCCGCTGCGGTTGGCGTTCTTCATCGCGCCCTTGAGGCCCTTGCCGCCGTAGGAGAAGTCGGCCGCGATGCCGTTCTTGCGCAGCTCCGTGACCTTGGCGAACAGGACCCGGCGGGCCTCCTCGCCTAGTGGGACGGCGAACACGCTGGTGGTGGCGGGGAGTTCGAGCTCGACGCCCTCCGCCTCCAGCGCGAGGACCGTGCGGTCGACGCCGAGGGCCCAGCCGACGGACGGCAGCGCGGGGCCGCCGATCATCTCGGACAGGCCGTCGTAGCGTCCGCCGCCACCGACGGCGGACTGGGAGCCCAGGCCGTCGTGGACGAACTCGAACGTCGTGCGCGTGTAGTAGTCCAGGCCGCGCACCAGCTTCGGGTCGTCCTCGAAGGCGACGCCCGCCGCCGTGATCAGCTCGCGCACCTCCTCGTGGTACGCCTTGCAGGCGTCGCAGAGGTAGTCGCGCAGCAGCGGGGCGTCCCCCAGCTGCTTCTGCACCGACTCACGCTTGTCGTCCAGGACGCGCAGCGGGTTGATCTCCGCCCGGCGCAGGGTGTCCTCGTCCAGGTCCAGGCCGCGCAGGAAGTCCTGGAGCGCCGTCCGGTACACCGGGCGGCACACCTTGTCGCCCAGGCTGTTGAGCAGGATCCGGAAGTTGCTCAGGCCCAGCGAGCGGTACGCCTGGTCGGCCAGGATGATCAGCTCGGCGTCCAGCGCCGGGTCCTCGGCACCGATCGCCTCGGCGCCGACCTGGGAGAAGTGGCGGTAGCGGCCCTTCTGGGGGCGCTCGTAGCGGTAGTACGAGCCGGAGTACCAGAGCTTGACCGGGAGGTTGCCCGCCTTGTGCAGGTTGGCCTCCAGCGCGGCGCGGAGGACGGAGGCCGTGCCTTCGGGGCGCAGGGCCAGCCTGTCGCCGCCCTTCGTCTCGAAGGCGTACATCTCCTTCGTCACGATGTCCGTCGACTCGCCGACGCCGCGGGCGAAGAGTTCGACGTTCTCGAAGCCCGGCGTCTCGATGTACCCGTAGCCGGAGTTGCGCAGCGGTGCGGCGATCGCCTCACGGACCGCCAGAAACGTCGCGGAGTCCGGCGGGATCAGGTCGTACGTGCCCTTGGGGGCCTTGAAGGTGCTCACGGAAGGTCTCGTCACATTCCTCGTCGGGGAGCCGGAGGTGCGCTGCGCTCTTGGCGGCCTGCCGCCACCTGCCGCAGATACGGGTTGGTGGCGCGCTCCTGGCCGATGGTCGTCTGGGGGCCGTGGCCGGACAGCACCACGGTCGAGTCGTCGAGCGGCAGGCACACGCGGGCCAGCGAGTCGAGCATCTCGGCCATGTCACCGCCGGGCAGGTCGGTGCGTCCGATGGAGCCGGCGAACAGCAGGTCGCCCGAGAACAGGATCGGCGGGATGTCCGCCGCCTCGGGCATGCCGAAGGTCACCGACCCCTTGGTATGACCGGGTGCGTGCGCGACGGACAGCTCCAGTCCCGCCAGCTCCAGCTTCACACCGTCGGCCAGTTCCTTGACGTCGTCGGGCTCCCCCACGGTCAGCTCGCCCAGGAGCGGCATCCCGATGGAACGGCCTATCCCCTTCTCGGGGTCGCTCATCATGTACCGGTCGTCGGGGTGGATCCAGGCCGGCACGTCGTGCGCGCCGCACACCGGGACGACCGAGGCCACGTGGTCGATGTGGCCGTGGGTGAGGACGACGGCCACGGGCTTGAGCCGATGCTTGTCGATCGCTTCCGCGACGCCGTCGGCGGCCTGATGGCCGGGGTCGATGATCACGCACTCCTCACCGGCGGCGGGGGCGACGAGGTAGCAGTTCGTCCCCCAAGCCCCGGCAGGGAACCCGGCAATGAGCACGATCGTCCTTCGTTGTGTCGATACGGGCGGCTGCGGCTGCTGTCAGAGCCTACCGGCGCTGCCGATTCCTCAGCGAACCCATATACGGTACGGGGCACACGCAGGCGGTCGGCGCACAGGCCCCACGCGTACCGGTCGACGTTCGAGACGCATGAGGAGAGAACCCGGTGGTCAGCCAGGAACAGCGGCGGCGTCAGCTCGCCCGTGAGAAGTACTTGCGGCAGCAGCAGCGACGCACTGATGCGCGACGCAAAGCCCGTATCCGCAACTCCGTGATCGCCTCGGTTCTCGGCGTGGTCGTGGTGCTCTCCGTGACGGTCTTCCTGACCAAGCCGTTCGAGGACGACGGCAAGACGGAGAACGCGGGCGCGGAGGCCAGCCCGAGCGCCTCGCCCAGCAAGGCCCCGGACCCGTGCGAGAAGCCCGCCGCGGGCAAGGTCAAGCCGGAGACCTGGAAGAAGGAACCGGCGATGACGATCGACGAGTCGGCGAAGTACACGATGAAGCTGGACACGACCTGCGGCGAGATAGACATCGCGCTGAAGGCGTCGGCGGCGCCGCACACCGTCAACTCGTTCAACTTCCTCGCCGGCAAGGGCTACTTCGACCACAGCAAGTGCCACCGGCTCACCGACCAGCGCATCTACGTCCTCCAGTGCGGCGACCCGCAGGGCACCGGCATGGGCGGCCCCGGCTACACGATCCCGGACGAGAATCTGAAGGACAAGAGCCTCAAGGGCGGGGTGTACCCCGCGGGCACGGTCGCGATGGCGAATCAGTACAACGCCCAGACGAAGCAGGGCCGCAACAGCGGTGGCAGCCAGTTCTTCCTCGTCTACCAGGACAGTCAGCTGCCGCCCGACTACACACCGTTCGGAACGATGTCCGAGGCGGGCATGAAGGTCCTCAAGAAGATCGCCGACGCCGGAGCGCAGGCTCCCGACCCTCAGACGGGCAGTACGGCACCCAACGCGACGGTCGTGATCAACAAGGCCACGGTCACGAAATCCTGACCCTCAACTGCGTAATTTCGGTCGCGCGGGATGCGGACAGGCCCCCCGCCGGTCGCCTATGTTGGCCGTGACGAAACTGTGGACGATGCCCGGGGGTGCTGAGGCCCCTCGCAGGCATCATGTGGAGGAGGCGCTGTGAGCAGCGACCCGTGGGGCCGCGTCGACGAGACGGGGACCGTGTACGTGCGTACGGCCGACGGCGAGCAGGTCGTCGGTTCCTGGCAGGCAGGCTCCCCCGAGGAGGCGCTGGCCTATTTCGAGCGCAAGTACGAGGGCCTGGTTGTCGAGATCGGCCTCCTCGAGAAGCGAGTGAAGACCACCGACCTGTCGGCGAAGGACGCCCAGGCGGCCATCGGCCACATCCGGGAGCAGGTCGACGCGCACCACGCGGTGGGCGACCTGGAGGCCCTGCGGGTCCGGCTGGACAAGCTCACCGAACTGGTGGAGGCGCGCCGCGAGGAGCGCAAGGCGCAGCGGGCGAAGCAGTCCGACGAGGCGCGCAAGGCCAAGGAGGCGCTGGTCACCGAGGCGGAGGAGCTGGCGCAGTCCGACCAGTGGCGGGCGGCCGGTGAACGGCTGCGGGCCCTGGTGGACACCTGGAAGGGTCTGCCGCGGCTGGACCGCAAGTCCGACGACGAGCTGTGGCACCGGTTCTCGCACGCGCGGTCGGCGTTCTCCAAGCGGCGCAAGCAGCACTTCGCGCAGCTGGACGCCCAGCGCGAGGAGGCCCGGCAGATCAAGGAGCGGCTGGTCTCCGAGGCCGAGGCGCTGTCGAACTCGACGGACTGGGGTGCGACGGCCGCGCGTTACCGCGAGCTGATGGCCGAGTGGAAAGCCGCCGGCCGCGCCCAGCGTGAGCACGAGGACGACCTGTGGAACCGCTTCCGCGGCGCCCAGGACGTCTTCTTCGCCGCGCGCAGCTCCGTCTTCGCCGAGCGGGACGCCGAGCAGGCGGAGAACCTGAAGCTCAAGGAGGAGCTGGCCGAGGAGGCCGAGAAGCTCCTGCCGGTCAGGGACCTGAAGACGTCCCGGGCCACGTTCCGTTCGATCAACGAGCGCTGGGAGGCCATCGGTCATGTGCCGCGCGACGCCCGGCCCAAGGTCGAGGGCCGTATGCAGGCGGTCGAGCGGGCCCTGCAGGAGGCGGAGGAGGCCGAGTGGCGCCGGACGAACCCGGAGGCACGCGCGCGTGCCGAAGGTCTGACCGGTCAGCTCCAGGCGGCCGTGGACAAGCTGAGGGGCCAGATCGAGCAGGCCCGGGCGCAGGGCAACAACGCCAAGGCCGACAAGCTCGAGCGTGAGCTCGAGGGCCGCCAGGCGCTGCTGGACCAGGCGCTGAAGGGTCTCCAGGAGTTCGGAGGCTGATCAGCCGGCCGAAAGGGGGGCCCGTACGCGCCGTACGGGCCCCCTTTCGCGCGCTCTCTACCCTTTCGCGTGGTCTCTACGACCTGTCACGACCTGTTGCGCGCCGACGTCACCCGGTACACGTCGTAGACGCCCTCCACGCCGCGGACCGCCTTCAGCACATGACCGAGATGCTTCGGGTCGCCCATCTCGAAGGTGAAGCGGGAGGTGGCGACGCGGTCGCGGGAGGTCTGGACGGCCGCGGAGAGGATGTTGACGTGCTGGTCGGACAGCACTCGGGTGACGTCCGAGAGGAGCCGGGAGCGGTCCAAAGCCTCGACCTGGATGGCGACCAGGAAGACCGAGGACTGGGTGGGTGCCCACTCGACCTCCAGGATGCGCTCCGGCTCGCGGGACAGTGACTCCACGTTCACGCAGTCGTTGCGGTGAACCGATACGCCACTACCACGTGTGACGAAGCCGATGATGGGGTCGCCGGGGACGGGCGTACAGCAGCGGGCCAGTTTGACCCACACGTCCTCGACGCCCTTCACGACGACGCCCGGATCGGTGCTGGAGCGGCGTTTGCGACTGCGTCCGCGGGCCGGCGGGACCGACTCGTCGATCTCCTCGGTGGCGGCTTCTTCGCCGCCGAGGGCCTGGACGAGTTTCTGCACGATGTTCTGCGCGGAGACATGGCCCTCGCCTATCGCCGCGTACAGCGCGGAGATGTCCGCGTAGCGCATCTCGTGCGCGAGGGTCACCAGGGAGTCGCCGGTCAGGATGCGCTGGATCGGCAGGTTCTGCTTGCGCATCGCGCGGACGATGGCGTCCTTGCCCTGCTCGATCGCCTCGTCACGGCGTTCCTTGGAGAACCAGGCGCGGATCTTGTTGCGGGCGCGCGGCGACTTGACGAAGCCGAGCCAGTCGCGGGAGGGTCCGGCGCCGGGTGCCTTGGAGGTGAAGACCTCGACCAGGTCGCCGTTGTCGAGGGTGGATTCCAGCGGGACCAGCCGGCCGTTGACCCGGGCGCCTATGGTGCGGTGGCCGACCTCGGTGTGGACGGCGTAGGCGAAGTCCACCGGGGTGGCACCGGCGGGGAGCGCTATGACGTCGCCCTTGGGGGTGAAGACGAAGACCTCGTTGCGGGACAAGTCGAAGCGCAACGACTCCAGGAACTCGCCGGGGTCCTCGGTCTCCTTCTGCCAGTCGAGGAGCTGCCGCAGCCACGCCATGTCATTGATGGCGTCCTTGTCCTTGCCGGAGGACTTGGGCGCGTCCGTGCGCACCTTGGAGGCGCCGGCGACGGCCTCCTGCTTGTACTTCCAGTGCGCGGCGATGCCGTACTCGGCGCGGCGGTGCATGTCGAACGTGCGGATCTGCAGCTCGACCGGTTTGCCGCCGGGGCCGATGACCGTCGTGTGCAGCGACTGGTACATGTTGAACTTGGGCATCGCGATGTAGTCCTTGAACCGGCCGGGGACCGGGTTCCATCGCGCGTGCACCGTGCCGAGGGCCGCGTAGCAGTCGCGGACGGTGTCCACGAGGACGCGGATGCCCACCAGGTCGTAGATCTCCGCGAAGTCACGGCCGCGGACGATCATCTTCTGGTAGACGCTGTAGTAGTGCTTCGGGCGGCCGGTGACGGTCGCCTTGATGCGGGCCGCCCGCAGGTCCTGCTGGACCTCGTCGGTGACGATGGCGAGGTACTCGTCGCGCTTCGGGGCGCGCTCGGCGACCAGGCGGACGATCTCGTCGTACATCTTGGGATAGAGGATCGCGAAGGCGAGGTCCTCCAGCTCCCACTTGATGGTGTTCATGCCCAGGCGGTGGGCGAGCGGCGCGTAGATTTCGAGGGTCTCGCGCGCCTTCTTCTCCTGCTTCTCGCGCTTGAGGTAGCGCATGGTGCGCATGTTGTGCAGGCGGTCGGCGAGCTTGATGACCAGGACGCGCGGGTCCTTGGCCATGGCGACGACCATCTTGCGCACGGTCTCGGCCTGCGCGGCCTCGCCGAACTTCACCTTGTCCAGCTTGGTGACACCGTCGACGAGCAGGGTGACGACGTCGCCGAAGTCGCGGCGCAGATCGTCCAGGCCGTACTCGGTGTCCTCGACCGTGTCGTGCAGCAGGCCGGCCATCAGGGTGGCCGGATCCATGCCCAGCTCGGCGAGGATGGTCGTCACCGCGAGGGGGTGCGTGATGTACGGATCGCCGCTCTTGCGCTTCTGACCGCGGTGCCAGCGCTCGGCGACCTGGTAGGCGCGCTCGATCTGGCGGAGTGTCGACGTCTCGATCTTCGGGTCGTTGCTGCGCACTATCCGCAGCAACGGCTCCAGCACCGGGTTGTACGGGGTCGCGCGCTGCACGCCGAGCCGGGCCAGACGGGCGCGTACGCGGTTGGACGAGCCGGTGCGGGCCGGCTGGCCGGCGGCCGGTCGTACGGGCGGAGCGGGTTTGGGTCGCGACTGCTCGGCGGGCTTGTCGACGGGCGCCGACTGGGCGTGCTCGACCGGCCCGCGGGTGTCGTTCTTCGCGTGGGGCGCGTTCGGCGCGGGCTTCGCCGCGGCTGCCGAGGCGGACTCGGGCTTGGCGGCGGTCAGGTGCTGGGCCTCGTCTGGCAAGAGGGCTCCTCGTGCGCGATCCGGGTCCCCCGGTCAGGCTCCGGAGACCCCATGGTAGCCATCCTGGACCCCAGGATCGCCTTCAGGCCAATGTGAGGACTGTCTACCCGAGAAACGCGAGAGGCGGGCGCCGGATTCCTCCGGGCCCGCCTCCGCGGTGTCGTGCCGGTGCCCACCGGGCTGCTGGGGGCTTGCTAGACCGTGAGCAGCGCCTCCAGCGGGGCGCCGTTCAGAGCCGGTTCCAGGCGGGCGCGGCCGCTCAGGAAGCCCAGCTCCATGAGGACGGCGAGGCCCGCGACCTCGGCGCCGGCCCGGCGGATGAGCTGGACCGAGGCCTCGGCGGTGCCGCCGGTGGCGAGGACGTCGTCGACGACCAGGACGCGGTCGTCGGCGGACAGGTCCTCGGCGTGCACCTCGATCTCGGCCGAGCCGTACTCCAGGTCGTAGGCCTGGGCGAGGGTGGCTCCGGGGAGCTTGCCCGCCTTGCGTACGGGGATGAAGCCGAGGCCGGCGCGGACGGCGACCGGGGCGCCGAGGATGAAGCCCCGGGCCTCCAGGCCGACGATCTTGGTGGCGCCGGCGCGCTCGGCGATCTCGGCGAGTGCGTCGGTGAGCGCGGTGAACGCCGCCGGGTCCGCCAGGAGCGGGGTGATGTCCTTGAACATCACGCCCGGCTCCGGGTAGTCCGGCACGTCCCTGATGCGGCTGAGCAGCAGCTCCCTGATGTCGGTCATCGGCGCTTCCCCGAGGGACGGCCACGGCCCCGGCTGCGGGACGCGGGCTGGTTGCGCGGGCCGACGACCGCGGGTGCGGCGTCCTCGGGCTCTCCGGCGTACGACTCCTCGTCGCCGTGGGCCTCGGCCTCGCCCTGGGCGCCGGACTTGCCCCGCTTGGCGAGGACGCGCTTCCTGAGGTCCTTCAGCTGCGGCTCGCGCTCCTTGAGGTCGGCGACGAGCGGCGTGGCGATGAAGATCGAGGAGTACGCACCGGCGGCGAGGCCGACGAACAGCGACAGCGAGATGTCGTTCAGCATGCCGGCGCCGAGGACGCCGCCACCGATGAACAGCAGGCCCGCGACCGGCAGCAGCGCGACCACCGTGGTGTTGATGGAGCGGACCAGGGTGCTGTTGATCGAGCGGTTGGCGATGTCGCTGTAGGTCCAGCGGGTCTGCTTGGTGATGTCCTTCGTCTGCTCCTTGAGGCTGTCGAAGACCACGACCGTGTCGTAGAGCGAGTAGCCGAGGATGGTCAGCAGACCGATCACCGTGCCCGGTGTGACCTCGAAGCCGACAAGGGCGTAGATGCCGACCGTGATGGTGATGTCGTGGATCAGTGCGACGAACGCGGCGAGCGCCATGCGCCACTCGAAGGCGATCGCCAGGTAGATCACGACGAGGAACAGGAAGATGCCGAGGCCCTGCCAGGCCTTGCTGGCGATCTGGTCACCCCAGCTGGGGCCGACCAGTTCGGCGTTGATCTGCTCCGCGTCGATCTTGAGGTCGTCGGAGAGCTTGTCCTTGATCTTGTCGGCCGCGCCGGTGTCGATGCCGGCCACCTGGATGCGCAGGCTGCCGTCGCCGAGCTTCTGGACGATCGCGTCGTGACCGGAGGCCTCTTCCGCGTACCCCTCCGCCTGGGACACCGAGGCGCTGGTGTTCTTGGGGGTGTTGAAGACGGCGCCGCCCTGGAACTCGATGCCCATGTTCAGGCCGCGGACCGCCAGGCCGACGATGGCCGTGATGGTGATCAGGATGGAGAGGCCGTACCAGATCTTGCGGTTCTTGACGAAGTCGTAGCCGACCTCGCCACGGTGCAGTCGGGCGCCGAGGGTGCCGAGTTTCGACATCTCAGGCCTCCTTGGTGTCGACGGGGGCGGCGGGGCGGCGGGTGCGGCGCAGCGGGGGCTGAGCACCCAGGCTCTTCGGGTCGAGGCCGGACCACTTGTGGCCGTTCGCGAAGAACGGGCGGCGGGCCATCAGCGTCAGCAGCGGCTTGGTGAAGAGGAACACGACGACCACGTCGAGCAGGGTGGTCAGGCCGAGCGTGAACGCGAAGCCCTGGACCTTGCCGACGGTGACGATGAAGAGCACCGCGGCGGCGAGGAACGACACGAAGTCGGAGACCAGGATGGTGCGCCGGGCGCGCGGCCAGGCCCGCTCGACGGCGGGGCGCAGCGAGCGGCCCTCCCGGATCTCGTCGCGGACGCGTTCGAAGTACACGATGAACGAGTCCGCCGTGATACCGATGGCGACGATGGCACCGCAGACGGCCGGCAGGTTCAGCGCGAAGTTGATGGTCGGACCGAGCAACGCCATGATCGTGTAGGTCAGGGCGGCGGAGACCAGCAGCGAGAGGATCGCGATGAACGCCAGGCCGCGGTAGTAGGCCAGCAGGTAGATGACGACCAGCGCCAGGCCGATCGCGCCGGCGATCAGACCCGCCTTCAGCTGGTCACCGCCGAGCGCGGCGGTGACGGTGGAGACGCTGTCCTCCCTGAAGGTCAGCGGCAGCGCACCGTACGACAGCATGTTGGCGAGGTCCTGGGCGGACTGCTGGGTGAAGTTGCCGGAGATCTCCGCGTTGCCGCCGGTCAGGGCCTGCTTGACGAACGGGTCGGAGACCACGTCGCCGTCGAGGACGATCGCGAACTGGTTCTGCGGGGACTGGTTCTTCGCCAGCTTGCCGGTGATGTCCGCGAACTTCTTGCCGCCCGAGTCGGTGAAGTCCATCGTGACCGTCCAGCCCGCTCCGGTCTGGGTGTTCAGGACGGCCTGGGCCTTGTCGACGTCGGTGCCGTCGACCTCGGCGGGGCCGAGGATGTACTTCTGCCACTGACCCTGCGAGTTCTTGCCGCAGGCCAGGGTGGGCTGGGAGGCCTTGACGCCGTCGCCCACGGCGGAGCGGGTCTTCGCGTTGGTGCAGTCGAGCTTGGCGTACTGCTCCTGGAGCTTGCGCGCGTCGTCGGCGGCAGTGCCGCCGGACGGGGAGGGGCTGGCCTTCGCCTTGTCCGGGGCGCTCGCGGACGGCGTCGCGTCGGCCTTCAGCGCGTCCGTGACCGCTCGGCCCTGCGTGGTGGGAGAGGCGGACGGGGAGGCGGAGCCCTTGCCGGTGGCCTCGGGCTTGTCGGAGGCCTTGCCGGACGGCTTGTCCGAGGGGCTTCCCGTGGGGCTCGGCGAGGGGCTGGCCGCGCCACCACCGCCGGAGACCTCGGTGCCGATGACCGGCCGGAAGTAGAGCTTGGCGGTGGTGCCGACCTGCTTGCGGGCCTGCTCGGAGTTCGTGCCCTTGGGGATGTTGACGATGATGTTGTCCCGGCCCTGCGTTTGGACCTCGGCCTCGGAGACGCCCAGACCATTGACACGGCGCTCCATGATGGAGACGGCGGTGTCCATGTTGGTCTTGTTGATCGCCGCCTCGTTGCCGGCCTCGGGAACCGCCTCGAGCGTGATGCTCGTACCGCCGGCCAGGTCGATGCCGAGACGCGGTTTCGTGTGTCCCGAGGCGAACATCCCACCGGTGAGCGCCGCGATGGCGATCAGGATCAGGGCCAGCGAGCGCCCCGGCTTGCTCTGGGCGCTCGCGCTCCGGCCCTTTTTAGGTGTGGCCACCTTCTCGTACTCCCTCTCGGGCCGCCGCGCTCCGGATCGGCGGACGGGCGGCCATGACATGGTGTCGGGATTCCGTGCGAGCCGGTCGTGTCCCGGGGTGCGCGGGCCGGGCCCGCGCACCCCGGGACGCGACTACTTCGTCTCGGAGTCGCCGTCGGTCTTCTTCGGCTCTTCGTCCGTCTTCGCCTCGCCGGCCGGGGCGTCGTCGGCCTGCTCGTCGGCCGCGTCCTTCTTGCCGAGGTCGACGGCCTTGCCGTCAGCGGTGGCGTCGGCGGCGGAGTCACCGGTCTCGGTGAGGGAGGAGGCGTCGTCCGGGACGAGGTCGGCGTCGGACTTCAGGTCGTGCTCGATGCCGTGGACGATGCGGTTGTACTCGTCGTCGGTGAGGACGGCGCCGATGGCGTTCTTGGCGAAGAGGAGCTCGACGCCCGGACCGGCGTCGACGAGGACGGTGTCCTCGTTCACCTCCTTGACCGTGGCGTACATGCCCCCGATGGTGCGGACACCGCTGCCGGGCTGCATTTGGTTCCGCATCTCCACGGCCTGCTGCTGCTTCTTCTTGGCCGACCGGGTCATCAGGAACATGGCCCCGATGAGCACGATGAACGGGAGGAGGGTCAGGAGACTCACGGGTCGGTACTTCCTTCACACGACCGCGCTGTGAGCGGCCAGATGGTTGGGGGTATGTACGCCGCCGACAAAGGCGGCATCGGCGGAGTCTAAGCGAGTCCACGCGCATGGAACAACGCTCAGCATGGCACCGGGGTTCCTGCTCCGGCCACTGGCCTCGCCGTCCCGGAGCGGTGACGGCGCCGTCACGCCCCGAACAGGTCCTGTTGTCCGTTTCCGGCGGTCCGGGGCGGGGTGAGGCCGAGATGCGCCCATGCGGCGGGGGTGGCGACCCGGCCGCGCGGGGTGCGGGCCAGTAGTCCCTCCCGTACCAGGAAGGGCTCGGCGACCTCTTCCACGGTCTCACGCTCCTCCCCCACCGCGACCGCGAGCGTGGACAGGCCGACGGGGCCGCCGCCGAACAGCTTGAGCAGGGCTTCCAGCACGCCCCGGTCGAGGCGGTCGAGGCCGCGGTCGTCCACCTCGTAGACGGCGAGGGCGGCCGCCGCGATGTCCTTGGTGATCAGGCCGTCGGCCTTGACCTGCGCGTAGTCCCGGACGCGGCGCAGCAGGCGGTTGGCGATACGGGGCGTGCCGCGGGAGCGGCCGGCGATCTCGGTGGCGCCCTCCGGCTCGACCTCGACCTCCAGGAGGCTGGCCGAGCGGTGGATGACCCGCTCCAGTTCGGCCGGTTCGTAGAACTCCATGTGCGCGGTGAAGCCGAAGCGGTCGCGCAGCGGGGGCGGCAGCAGGCCCGCGCGGGTGGTGGCGCCGACCAGGGTGAACGGGGGCAGCTCCAGCGGGATGGCGGTGGCGCCCGGGCCCTTGCCGACGATGACGTCGACGCGGAAGTCCTCCATCGCCATGTACAGCATCTCCTCGGCGGGCCGGGACATGCGGTGGATCTCGTCGAGGAAGAGGACTTCGCCCTCCTGGAGGGAGGAGAGGATCGCGGCGAGGTCGCCGGCGTGCTGGATGGCGGGGCCCGAGGTGATGCGGATGGGGGCGCCCATCTCGGCCGCGATGATCATCGACAGGGTGGTCTTGCCGAGGCCGGGGGCGCCGGAGAGCAGCACGTGGTCGGCGGTCGCGCCACGCGCGCGTGCGGCGCGCAGGACGAGGTCGAGCTGCTCGCGGACCTTCTCCTGGCCGATGAACTCGTCCAGGTCCTTGGGGCGCAGGGCGGCCTCGACGGCCTGGTCCTCACGGTCGGCGGACGCACCGACGAGCCGCTCGGCGGCATCGGCGTCGGTCGTGTCGTCCCAGTTCATGGAGTGTGCCTCGGAATCTCGGTACGGAGGTACGGACTGCTCGGACTAGCGGGCGCGGTTCAGCGTCTGCAGGGCCGCCTTCAGCAGCTGCCCCACCTGGGGCGTGCCCTCGGCGGCCTCGGCCTGCGGGGCCACGGCGGTCACTGCCTCGTCGGCCTCCCGGGTCGCGTAGCCGAGGCCGATCAGGGCCGCGTGCAGCTGGTCGCGCCAGCCGGTGCTGACCGGGGCACCGACGGCGGGTGCGCCGACCGGCGCGCCGAGCCGGTCCTTCAGTTCCAGGAGCAGCTTCTGCGCACCCTTCTTGCCGATGCCGGGGACGGCGGTGAGGGCCTTCTCGTCGGCGGTCGCGACGGCCCGGCGCAGGGCGTCCGGGCTGTGCACGGCGAGCATGGCCTGGGCCAGCCGGGGACCGACACCGCTGGCCGTCTGGAGCAGCTCGAAGACCTGCCGCTCGTCGTCGTCCGCGAAGCCGTACAGGGTCAGTGAGTCCTCCCGCACGACGAGGGAGGTGTGCAGCTTGGCGGGCTGGCCCAGGCGCAGGGTGGACAGCGTGTTCGGCGTGCACTGGACGGCCATGCCGACACCGCCGACCTCGACGACCGCGGCGTCGGGGGCGAGCGCGGCGACGGTGCCGCTGACGAAGGCGATCATGCCGTACGGCCTTTCGATGTGTGCAGGGCGACGGCCTGCTGGAGTCGGTTCTGCGCGGGGGCGCGCCAGATGTGGCAGATGGCGAGGGCGAGCGCGTCGGCGGCGTCGGCGGGCTTGGGCGGCGCGCTGAGCCGGAGCAGGCGGGTCACCATCGCGCCCACCTGCGCCTTGTCGGCCCGGCCGCTGCCGGTGACGGCTGCCTTGACCTCGCTCGGGGTGTGCAGCGCCACGGGGATCCCGCGGCGGGCGGCACAGAGCATGGCGACGGCGCTGGCCTGGGCGGTGCCCATCACCGTACGGACGTTGTGCTGGCTGAAGACGCGCTCGACGGCGACGAATTCCGGCTGGTGCTCGTCCAGCCATTGCTCGATGCCCTGCTCGATGGCGACGAGGCGGTGGCCGAGGTCCGCGTCCGCCGACGTACGGACGACGCCGACGCCGACCATGGTGAGCGGCCGTCCGGCGACGCCCTCGACCACGCCGACACCGCACCGGGTCAGGCCCGGGTCCACCCCCAGAACGCGCACGCGTCCTCCCTCTCGATCGCCTGTTCATGCAGGCTATCGGGTGGCACCGACAACGCGACGGGCCGACGGGTGTGTCCCGTCGGCCCGTTGGGTCCTGCGGAGCCCGTGGCGGCGTTACGCGCCGACCTTCTCCATGACCTCGTCGCTGACGTCGAAGTTGGCGAAGACGTTCTGCACGTCGTCGCTGTCCTCGAGCGCGTCGATCAGCTTGAAGATCTTCTTGGCGCCCTCCTCGTCCAGCTCGACCTGCATGGTCGGGACGAAGTTGGCGTCGGCGGAGTCGTAGTCGATGCCGGCGTCCTGGAGGGCGGTGCGGACCGCGACCAGGTCGGTGGCCTCACTGAGGACCTCGAAGCTTTCGCCGAGGTCGTTGACCTCCTCGGCGCCCGCGTCGAGCACGGCGGCCAGCACGTCGTCCTCGGTCAGCTCGCCCTTGGGGACGATCACGACGCCCTTGCGGTTGAACAGGTACGACACCGAGCCCGGGTCGGCCATGGAGCCGCCGTTGCGGGTCATGGCGACACGGACCTCGGAGGCGGCGCGGTTGCGGTTGTCGGTGAGGCACTCGATGAGCACCGCGACACCGTTCGGGCCGTAGCCCTCGTACATGATCGTCTCGTAGTCGGCGCCGCCGGCCTCCAGGCCCGCGCCGCGCTTGACCGCCGAGTCGATGTTCTTGTTGGGGACCGACGACTTCTTCGCCTTCTGGATGGCGTCGTAGAGCGTCGGGTTGCCCTCGGGGTCGGCGCCGCCCATCCGGGCCGCCACCTCGATGTTCTTGATCAGCTTCGCGAAGAGCTTGCCGCGCTTGGCATCGATGACGGCCTTCTTGTGCTTCGTCGTGGCCCATTTAGAGTGGCCGGACATCTGCCTGTCTCCTTCGCGTAACCCATCTCAGCAACGAACGCAGGAATCCTACAAGGACTCGGCCGCCCGGTTCGCGCGCGTCATGTCGACGAACAGGGCGTGCACGCGGTGGTCGCCGGTCAGTTCGGGGTGGAACGACGTGGCCAGAGCGTTGCCCTGGCGGACCGCGACGATGTGGCCGTCGTGCTCGGCGAGCACCTCGGCCCCGGCGCCGACGGACTCGACCCAGGGGGCGCGGATGAAGACGCCCTCCACCGGGTCGCCCTCGACGCCCTTGACGTCGACGGCCGCCTCGAAGGACTCGTTCTGCCGGCCGAAGGCGTTGCGGCGCACGATCATGTCGATGCCGCCGATGGTCTCCTGGCCCGAGCGCGGGTCGAGGATCTTGTCGGCGAGCATGATCATGCCGGCGCAGGTGCCGTAGACGGGCATGCCGTCCCGCACGCGCGCGCGGAGCGGCTCCATCACGCCGAACAGCACGGCCAGCTTGGAGATGGTGGTGGACTCGCCGCCGGGGATGACGAGGCCGTCCACCTCGGCGAGCTCTTCGGGGCGCCGCACCGGCCTGGCCACGGCATCGGCCGCGGCCAGGGCGACGAGGTGCTCCCGTACGTCGCCCTGGAGAGCCAGGACGCCGATCACAGGTGCTTCACTCATGGGTGTTACCAGCCGCGGTTGGCGTAGCGCTCGGTCTCGGGGAGGGTGTCGCAGTTGATGCCGACCATGGCCTCGCCGAGGTTGCGGGACGCGTCGGCGATGATCTTCGGGTCGTCGTAGAAGGTGGTGGCCTTCACGATGGCGGCGGCGCGCTTGGCCGGGTCGCCGGACTTGAAGATGCCGGAGCCGACGAAGACGCCCTCGGCGCCGAGCTGGCGCATCAGGGCCGCGTCGGCCGGGGTGGCCACGCCGCCCGCGGAGAACAGCACGACCGGCAGCCTGCCGAGCTCGGAGACCTCCTTGACGAGCTCGTAGGGGGCGCGCAGCTCCTTGGCGGCGGCGTACAGCTCGTTGTTGTCGAAGCCGCGCAGCTTGGCGATCTCGTTCTTGATCTGGCGCAGGTGGCGCACGGCCTCGACGACGTTGCCGGTGCCGGCCTCGCCCTTGGAGCGGATCATCGCGGCACCCTCGGCGATGCGGCGCAGGGCCTCGCCCAGATTGGTGGCGCCACAGACGAACGGCGTGGTGAAGGCCCACTTGTCGGAGTGGTTGACCTCGTCGGCCGGGGTGAGGACCTCGGACTCGTCGATGTAGTCGACGCCGAGGGACTGCAGCACCTGGGCCTCGACGAAGTGGCCGATGCGGGACTTGGCCATGACCGGGATCGAGACGGCGTCGATGATGCCCTCGATCATGTCCGGGTCGGACATGCGGGCCACGCCGCCGTCCTTGCGGATGTCGGCCGGGACCCGCTCCAGGGCCATGACGGCGACGGCGCCCGCGTCCTCGGCGATCTTCGCCTGCTCCGGCGTGACGACGTCCATGATGACGCCGCCCTTGAGCTGCTCGGCCATGCCGCGCTTCACACGGGCGGTGCCGGTCTCGGGGGCCTGGGAGTTGGGGGGCGTGGTGGACACGGGTGACCTCGCTACGGAGAGGGGGATTCTGCAGCACCGAGGAAACGTGAGGGGACCAGGCCACAGCAAGGGCCAATGGGAACGCTGTGGATCCTTTTCCGGCGGACGGCCGGGGAACGGCGCGTGAACGGGGGCTCAGGCGGCCCGGTCCGCCAGGGCCACCGGAGGCTCGTCGTCCATTTCGAAGGCCATGGGGAACGGGGCGTGGCCCGCCAGCCGGAACCAGCGGACCTTGCGGTGCCGGCGGAGAGCACGGGCGGCACGTACGGCGTCGTTGTGGAAGCGGCGGGCCATCGGGACGCGCCGCACCGCCTGCGCGAGCTCCTCGGCGGCCTCCTCGCCTCCGGGCGCCTCCCGCACCGCCTCCATCTGCTGGACCTCCCCGAAGACGGCCCGCAACGCCTGGCTCAGCTCGCTCTCGGCGACCTCCCGCTGCTCCTCCACCGCCTGACGGGCGGCGTGCGCGGCCTCGTAGAGGACGATCGAGGCGGCCGGATCCAGGACCCCCGACGTCGCCAGTTCCTGCGCGACCGAGGCCCGGCGCAGCAATTGCGCGTCCAGGGCGGCGCGAGCGGCGTCGATCCGGGCGTGGAGACGGTCGAGACGGCCTGCGGTCCAGCTGAGATAGAGCCCGACCGCGACCAGGGCCACGGCGATCCAGATGAGAGTGGTGGTCACGGGCGGCAAGGCTAGCGGCCCGGCCGGGCCGAGGGTTCACCCCGCCCTGCCCGGCGATCGGCTCCGCACCGGCGCACGCCGGCCGGGCCGCCCTTCGGCGTGGCCTGGCACGGCCTGCCGCCCGGTGTCAGTCCCGGGCGAACCCCAGCCTGGCCCACAACCCCGTCACCCGCTCGTCCTCCGCAACCGCCGCCGCGCCCGCCGTCACCGTCTCGTAGACGGACAGGATGTCCGCGCCGACGGTCGCCCAGTCGAAGCGCCGCACGTGGGCGCTGCCCCGCTCGCGCAGTTCCGCGCGCCGGGCCGGATCGTCCAGCAGGCGAACGGCCGCGTCGGCCAGGGCGTCGGCGTCCTCGTTGGGGAACAGTTCGCCGGCCTCTCCCCGGTCCAGGACCTGGGCGAAGGCGTCCAGGTCGGAGGCGAGGACGGGAGCTCCGGCGGACATGGCCTCGACCAGGATGATCCCGAAGCTCTCGCCGCCGGTGTTCGGCGCGACGTACAGGTCGACGCTGCGGAGGAAACGGGCCTTGTCCTCGTCGCTGACCATGCCGAGGAACTCGACCCGGGAGCGCAGCTCGACGGGCAGGGTCTCCACCGCCTCCTCCTCGTCACCGCGCCCGGCGACCAGCAGCCGGGTCTGCGGACGGGCGGCGAGGATCTTCGGCAGGGCCTTCATCAGCACCGGCAGGCCCTTGCGGGGCTCGTCGATGCGCCCTATGAAGCCGATCGTGTCGCCCTGCCATTCGGCCTTGGGCTCGGCCTTGGCGAAGAAGTCGACGTCGACGCCGTTCGGAATCACCACCGCGTCCCCGCCGAGGTGCTCCACCAGGGTGCGGCGGGCGTACTCGCTCACCGCGATCCGGGCGCTGATCTTCTCCAGGGCGGCCTGGAGGATCGCGTACGCGGCGATCATGGCCCGGGAGCGCGGGTTGGACGTGTGGAACGTGGCCACGATCGGTCCCTGGGCCGCCCAGCAGGTCAGCAGACCCAGCGAGGGCGAGGTCGGCTCGTGGATGTGGATCACGTCGAACGCGCCGTCGTGCAGCCAGCGGCGCACCCGGGCGGCGCTCAGGAACCCGAAGTTGAGCCGGGCCACCGAGCCGTTGTAGGGCACCGGCACCGCGCGGCCCGCCGAGACGACGTACGGCGGCAGGGGGGTGTCGTCGTCGGCCGGGGCGAGGACGGACACCTCGTGGCCGAGGCGGATGAAGTACTCGGCCAGGTCCCGGATGTGGAACTGGACGCCGCCCGGTACGTCCCAGGAGTACGGGCAGACGATGCCGATCCTCACGAGGTCCCCTTCGCAGGGTCGAGGTCCGCGAGCCACAAGCGCTGCAGCATGTGCCAGTCCTCCGGGTGGTCGGCGATCCCCGTCGCGAAGGCGTCGGCCAGCGCTTGTGTCATGGCAGACGCCATCTCGGCGCGCGTGCCTGACTCGGGCACCTCGACCGGCGGGTGGACACGACCCCGCATCACGGGCGATTCGTCGTACCAGAGCGTGACGGGGAGCAGCAGGGCGCCCGTCTGCTGGGCGAGCAGGGCCGGGCCGGCCGGCATCCGGGCCGTGTCCCCGAAGAAGCCGACCTCGACGCCGGAGGCGGACAGGTCACGGTCGGCGACCAGGCAGACCAGGCCGCCGTCGCGCAGCCGCCGGGCCAGGGTGCCGAAGGCGGTGCCGCCGCTGTGCGGCAGGACCTCCATGCCGAGGCCCTCGCGGTAGGCGACGAACCGGTCGTACAGCGTCTCGGGCTTCAGGCGCTCGGCGACCGTCGTGAAGGGGATACCCAGCTTGGTGGTGACCCAGGCACCGGCGAGGTCCCAGTTGGCCAGGTGGGGCAGGGCGAGTATGACGCCCTTGCCGGCGGCCATGCCCTCGGTCAGGTAGTGCAGGTCCTTGCAGTCGAATCCGTCCTTGATCCGTTCCTCGCTCCAGGCGGGGAGCCGGAACGACTCCATCCAGTAGCGCAGGTACGACCGCATGCCCGCGCGCGAGAGCAGGGCGAGGCGCTCGGGGCTCGCGCCGGGCACCACGCGCGCGTAGTTGCTCTCCAGCCGCTGTACGCCCTTGCCGCGCTGTTTCCACGCGAGGTCGGCGATGGTGTGCCCCAGCCGTACGGCGACCGGCTCGGGGAGCCTCTTGACGGTGCTCCAGCCGAGGCCGTACAGCGCGTCCGTCAGCCGGTCCTGTGCGCTCACGTGGCCGCCTCGCTCCCGTGGGAGGCGTTCTCCTGCTCGCCTTCATTGTCGTCCTCCGCGGACTCGGCCTCCGCGGACTCGGCCTCCGCGGACTCGCGGCGAACCGTGACGACCCGCTGGATGAGCGTGACGAGGCTGCCCACGGCGACGATCCACAGGGCGACCGGCAGCAGGTACTGGATGCCCGGGACACCGAACGCGTGCAGGCCCGCGAGACCGGCCGCGACCAGGGAGATCACCAGCCGCTCGGCCCGCTCGACCAGCCCGTTGACCGCGACCGGCAGGCCGATCGACTCGCCGCGGGCCTTGGTGTACGACACCACCTGGCCGCTCGCCAGGCAGAAGATCGAGACGGCGCACAGGACGAGGTCGTCGCCCCCGCCGGCGTACCAGAGGATGAAGCCGCCGAAGATCGCGCCGTCGGCGACCCGGTCGAGCGTGGAGTCCAGGAAGGCGCCCCAGCGGCTGGAGCGGCCGAGCTGGCGGGCCATGTTGCCGTCGACCAGGTCGGAGAACACGAACAGCGTGATCACGACCGTGCCCCAGAAGAACTCGCCCACGGGGTAGAAGACCAGCGCGCCCGCGACCACACCGGCCGTGCCGATGAGCGTGACGGTGTCGGGGCTGACGCCCCGCCGGATCAGAAACGCGGCGAACGGTGTGAGAACACGCGTGAAGAATGCACGCGCGTACTTGTTCAGCATGGCCTTCCCGAGGGTCGGTGTCGCCGTCTGGCCCCTGCTGGCCACCGGCTGGCCCATCGTAGCCACGCGCGCGTGCGGGCGACGGGCGGGACCCGAGGCCCGTGTCACGGCGCACCGGGGCGCGGGGCGGGGCGCGATCACGTCCTTCGTATGGACGCACCGTGACGGGAGTGGAAAGCTCGAATAACCGCGGGCGTCGCCGGAGCCGCACCGCACGCGGATCCCGCGTGTCCGCGCCCACAGTGACCTCACCGTGCACGGGAGGCAGGATCATGGGCGACAAGGCACAGACACACCCTGGGGCCGCCGGCAGGGCACAGGCGGCCGACCACCCTCAGTCCGTACGGAATGTGGTGCTGGTCGGCCACTCCGGATCGGGCAAGACCACGTTGGTGGAAGCCCTCGCGCTCACGGCGGGGGCAGTGAACCGGGCGGGCCGCGTGGAGGACGGCGGCACCGTCTCCGACTACGACGAGATCGAGCACCGGCAGCAGCGCTCGGTGCAGCTCTCCCTGGTACCCGTCGAGTGGGACGGCATCAAGGTCAATCTCCTCGACACCCCCGGATACGCCGACTTCGTCGGTGAGCTCAGGGCCGGTCTGCGAGCGGCGGACGCGGCCCTCTTCGTCGTCTCGGCGTCCGACGGTGTGGACGGCTCGACCCGCATGGTGTGGGAGGAGTGCGCGGCCGTGGGCATGCCACGGGCCATCGTCGTCACGCACCTGGAGGCGGCGCGCGCCGACTTCGAGGAGATGACGCGGATCTGCGCGGAGGCCTTCGGCGCGGACGACCCCGACGCGGTCCTGCCGCTCTACCTGCCGCTGCACGGCCCGCAGGCACCGGACGGGCACGCGCCCGTGACCGGCCTGGTCGGGCTGCTGTCGCAGAAGCTGTTCGACTACTCGACCGGCGAGCGCAAGGAGTCCGAGCCGGGCGAGGACCAATTGCCGCTGATCGAGGAGGCCCGCAACCGGCTGATCGAGGGGATCATCTCGGAGAGCGAGGACGAGACCCTCATGGACCGCTACCTCGGCGGGGAACCGGTCGACGTCAAGACGCTGATCGAGGACCTGGAGCGGGCCGTGGCGCGCGGGGTCTTCTTCCCCGTGCTGGCCGCCGCCCCCGCGGCCGGGGGTGCCCGGCAGGGACTCGGCACGGTGGAGCTGCTGGAGCTGATCACCCGGGGCTTTCCCACGCCGCTGGAGCACGAGACGGTGCGGGTGACGACGATCGACGGCAAGCCGCGCGAGCTCAAGCCGTGCGACCCGGACGCGCCGCTGGTCGCGGAGGTCGTGAAGACCTCCTCGGACCCGTACGTCGGCCGGCTGTCGCTGATCCGCGTGTTCTCCGGCACTCTGCGCGCCGACCAGACGGTCCACGTCTCCGGGCACGGGCTGGCCGACCGCGGGCACGAGGACCACGACGTCGACGAGCGGATCGGCGCCCTGTCCACCCCGTTCGGCAAACAGCAGCGGCCGGTGTCGCACGTCATCGCGGGCGACCTGGCGTGCGTCGCCAAGCTCAGCCGCGCCGAGACCGGGGACACCCTGTCGGCCAAGGACGACCCGCTGCTCATGGAGCCGTGGCAGATGCCCGACCCGCTGCTGCCCCTGGCCATCCAGGCGCACAGCAAACCGGACGAGGACAAGCTCTCGCAGGGCCTGGCCCGGCTGGTGGCCGAGGATCCGACGATGCGGCTCGAACAGAACCAGGACACCCACCAGGTGGTCCTGTGGTGCCTGGGCGAGGCACACGCGGACGTCGCTCTTGAGCGGCTGCGCAGCCGCTACGGCGTCCAGGTCGACGTCGTGCCGCACAAGGTGTCCCTGCGCGAGACGTTCGCGACCAAGGCGGCCGGGCGCGGCCGGCACGTCAAACAGTCCGGCGGGCATGGGCAGTTCGCCATCTGCGAGATCGAGGTGGAGTCGCTGCCGGGCGGCTCGGGCATCGAGTTCGTGGACAAGGTGGTCGGCGGCTCGGTGCCGCGGCAGTTCATCCCGTCGGTGGAGAAGGGCGTACGCGTCCAGGCCGCCAAGGGAGTCGCCGCCGGGTATCCGCTCATCGACGTACGCGTGACCCTGCTGGACGGCAAGGCGCACTCGGTGGACTCCTCCGACGCCGCGTTCCAGACGGCCGGCGCGCTCGCGCTGCGGGAGGCCGCGGCCGACGCGAAGATCCATCTGCTGGAGCCGGTGGCCGAGGTGTCGGTGCTGATCGGCGACGAGTTCGTGGGCACCGTGATGAGCGACCTGTCGGGGCGGCGCGGGCGGCTGCTCGGCACCGAGCAGACACCGGGCGGGCGCACCCTGATCCGGGCGGAGGTGCCAGAGATCGAGATCGGCCGGTACGCGGTCGACCTGCGGTCCCTGTCGCACGGCACGGCACGCTTCGGCCGCCGGTACGTACGGCACGAGCCGATGCCGCAGCAGGTCGCGGACCGGATCCGTGAAGAGGAGCGCAAGGCCTCCTAGTCGGGGCCCACGGGGGCCAAGTGGCCCCCGTGAGGGCTCCCTCCGCACAGGCGGGCGGTTCCCAGGACCGCCCGCCTACGGATGTCGGTGCCTGCGGATACGCTGATGACCTGATCAACAGGTGTGCGAAGCGCGGAAGTCGGGAAGGCCGCTTGATGCGGAAGCGGCAGCGATGGGGGCGGCAGTGACGGACGGATTCGACTTCAGCCCAGGGGCCCAGGTGCCTTTGGCGGGTGCGGCTGGCCAGACGGCGGCGACCTACGCGCTGGCCGCGGCGGCGTACCGGGACGACGAGGTCACTAAGATCCTGGCCGCCGACAACGAGTGGCACCAGTCGAAGGTCACACCGCCGCGCTCCTGGGCGAAGATCTTCCGCCCCAGGTTCGGCGAGGCCTTCTCCCGCGCCGTCATCGACCGCATGCTGGGCGCCGGGCGCAAGCCGGTCATCCAGTCGTTCGGCATCGAGCCCCAAGTCGTCGTGGAGCACTGCCTGGCGGCCCACCGTATCCGCCGCGACCGCGACAACTGGCTCTCGGCGATCACGGTCATCTGCGGGGTGCTCTTCCTGCCGGGCTTCCTCATGTGGCTGCTGGTGTTCACGCTGCGCACCACCATGACCAAGCGCGAGGACAAGCGCGCCGGCGCTCTCGCCACGACCCTGTTGGTCGCGGTGGGCGCGCTCGCCGTGCTGTTCCTGATCCGCACGCCATTCGCGGGCTTCTGGGCCTGGTACGCGCGCGCGGCGATCATCATGCCGGTCGTCGGCTGGTTCTGGGCCAAGCAGATCTGCGAGCGGACGGCCCGTGACCTGCGGGAGCGCTGGTCGAGCATGCTGGCGGGCGGCGGCGTGGGCGCCAAGATCCCCGAGGCGGTGCCGGGCAACCCCGGCGACGCGGCCGAGCAGGTCCGCAAGGAGCTGGCGCGCCTGAGCGCCGAGCAGCGGTCCAACTCGGTCTTCTACGCCGGGCCCAAGGGCATACTCGGCATGGGCACGCGGTGGGGCAGCTGGCAGCTGGCCGAGGAGCTGGTGTCCGCCGAGCCGGGCAAGGACTTCCACCCCTTCCGCAGCTGGGACGTCATCGTGGCGATCCAGGGCGGCCTGGGCATGCTGGAGCGCACGTCCATCAACACCGGCGGCTTCCCCAAGCCGTCCATCACGCACTGGATCGTCACGCCGATCGGCGAGAAGGCGACGGAGGTGTCCCGGCCGAGCGGCACGGACGTGGACGCCTACACGATCCGGACGCACGCCATACAGGACATCTGCAACAAGCAGCAGTTCGGCAGCGGCGACCGGCACTATCTCGGTGTGCAGTGGACCCTCTGGGACGGCCATCTGGTCATCACGATGCTGATCACGGTGACGGTGCTGCACGACACCCTGCGCATCGAGGTCACCGGGCACGCGCTGGGGCCGGTCAACTCCCTGTTCAACGAGAAGCCCGCGGCCAAGGAGAAGACGGTCCAGAAGGCCTTGCGCTTCTGGGAGACCCGCACCGTGAAGATGCCCCTGATCGACGCCGACGAGGTGGTGCGGCTGGCCGCGCGCGCGCCGCTGACCTGGTATCCGCCGCTGCTGAACTGGCTCGGCGGCAGCCTGACGCTTCCGGAGCCGTTCGGTCTGCGGCACGCGTGGGCGGACCAGCCGTGGCGGCATCGGTTCATGGCGGACGATGCGCTTCGGGCTGCGACGCCCGTGCTGCGTGTGGTGCATACGGCGGCGTTGAAGGTGCTGCGGGAGAACGGCGTGGACGTGGAGAAGTTCGGGTCCAGGTCGGCGGCGCTCAGTGGGGCGGTGCAGGAGGCTTCGCCGAAGAAGGCGGATGTCTACGACGCCTAGAGACCGAGTACTCGTTGTGGACCCGTGACGTCGAGGCCGAGATCCTCCCGCTGCTGCGCGAGCTCGGTATCGGGTTCGTTCCCTACTCGCCGCTCGGCCACGGCCTGCTGACCGGGCAGATCCGCACCGTCGACGACTTCACCGACGACGACTGGCGCAAGACCAACCCGCGATTCACCGGCGAGAACTTCCAGCGCAACCTGCGCATCGTCGACGAGGTGCGGACCATCGGCGCCGAGATCGGAGCCACCCGGCCCAGACCGCGCTGGCGTGGTTGCTGACCCGCGGCGACGACATCGCCCCCGGAACCCGGCGGGTCTCGCGCGTCGAAGAGAACACCGCCGCCGACGGCATCGAACTCAGCGCCGCGCAGCTCGACCGCCTGGACAACCTCACACCGGCCGCGGGCGAGCGCCACGACGAGGCGAACATGGCCACCATCGACCGCTGACCACTGACCACTGACCGCGGCGCATCGGCAGGACCGCGCCGCGGTCAGTGGTCAGTGGTCAGCGGTCAGCGGTCAGCGGTCCTGCCGGCCGACGGCGGTCGACGAGGGCGCGCCGCGCCCCTCATCGCCCCAGCGGCACGACCGCCCGCAGGCGCAGCGCCCCAGCAGTCGGCAGCTCAGACCGGCCAAGCCTCCGCCAGCATCTTCCGGGTGTCCGCCAGCAGCTGCGGCAGCACTCGCGTATGCCCCACCACCGGCATGAAGTTCGTGTCGCCGCCCCACCTCGGCACGATGTGCTGGTGCAGGTGCGCCGCGATGCCCGCGCCGGCGACCGAGCCCTGGTTCATGCCGATGTTGAAGCCGTGCGCGCCGGAGGCCGCGCGCAGGGCCGTCATCGCCTGCTTGGTGAGTTCGCCGAGCTCGGCGGTCTCCCCCGCCGTGAGGTCGGTGTAGTCGGCGACGTGCCGGTAGGGCACGGTCATCAGGTGGCCGCCGTTGTACGGGTACAGGTTGAGCACGGCGTAGACCTGCTCGCCGCGCCGGACGACCAGCCCGTCCTCGTCGGACTTGGCCGGGATCGAGCAGAAGGGGCAGCCGTCGCCGGCACCCGGGCCGCTCGGCTTGTTCTCGCCCTGGATGTAGGCCATCCGGTGGGGCGTCCACAGACGCTGGAACGCGTCCTGCGTCCCCACTCCCAGCTGCTGCTCCGGCTCACTCGTCATGCAGTGCAGCATATGGCGTCGAGCTGGGGGTACGGCAAAGGCCCCCGGGATCTCCCGGGGGCCCGTACGCGGTTCGGTGAGGTCGCGATGACGCCGTGCGGTCAGACCTGTGCCCGCTCCTCGACGACCTTCACGATCTTCGCGATGGCCTCGTCGAACGGGATGCCGTTCTCCTGAGAGCCGTCGCGGTAGCGGAAGGACACGGACCCGTGGGACATGTCCTCGTCGCCCGCGATGACCATGAAGGGCACCTTCTGCTTCTGGGCGTTGCGGATCTTCTTCTGCATCCGGTCCGAGGAGGAGTCGACCTCGACGCGCAGGCCCTTCTTCCTGGCCGCCGCCGCGAACTTCTCCAGGTACTCGACGTGCGCGTCGCCGATCGGGATGCCGACCGCCTGGACCGGGGCCAGCCACGCCGGGAAGGCACCCGCGTAGTGCTCCAGGAGGACCGCGAAGAAGCGCTCGATCGAGCCGAACAGCGCGCGGTGGATCATGACCGGACGGGTCTTGGAGCCGTCGGCGGCCGTGTACTCCAGGTCGAAGCGCTCGGGCAGGTTGAAGTCGAGCTGGATGGTCGACATCTGCCAGGTGCGGCCGATGGCGTCCTTGGTCTGGACGGAGATCTTCGGGCCGTAGAAGGCGGCACCGCCCGGGTCCGGGACCAGCGGCAGGCCCTGCTTCTCGGCGACCTGGCGGAGGGTCTCGGTCGCCTCCTCCCAGGCCTCGTCCGAGCCGACGAACTTCTCCGGGTCCTTGGTGGACAGCTCCAGGTAGAAGTCGGTCAGGCCGTAGTCCCGCAGCAGGCCGAGGACGAAGGTGAGCGTCTTGTCGAGCTCCTCCGACATCTGCTCGCGCGTGCAGTAGATGTGCGCGTCGTCCTGGGTGAAGCCGCGGGCGCGGGTCAGGCCGTGCACGACGCCCGACTTCTCGTACCGGTACACCGTCCCGAACTCGAACAGGCGCAGCGGCAGCTCACGGTAGGAGCGCCCGCGCGCGTCGAAGACCAGGTTGTGCATTGGGCAGTTCATGGGCTTGAGGTAATAGTCCACGCCCTCGTCGAGCTGCATGGGCGGGTACATGCCGTCGGCGTACCAGTCCAGGTGGCCCGAGGTCTCGAAGAGCTTCCCCTTCGTCGCGTGCGGGGTGTAGACGAACTCGTAGCCCTCTTCCTCGTGGCGGCGCCGCGAGTAGTCCTCCATGACCCGGCGGATGATGCCGCCCCGGGGGTGGAAGACGGCGAGGCCGGAGCCGATCTGCTCCGGAATGGAGAACAGGTCGAGCTCGCTGCCGAGCTTGCGGTGGTCGCGCTTCTCGGCCTCGGCGAGGAACTCCAGGTGCGCCTTCAGCTCGTCCTTGGTCGGCCAGGCCGTGCCGTAGATGCGCTGGAGCATGGGGTTCTTCTCGCTGCCGCGCCAGTAGGCGGCCGCGTTGCGCATCAGCTTGAACGCCGGGATCGCACGGGTCGACGGCAGGTGGGGACCGCGGCAGAGGTCCTTCCAGCACAGCTCGCCGGTCTTGGCGTCCAGGTTGTCGTAGATCGTCAGCTCGCCTGCGCCGACCTCGACATCCGCGCCGTCGTCGGAGGAGGCGGAGCCCTTGAGGCCGATCAGCTCCAGCTTGTACGGCTCAGCGGCCAGCTCCTCGCGGGCGGCCTCGTCGGTCACCACGCGGCGGGCGAACTTCTGCCCCCGCTTCTGGATCTCCTGCATCTTCTTCTCGATGGCCTTGAGATCCTCGGGCGTGAACGGCTTCTCGACGTCGAAGTCGTAGTAGAAGCCGTCCTTGACGGGCGGGCCGATGCCCAGCTTGGCCTCGGGGAAGAGCTCCTGCACGGCCTGCGCCATGACGTGCGCGGTGGAGTGGCGCAGGATGTCGAGGCCGTCCTCGGAGGAGATCTCGACGCCCTCGACCTCGTCGCCCTCCGCCAGGGCATACGACAGGTCCTTGAGCTCGCCGCCCACGCGCGCGGCGACGATCGAACGCTCGCCGGCGAAGAGCTCGGCGGCCGTAGTGCCCGTCGTCACCACGCGTTCTTCCCGCTCGGAATCGCGTTGGATGATCACACGGACGTCTGACACCGGTCTCTCCTGACTGAAGGTGGGGTCGCGGCGCCATACCGGAGCGCGCGCACGAGTATGGATCGTACCGACCCCGGACCGTCCTGAGCGAAATCAGTCCCGGCAGTCCCCTCCGCAGGCCTCCTCGAAGAAGGCCGCCACCCCGGCGTTCTCCTGGAGCGCCTTCATGAGGCGGTCCCGCTCGGCGTCGTCGACCTGCACCGGTACGACGCCGTGGGCGCCGGTGAGGCGCCGGAAGCCGCCCCGGCTCTCCAGTCGCCCCTGGACCCGCACCGGCAGTCCGACGAGGTGGGCGTGCCCGGCGATCCGGTACGCCTCCTCGTCGAGGGTGATCCGGACGTGGGGTACGTCGGCCCCGGCCAGTACCCGCAGCCGTACGGTGCCCTCGCCGAGCGGCCCCGACCTGCGCATCCGTACCACCGCTCCCGTGATCCGCACCGGTACGGCGGGCTCCTCGCGCAGGTAGCGGGCGCCCGCCTCGCGCAGCACGGGCAGGTCGCCGGGCGAGAACTCGACGGGCTCGGCGGACGGCGCGCAGCCCCCGGGCACACCGGCGGCCGGGGCCCACTCGACGGCGATCCGGGCGCCCTCCGTGCCCCGGACCAGGGCGACGAGGGCCTCGGTGAGCTCGTGGCACACCCCCGCCTCGACCGCGGTGTCGAAGGCGTCCATGCCGCCGGTGGCGCGCTGGTAGTCGATGGCCTCACGGGCGGCGTACAGGGCCTGGTGGAGGCGGACGGCGAGGGGGCGGTTGTCGGCGACGGGCACGAAGGCGGTGAGCCGGCCGTCCGTCGCGGAGCCGACGAGGACGTTGTCCAGGGACGCGGCGGCGGAGCGCCGGTGCCGGGCGCCGTGGTAGCCGGCCCGGGCGCGGGTGGCGAGTGCCGCCGCGAGCAGCATCCGGCGGGCGGCGGTGCGCAGCCGGTCCTCGACGGTCCAGGGCGCCGCTCCGGCGGGGCCGGCCGGGGCGTCGTGCCACCAGCGGATCTCGTCACTGGGGACGGCGAGGGAGACGAGGACCTCGCGGGCGGAGGGCGATCCGCTGCGGGACAGGGCGAGCAGGGCCTCGCCGAGCAGGTCGTCGCTGTCGGGGAAGGCGCGGCTCTCGGGAACGAGGAGGCTGGTGCCGGTTCCGCCGGGGCCGGGCGGTGTCCAGCGGCCGTAGCGTCCCGGGGCGCCGCCGCGCCGCTGCCAGCCGTGCCGCCGGAGCAGGGCGCTGAGCACGGCCGGGTCGACGTCCACGGGCTCGGGCGGAGCGCCGCTCCAGGGGGTGTCGACGGGGTGGGGCCGCACGGGCCTCAGTGGCTCCTCGGTCGGGCGGTGCGTCACGGTTTCCCTCCCGTCCCGACCCGCGTCATGATCTCGCACAGCGCCCGGTCGTCGAAGATGCGTGAAGTCGGTATCCGCACAGTGGTGCGGCGGCGGCCGGTGATCGGCTGGCCGGCGAGGTTGGTCCAGTAGCAGCAGTGCCTGAGGTCGAGCCGGTCGTGGCCGGCGCGCAGCCAGTCGTCCTGGGAGCGCGGCACCAGCATCACCACCAGGATCTTGTGCACCGACACGGGCGTGCGGGCGAGCTTCGCCAGGTGGTCGTTGTCGAGCGTGAAGGCGAAGGTGCGCCCCGGTGGGTCGGGCGGCACCTGGTACGTGGCCTTGAGCTGCACCTTGATGGTGACCTCGTCGTCGACCGTGTGCCCGGGGGCGCTGTGGCTGACGTGCCAGTCGATGCCGTTGTCGGGGAACGGCTGGGACAGTGAGCAGCCCGCGGCCGCCGCGACGGCGTGCAGATAACCGACCTGCAGTGTCTCCATGCAGGCGGTGGTGGCGAGAGTGCCGCGAGAGGGAGCCGTGCGCTCGGGCAGCAGCCCGCCCCGTTCGGGCTGCGCTACGGCCATGGCCAACAGCCTTCCAGAACAAGTGAGTCCCCGCTGCGGGCCGCTGAACTGCGTCGACCCGTACTCCTGTTGTCTCCTTCCGGCGTACGGCGCAAACAGCCCGGGTATCACCGAATCGGGCAGCGGACGGTGCGTCAACTGCCGAGGGTGAACGAGGGGTTGTGTGGCTATGACGACGTGCTGGTACGAAGGGCCGCTGGCCGCCTTCGACACGGAGACGACGGGCGTGGACGTCGAGACCGACCGGATCGTGTCGGCCGCCGTCGTCGTCCAGGACGCCCCGGGCGTCCGGCCGCGGGTCAGCCGCTGGCTGGTGAACCCGGGCGTGCCGGTGCCCGCCGAGGCGACGGCGGTGCACGGGCTGACGGAGGACCACCTGCAGCTCAACGGCCGGTGGCCGGCGCCGGTGATGTACGAGATAGCGGAGGCGCTGGCCGAGCAGGCCCACGTCGGCCGCCCGGTCGTGGTGATGAACGCGCCGTTCGATCTCACGCTGCTCGACCGGGAGTTGCGCCGCCATCGCGCCTCGACTCTGGAGCGCTGGTTCGAGCCGGCGCCGCTGTTCGTGCTCGACCCGAGGGTCCTGGACAAGCACCTGGACCGCTACCGCAAGGGCCGCCGCACCCTGACCGATCTGTGCGCGCACTACGGCGTCGCCCTGGAGGGCGCGCACGACGCGGCGGCCGACGCCGTGGCGGCGCTGGAGGTCACCCGGGCGGTGGGCCGCCGTTTCGCTTCGCGGTTGGAGCGCCTCGCCCCCGGGGAACTGCACACGCTTCAGGCGGTGTGGCACGCGGCGCAGGCCCGGGGCCTGCAGGCGTGGTTCGCGCGCAGCGGTGTGGAGGAGTCGGTGGACCCGGCCTGGCCCCTGCGTCCGGACCTGCCGGCGGCGGCCTGAGCGCCTGGTGCGGGCGCCTGGACAGGCATGAAAAAACCGGTCCGTCTGGGACGGACCGGCTGTTTCCGGTGGGCGATACTGGGTTCGAACCAGTGACCTCTTCGGTGTGAACGAAGCGCTCTCCCACTGAGCTAATCGCCCGGGAACGCACTGAACAATACAGGTCCCGGCACGTTTCCTTCAAACCGCTTGGAGGTGTCCGAGGAGTCCGCGCCGCCCGGACCGCATCATCAGCGCGTGGTTGGCGCGGAAGACGGGCCGTCCCGGTACGGCGAACCTCCTCAGCAGCGGCTTGGTCACGCTCACCACCTGGTCGTACCGCGCGAGAGAGCCCGTCCCGTTCGGCGTGATCGTCCAGCACGCCCAGCCCTCGATGTCGCCGGACATGGCGACCTCCAGTACGCCGGCGGCGGGATCGCGCCGCACCTGCCGCGCCGTGAAGGTCATGTCGTACGGCAGGACGGAGCGGATCCGGATCACCCCGGTGGTCTCGTCAAGCCGGGTCACCTCCCGGACCTGGTGCCACCAACGGGGGTAGTCCTCGGGGCGTTCCAGCACCTCGTACACAGCGGCGGGCGGCGCGGGCAGGGGCCAGAGACTGCGGAAGCGGTAGTGGTTCCAGTCCATGACCGCAGTCTGCCCAGGTGCGGTGCGGGCTGTCTGAGTATGCGCCTGAGTATCCGCACTCATGCCGTACGGGGGTGACGCGGACCACACTGCCGGTCATGAACCACCTTCCGCCCCCGGCCGAGGAACTGCGGCTCCTCGACGTCGAACTCCGGCAACTTGACGCCCGCCGGGCCCAGTTGTTGGCCCGTCGCGCCTGGCTGGTCGCGACCCTGCAACAGGCACGGCAACAACCGCAGCAGGCCTGGGCTCAGGCGCGGACGCAGCCGCCGCCCGTCGCATGGTCCCGCCCGGAAGCCGCCGCGCCCAGCGTGCAGAACGTGCTGCTGGTGCTCGGCGGTGTGCTGCTCACGCTCGCGGCGGCGGTGTTCACGCTGGTCAGCTGGGGTCAGATGGGGATCACCGGGCGGGCGCTGGTGCTCGGCGCGGTCACGCTGGCCGCGCTCGCCGGACCGGCGCTCCTGCTGAAGCGGGGGCTGCGGTCGACGGCCGAGTCCGTGGCGGGTCTCGGCCTGGCGCTGACCGTGCTGGACGCCTACGCCCTGCACGAGGCGGCTCTCACCGGGACGGACGGGACGGGGTACGCGGCGGCCGCGACGGTGGTGCTGGCGGGGGTCTGGTCGGCGTACGGTCTGCTGCCCGCCACGGCCGCGCTGCGGCTGCCCCTGCCCTGCGCCCTGGCGACGGCCCAGTTCCCGCTGCTGCTGTGGGCCCTGTCCGCCGGCGCCGACCCGTACGCGATCAGCGCCGCGCTGCTGATGACGGCCGGGCTCGACACGGTGGCGGCGTTGCTGGTGCCTTCCGCTTCCGTACGGATCTGTGCGGTCGTCGGTGCGTACGGCACGGGCGGCTGGGGCGTTCTGGCGGCCGGCTGGCTGTCCGTGACGGCCGGCGGCCCGGGCGCTGCCTCCCGGGCCGGGGCGCTGCTCCTGCTCGCGGCGGCGATCGCGCTGGGTGCGGCCTGGCGGGTCTCGGGTCCGGGCGTACGTCACGCCCTCGGTCTCGCGGCGGCCTCGGGGCTGCTCACCGTGGGTGCGCTCGGCGGAGTGGCTCGCTTCGCGGTGCCGGCACAGTGGGTGGTTGTGGTTCATCTGGCCTTCGGTGTCGCCCTGTTGGCGGGGCTGCGGGCCGGGCGGCTGCTACCGGACGCGGTGCGGCACGGTCTCGCCTGGGCCTCCGCCGCCGTACAGGCACTGGGTCTGCTGTGGGCGCTGCCCGTCGTCGCCCTGGTGGTGATGGGGCCGGCCGGGTGGTTGGGCCGTGTGTGGAGCGGTGCGCCGTCGGACGCGCGTGCGGCTGTCGCCGTCGAGGCGCCCTGGCCGTCGGACGCGGCGGCGGCTCCCGTCGTCCTGCTGGCGGTCGCGGCCGTACTCGCCTCGGCGGTCCGCGTGGAGCAGTGGCCCCCGCGTGCCCGGCTCGGTGCGCTGGGTCTGCTGTGGACCGCGGCGCTGTTGCTTCCGGCGATCCTCGCGCTTCCCTACCTCGCGGGGCTGCTGGTCCTGGCAGTCATGACGGCGGCCGCGCTGTACCTGGGCCGGACCACGGCGTCCGGCGCGCGGATCACCGCCCTCGTCCTGGCCCTGGTCACGGCCGTCGACCTCACCCTGGTCTCCCTCGCCTCCCAGACCGTGACACTCGTGGTGCTGTCCCTGCTGACGGCGCTGTTCGCCATGGCCTCGTGGCGGTCGGACGTCGCCCCCTTCACGGCTCCGGCCGCCCTTGTGTACGCCGCCGCCCTCGCCTCGGCGACGGGTGCCTCCGTGGACTGGCCGCCGGCCCGAACCGCCCTGCTGGTCCTGGCCGTTCCCGTGGCCGCCGCCCTGCTCGCCCCGCGTCTCGGTGCGACGCGGGCGACGGTGCCGGTCGAGGCCGTGGGAGCCGCCGCCGGCCTGCTGGCCGTGGGCCTCGCGGTCACCGATCCGCCGCTGCTCGCCCTGGTGCTGGCGTTGTGCGGCGTCATCACCGCGGGCACGGCACTGCGCCCGGACCGCCGCCCCGTCGGCTACGCGGCCACGGCCCTGTTCGTGCTGGCCGCCTGGGTGCGCCTGGCCGCGTGGGAGGTCGACACACCCGAGGCGTACACATTCCCGGTGACCGTTCCGGCGCTGCTCGTCGGTGCCCTGCGCAGGCGTCGCGACCCGCAGGCCTCCTCCTGGACGGCGTACGGCCCCGGACTCGCCGCCACACTCCTGCCGAGCCTCGTCGCGGCCTGGGGCGACCCGCACTGGGAGCGGCCGTTGCTGCTGGGCATCGCGGCACTGCTGGTCACCCTGCTGGGTGCCCGGCACCACCTCCAGGCGCCGCTGGTGCTCGGCGGCTCGGTGCTGGCCCTGGTCGCGCTGCACGAACTCGCCCCGTACGTCGTGCAGGTGACCGGGGCACTCCCCCGCTGGGCGCCTCCCGCCCTCGCCGGACTCCTGCTGCTCGCACTCGGGGCGACGTACGAGCAGCGGATCCGGGACGTCCGGCGGGTGCGGGACGTGCTGGGGAGGATGAACTAGCTTCTGGGTTCGCGCCGTTGGCGCCTCCGCGTGCCGTACGGGCGTCTCGACTGCGGACAAGGCACGTGATGTCATACGTTTTCCGATCCAGCCGTCGGCGGCAGGCGGCACGGCCGGGCAGGGACGGGGAGGCATCATGACGGACCTGGAGGAATCGGCGGGCCGGGGCACGGGCACCGAGGACCGGGGGACGCTGGAGCACCTGCTCTCCGTGGTGGGGGTGGGAGCCGTGGAGTTGCACACGGCCCCGGAGGGACTGCGGACGAGCGTCACCGGCGTCCATGTGCTGGACGCTCTCGAACCCGTCATCAGACCGCGGGAGTTACTGCTCGCGGTCGGTGTCGACCCGCGCTCGGCGCATGCGGTCGACGTGGTGCGCCGGGCCGGTGAAGCGGGTGCGGCGGGTGTGGTGTTCGGCCCGGGGCGGCCGGAGCCCACCGCGCGGGCGTTGCAGACAGCCGCGGAGGAGGGCGGCACGGCGGTGCTCTTCCGTACCGCCTGGTGCACCTGGGCCCAACTCGTGGGAGTGCTGCGGGCGGGGCTGGCCTCGGCGGGCGTTCCCCCGATGCCCGCGACCAGCGGCGTGCGCATGGGTGATCTGGACTCCCTGGCCGATGCGGTGGCGGCCCTGGTGGGAGGCTCGGTGACCATCGAGGACACGGAGTCGCGGGTGCTGGCGTACTCCTCCACCGAGGAGAACGTGGACGAGATGCGCCGACTGACCATCCTCGGTCGCCGCGTGCCGCCCTGGCGGGTGGCGGCGATGCGGGAGGCGGGGTTCTTCCAGGCGCTGTGGGGTGCGGGCGACGTGCTGCACCGGCCGGCCCACGGCCAGGACCCGGAGCGCCTGGTCGGTGCCGTACGGGCCGGCGGAGAGGCACTGGGGTCGATCTGGGTGGCGGCGGTCGCCGGCCGCCCGCTGTCCCCGAACGCCTCGGAGACGCTGCGCGCGGCGGCCCGGGCCGCCGCCGCCCATCTGCTGCATCACCGCACCCACAGCTCGGACAGCCGCCTGGTGGAGGACGCGGCTCGGGCGCTGCTGGAGGACCGCGGATCCGTCGAAGTGCTCGCGGAGCGGGCCTCACTGCCGCCCCGGGAGCCCTGCGCCGTCCTGGCGGTCGGAACCGGGTCCGGCCGCCACGGCGACAACGACCCGTCCGGGCTGTACGGGCTGCTGACCCTGCACTGCGCGGCTCTGGGCCACCGGGTCGTGGTGGTCCCGGCGGGCGGCAGGATCCTGGTGCTGCTGGGCGGGCTGGAGCGCGACCCGGGGCGGGCCGACGGCCAGGTGACGCGGCTGGGGGAATCGCTGGCCGAACAGCTTTCGGTGACGATCGGCACGTCGGTGAAGGTGGGGCTCGGCGACGTGGTCCCCGGGCTGTCACGGGCACCCGAATCACGCCGGTCGGCCGAGGGGACCCTCCAGGCGCTCATCACGTCCGCCGGGCCACGCACCGTCGCGCGGAGCGAGGACGTCGCGGACACGGTGGGCATCCTTCAAGTCGTCGACGCCCTGCGCGAGGTGGCGCTGCCACCGCGGACCTCGGTGGCCCGGCTGAGGGCGTTCGACGCCGATCACAACGGCAGTTGCCTGGTGGAGACCCTGCGCGCCTACCTCGACCACTTCGGTGACGTGGCCGCCGCTTCGCGCACGCTGGGGGTGCATTCCAACAGCCTGCGCTACCGGTTGCGCCGGATCACGCAGGTGTCGGGGCTGGACCTGGACAGCCCCGACGCCCGGCTACTCGCCCACCTCCAGTTGCGTCTGGACGGAGACCCCGACGGCACACGCCCCTGAGCGACCGGCACCGAGGTGCGGCCGCGCGGGTGCCGTCCGCCGCTTGGCCGCGGCCACCATCGCAGGGCCTCTCCTTCGTCGTACCGCACAACGCCCTCGCGTGAGGCGGGGGTTGTTGCGTTCAACCGCCGTGGGCGAGGCCCGCGTCTTTGACGACTCGACGAAGACGCCGTCCCGGTGCGGACAGCAGCCTGGTACTCCACCCCGGGGCCGTCCCGGGTGCTGCGCGTACGACACCGGAGGGCTCACCATGACCGGACCGACCCCCGCCGCCGAGCGGCGCGAACGGATCCTCCAGGAAGCGGTGCGGCAGGGACTGCTGGACGCCGAGCGGTCCCAGCTGGCCGCCTTCGTCGACCTCGACGGCGTCGCCGCGACGGTCGGCTCCCTGCACCGCGCCTTCCCCTCGTCGCCGCGTGTGCTGCACGCGTTCGCCGCCAAGGCCAACTGCCTGGTGCCTGTGCTGGCGGAGCTGCGGCGGCTCGGCATGGGCTGCGAGGTGGCCACCGCGGGTGAACTGGCCCGCGCGCTGGCCGCCGGATTCGCACCCGAGCGGATCGTCTTCGACTCGCCGGCCAAGACGGAGGCAGAACTGCGGCGCGCCCTGGACCTGGGTGTGGCTGTCAACGCGGACAACTACCAGGAACTGGCCAGGATCGACCGGGCCCTGGGCCACCGCGTCCCGGTGTCGAGGATCGGGGTGCGCGTCAACTCCCAGCTCGGCGGCGGCAGCATCGCCGCGATGAGCACGGCGACGAGCACCTCGAAGTTCGGCGTCCCCCTGGCCGACCCGGGGAGCCGACGGCGGTTGCTGCGCGCCTACCACGACCACCCGTGGCTGACCTGGGTGCACACGCATGCCGGGTCGCAGGGCTGCCCGCTCGACCTCATGGCCGGCGGGATCGCGCAGGCCGTGGCGTTCGCCGAGGAGGTCAACGCCTCCCTCGGACGGCGCCAGGTCGTCGGCATCGACATCGGCGGCGGACTGCCCGTCAACTTCGCCGACGACGAGACCACGCCCACCTTCGCCACGTACGTCCGGCAGCTGCGTGCCCAGGCGCCCGCGCTGTTCTCCGGCAGGTACGAGATCGTCACCGAGTTCGGGCGTTCCGTCCTCGCCAAGAACGGGTTCACCGCCGCGTACGTCGAGTACACGAAGAGCATGGGCGGCCGGCCGATCGCGGTCACCCACGCCGGTGTGCAGGTGGCCACCCGGACCGTGTTCAATCCCGACGCCTGGCCCCTGCGGATCGAGGCGCATGACGGAAGCGGGAAGGCCAAACAGGGCGGACCGGTCCGCCAGGACGTCGCGGGCCCCGCCTGCTTCGCCGGGGACCTGCTGGCACGCGACCGCGCGTTGCCGCTCCTGGAACCCGGCGACCTCATCGCCGTCCCGGACACCGGCGCCTACTACTTCTCGACGCCGTTCCACTACAACAGCCTGCCCGAACCCGCTGTGCACGGGGTCCGGACGAGCGGTGACGGCCGTGTCCACTTCGAACTCCTGCGTCCCGCGCAGGACCCGTGGGACGTGCCGGTGCCCGTCCCGGGTGACCACGGCGCGCCCCTGCGGCAGCGGGCGCACGAGCCCGCTCACGGCGTCGGGTAAGGAGCACCGAGGTGGCACAGGCCGACCGTCGAGGGCCCGGCCGGGACGGACCGCTCCTCAGTCAGCGCGCCGCGATCGTCTTCCTGCTGGCAGCCCTGGTCGGCATCGGTGCCACTGTTCTGGCGGCGCTGGCCGGCAACGAGTGGCCGGTCGCGGTGAGCGTCGGAGCCGGGGTGGTGGCCCCGGCCGTCCTGTTCTTCAACCAGATCATCGACTAGCCGAGCGGATCCCGGTGTCTCGCCACGGGATCCGCTCGTCCGGTCCCCCGCTACGGCATCTTGTCACCCAGCAGTGCCAGGTTCTCGATGGCGGCGAGGCCGTACAGCGAGGTGTCGTTCGTGGACACCCAGGGCGCCTCGCTGCCCGGCACCAGCGTGAGCGGGCCGCTGAGCTTCTCGGTCTTCCAGGGGGCCGACTCCTTGTAGCCGTCGGAGTTGTAGAACTTGTCCCACGCGCGCTTGGCGAGCTTCTCGTCGCCGGACTGGACGGCGGCGTACGCGTCGAGGCGCGAGTGGCCCTGGAAGAGGATCAGCGAGCCGAAGTTGCTGCCGTAGCGGGCCGCCTGTTCGGCCTTGGTGGCATTGAAGTAGCGGCAGTAGTCGAGGTACGCCTCCTTGAACTTCGGCACGTCGACGAGGTCGATGAGCTCGGCGCACAGCTCGTTGAGGCCGAAGACGGCCGACAGGTGCGAGACCTCGACCTTGGGCTTGTCGGCGACGGCGAACCTGCCGGTGTCGAGGTCGTACAGGCCGCTGCCCTGGACGAAGCCGTTGGGCTGGGCGGCGATGGTCTCCATGGTGGACAGCACACGCGCGCGGGCCTTCTCCCACTTGGGGCCCTTGCGCTCCCACTCCGTCAGCCACGCCGAGACCAGGCCGCTCCAGTCGGTGCCGAAGCCGATCGACAGGGCGTGCCGGTCGGGCGTGTACGGCTCGGTGCGGATCTTGCGGAGCGGGTCGAGGGCGAGGAACGTCTCGTCGGAGTCGACGTTGGCGTGCATGAGGTCGCCGACGCGTTCGTCCGCCGTGAGGAAGTAGTAGTAGCGCCGGTACGTGGTGTTGGCGATGCGCTGCTGCTTGGCGCTGTCGGCGAAGTGCTGCACGCCGTGCCGGGTGCCGAGGCCCGCCCACTTGCCCAGGTGGTAGACGTCGACCTCACCGGTGTGCCGGGTCATGGCCTCGGCGAAGCGGAAGATGTCCGAGCGGCCGCTTCTCAGGTACGCGTACCAGAGCCACAGGTCCGGCGACAGCTCGGAGTTGTCCCAGGCGTAGCCGCCGACGTCGTAGCGCCACTGGTGCCGGACGGTGTCGTAGGTGTGCATGATGTCGCCGTAGTCCCAGAAGCCGTACCACCGGCGCATCTCCACCTGGTCCTTGTAGTAGGTGAAGAGGAAGTCGAGGTGGTCCTCGATCTTGGCCTTGGCGGGGGTGGAGCGGTCGGGTTCGGCGTACAGGCCCTTGCCGAAGACGCCCGCCTTGATCAGCTGCTTGGGCGGGGCGGCGAGCTGCGGCAGCACACGGACGGCCTCGACCTGCTCGGCGAGCCGCTCGGCGCTCGGGGTGGACTCGTTGGCCCAGAACAGCAGCTCGGAGGTGCGGGCGATGCCGTAGGGGGTGCCGAACTCGGGCTCGTAGTCCTCATAGGTGATGTTGAGGCCCTCGATCTGCTCGGGGAAGGTGTCCTGGCCCATGCCGTCGTGGTAGAAGCGCATGTCCATGGGCTGGGCCTCGGGGGACCAGAGCCAGAGGGTGACCTCGGCCTCGTCCGTGTGGGCGTCCCGGATGTCGAGCTGGGCGGGGAACTTCTCCCAGAAGTCGCGCAGGCCGAAGGAGAATCCGCCGCTCACCCCGCCGACGTACCCGAAGCCGGAGGCGCGCCGTCCGCCGCCCGCGCCGATCCAGCCGTAGCCCTTCTTGGTGCGCTTGCGCAGGGTGAAGCCGTCGGCGGACAGCTGGGAGAGGGTGTAATCGCCCCACTCGGGTATGTACTGGAGCCGGGTGGTGACCCGCTGGTCCCAGGTGGCCGGGTCGGGCAGCTTCTTGCCTTCGTACTGCGCCGCCTGCACGGCCGCGCCCGGGTCCCGCCGCAGGCCGGTGATGCCCTTGACGGCCTCACGCAGCAGGCCGGTGCCCTCGCCGCCGATGCGGATGTGGCGGTCGTACGACTCGTCCCGCATCGGCACGGTGAAGCGGACGCCCAGGCCGCGGACGAAGTCGCCGGCCGCCTTGCCCGGCTTCTGGGTGCCGTCGTAGGTGATGGTGTGCACCATACGGAAGGAGTCGGCGCCCGCGTAGAAGTAGAGCCGGATCGAGAAGGGCAGCCAGCTGCGGCCGCCCTTGCGGTGTTTGCCGTCGATGCGGACGACCGCGCGGACCGGCCCCTCCTGCTCGACGGTGACCTTGGAGACGGCGCCGTCGAAGCGCTCGGTCTTCACCGTGCCCTGGTCCTCGTCCGCGAACTCCGGCTGGCGGATCAGCACGAGCCGGCCGTTCTTCGCGATCTCCGTGGAGCCGCGGGTGACCGACTTGACGATCGTGGAGCCGGACTTGCCGATCCTCGCGGTGATGACGCCGGTGGAGATGTCGATGGTGCCGCCGCTCTTGTCGACGGTGACCTTCTTCTCCGGTGCGGCGGGCGACCCGGCGGTGAGGGTCAGCTTGCCGTCACCCGAACCGACCGCGTGCGCGGTCCACTTGAGGGAGCCGTCGGGCCAGTAGGCGATCGGCCACGACTGCACGGGTACGGCCTTGCCGTCCGCGTCCGTCAGCGCGAAGTTCTGGTCCTTCTGGTAGGCGCCCTTCGGCCAGGGGACGCCGACGGTGGAGCCGGGGGCCGCGCCGAGGCCGCCGTCCTCCAGCCAGTCGAGGGTCACCGGGTCGGCGTCGGCGGGCTCGGCTCTGGGCGCCGCCTGCGCGTCCTGCGTCCCCAGTGCCCAGCTGAACTGGGCGGCGGCTCCGGCGACGGCGGCCGCCTTCAGGAGGGACCTGCGAGGGATGGGAGACATAGAGATGCTGCCTTTCCTTGTCCGTGCGGGAAGCACATCCGTGCGCTGGTCAGGGGCATGACAGTGAGAGGCGCGGCGCCCGGGGCGCCGGCCTGGGACGAGGGCACCGCCGGTCAGCGGTGCCGGTACCGCTCCTCCACGGCGACGGCCGCCGCCGCGACGGCCCCGAGGACGGCGACCGCCAGCGGCGCGGCGAACCAGGCGGACACGGCCACCACGGCCAGCCCGGCGATGATCAGGAAGGAACCGGCCGGGTCGAGGAGTGTCCGGCGCCAGGCAGCCGCGAGCAGGGTCCGCCAACGGGCGCCCGGCTCCCATACCGCCGCCGCGCGCAGCCCGGCCACGACCAGGCCGATCAGCGCGCAGACGCCGACGGCCCCGACCAGCGGCCCGCCGGGAATCCCCGCACGGACCGCTTGGACGTCCACCCAGACCGCGGCCAGGGCCGCCCACCCGGCGAGCCCGGCGAGCCACCCGCCGCGTACGGCCGTACGGAAGTCGGCGACGAACTCCCGCCAGCCACCGCCCTCGTGCGCGGTACGGCGCCGCAGGTGCCGCGCCCCCGCGGCGAAGGCCGCCGGATACGTGACGATCCCCAGCGAGGCCACCGCGATCCAGACCCCCGTCAGCAGACACTCGGCGAACACGCCGAACCGCTCGGCAAAGGCCGACTCCCCCCGTGCCTTCACTCGCGTCGTGGCCATGGCCGGATCACCTCAGCCCTTCAGACCGGACGTCGCCATGCCGTCGATCAGATACCGCTGGAAGGCGAGGAAGAAGGCGAGGACCGGCAGCAGCGCGACCAGCGACATGGCGATCATGCCGCCGTAGTTGGCCACGGCGTCCTGGTCCACGAACATCTTCAGGCCGAGCGAGACCGTGTACTTGTCGGGCTCGTTGAGGTAGATCAGCGGGCCCATGAAGTCGTTCCAGGAGTTGATGAAGGTGAAGATCGCGCTGGTGATCAGGGCAGGACGGCACAGCGGAAGCATGATCGACCAGTAGATGCGGAAGTGCCCGCAGCCGTCGAGGCGGGCCGCCTCGTCGAGCTCCTTGGGCATGTTGCGCATGAACTGCACCATCAGGAAGACGAAGAATGCCTCCGTGGCCAGGTACTTCCCGAGCAGCAGCGGTGTGTAGGTGTTGATCATCCCCATGTTGCGGAACAGCACGTACTGCGGGATCAGCAGCACGTGGTACGGCAACAGAAGAGTGCCGATCATCAGTGTGAACAGCAGATTCCGCCCCGCGAACCTGATCCTCGAGAAGGCGTACGCCGTCAGCGAGCAGGACACCACGATCCCGATCACCGAACCGACCGCGAGAAAAAGGGAGTTGAAGAAGAAGGTGGAGATGGAGATGTCGGCGATGCCGTCGGCGAGGCTCTTGTAGTTGTCGAGGACCGGGTCGCCCGGCAGGAGGTCCAGGCTGCCGACGATGTCCTCGCTCTTCTTGAGGGAGCCGCCGATGACCCAGATCACCGGGTAGAGGATCACCGCGAGGATCAGCAGGGACCCGATGTGCCAGGCGAGGGATCCGGGCAGTTTGTGCCGAAGGCCGCCCGCTCGTGGGGTGGCGTCGGTGGCCTGCGCACTCATCGGGCGCCCTCCTCGTAGTGCACCCAGCGCTTCTGGGACCAGAACAGCACCGCCGTCACCAGGGCGACCGCGACGAGCAGCATCCAGGCCATGGCGGAGGCCAGACCCATCCGGCTGTTCTCGAAGCCCTGGACGTAGAGGTAGCAGGTGTAGACCATCGAGCCGTCAGCGGGACCGCAGGCATTGCTTCCGGCGCCGCCGCCGACGATGTACGCCGAGCTGAAGATCTGGAAGGAGTGAATGGTCTCCAGCAGGACGTTGAAGAAAAGAACCGGGGAGATCATCGGCAGCGTGATGTTCCAGAACCGCCGCAGCTTGCCCGCCCCGTCGACCTCGGCCGCCTCGTACAGCTCACGCGGGACCTGCTTGAGGCCGGCCAGGAAGATGACCATGGGGGCGCCGAACTGCCAGACGGTGAGCGCCACCAGGCTGTAGATGATCATGTCCGGGTCGCCGGTCCAGCCGCCGACGTCGATCCCGAAGATCTTCTGCGTACGGTCCACGATCGCGTCGTCCGAGAAGATCGCCTTCCAGACGATCGCGACGGAGACGCTCGCGCCGATCAGCGACGGCGCGTAGAAGGCGGCCCGGTAGAAGGCCTGTCCGCGCCGCTTCTGCGCGAGGAGCAGGGCCACACCGAGGGCCGCGAGCAGCTTGAGCGGCGTTCCGACGACGACGTACCAGAGCGTCACCTCCACCGAGTGGCGCCAGCGGGGATCGCCGAACATCTCGGAGAAGTTGCCGAGGCCGATCCACTTGGGGGCGTCGAACAGGTTGTAGTCGGTGAACGCGAAGTAGAGCGAGGCGACCATCGGGCCCGCGGTGAGCAGCAGGAACCCGGCGATCCAGGGAGACATGAAGAGATAGCCGGCCAGGTTCTCCCGGCGCCGCCGCCGCTTGAGGGCGGCGGGGCGCTCGGGCTTCACCGGACCGTGCCGCGGCTCGGAGTCCTGGGACAGGCCCTCCATCGCAGGGGCGTGTGTCACGGTGGTTCCCATCAGCTGCCGAGAGCCGTCTTCGACTCGGTGAAGAACTGCTTGACGGCCTCGTCCACCGACCGCTTGCCCAGGGCGAGTTCCTCGGCGATGCGCAGGAAGGCGGACTCACAGATGTCCGCGCCGTTCGGGTGCGGGGTGATGGGCTCCAGGACACCCGCCTCGACGAGGGACTCCTCGTAGGCGGCTATCGTCTTGTTGACCTCGTCGGTCGGCTTGTACGCGTCGTACTGGGCCTGCGTCGCGGGTACGCCCCGGTCGTACCCCATGATCTTGGCGACCTCGGGGTCGTGCACCATGAAGTCGATGAACTGGGCCACTTCCTTGGGGTGCTGGGTGCGCTTGGAGGCGCTCAGCATGAGCGAGCCGAGGTACTGGCCGGTCTTCTTGCCGTCCATGGTCGGGATGGGAGCGAGGGCGTACTCGCTCTTGCCCTCGGCGGTGTAGCGGACGGTGAAGTTGTCCCAGGTGAACTCGCCGCCCGCGAGTTCACCGGTGACCGCGGACTTGGGCTTGATCTGGGCGACCTTCTTGGCGTCGGCGTAGCGGCCGTCCTCCACGCCCTTCTTGGCCTTCGTCCACCAGTCCGTCAGATCCGCCTCGGCGAAGCCGAGGCCGTCCTCGGTGAAGAACGCCTTGCCGTTCTGACGCAGGTACAGGTCGTAGAGGTACATGACGCCGTACATGCCGCTGTCGCCGGCGCGGCCCGTCTTGTCGCGGATCTTCTTCATCGCCGCGTCGAAGTCGTCCCAGGTCCAGCCCATCTCCGGCTTCACACCGGCCCGGGTGAAGACGGGCTTGTCGATGACCAGGGCCATCGAGTTGGAACCGACCGGAACTCCGAGGAGCCTGCCGTCGATCTCGCCGAACTTCTCGAGTCCTGCGCGGAATCCCTCCATCCGGAGGTTGCCGGCCTTGACCTGCTCGCTGAGATCGAGCAGCACGTTCTTCGCGTCGTATTTGCGCAGGAACCCGATGGCATTCTGGAAGACGTCCGGCGGATTTCCGCCGGAAGCCTGGGTGTTGAACTTCTTCCAGAAGTCGAGATAAGGCTGGAAGTCCGTTTTCACCTTGATCTTCGGGTACTTCTTCTCGAAGAGCGCGATGGTCTTGTTGATTCGCTGGGCGCGGTCCTCCGCCCCCCACCACGCGTAACGGATCGTCACCGTCCCGTCCGCGGAGGTCCCTCCGTCACCACCGCAGCCGGTGGTCGCGGCCAGCCCCAGCGTGGCCGCCGTGGCCCCGGCCGCCTTCAGAATCGTACGTCTCTCAACATTCCTGCCGTTCACCACGGTTGGACCTCCCCGCACATCGTCCCGCTCGCATGAATCGTTTCAAGTAAGCGCTTGCTGGCACAAGCTACGGAGGGGCTGAGGGTGCGTCAATGATTCGGACAAGATTTTCTTACCGAACGGGCCGGAGCCGGGGCGGGGTGCGGAGGTGGCGCGCCGGGCCCGCGGGGGTGACGCCACTGGTGGGGCCGACGTGGTCGGCGGGCCGAACGGCGCGGGACCGCTCACGCGGGTTTCGGGAGCGACCGAAAGACGGCGCCGAAGTGGGTGGCGTGAAGCCGGGCGCCAGGTGGCCGGTTTCCGTCAGCCGACCCTGGAGGAGAGCGGCACGCGGGGCGTTCGGCGGCCGGGACAACGGACCCCCGCACGACAGCGGCCCACCTGCACAGTCGCAGGTGGGCCGCCGATCCGGGTGGGCGATACTGGGTTCGAACCAGTGACCTCTTCGGTGTGAACGAAGCGCTCTCCCACTGAGCTAATCGCCCGGACGCAGGAAGAACATTACCCCATGTCAGGGGGTGCCTGTGACCAGCGCCGGCCGGCACCGGCACCCCCGCCGGGGCTCACTGGTTCTTGATCTTCCACGGCATGGCCATGCCGAACTTCCACACGTAGATACCGACCAGTACGGACACGATCACCAGCCCGATCGCAGTCAGGATGATGTTGCGGCGCCGCACCTTGGGGTCGAGAGCGCGCTGCGCGGCCTCCGTGACCTTCCGCTTGGTCCAGCGGAGCACCAGCTGGGCCCACACGAACTCGGTCGCCCAGATCGCCATGCCGCCGAAGATCACGACCCAGCCCGGTCCCGGCAGGGGCAGCATGATGATGCCCGCCACGACGACCGCGAGCCCGATGATGAAGACGCCTACCTGCCAGCTCACGTGCAGCATGCGGCGCGCCTTGATGAATTCCGGCGCCCGCGAGCCGAGCCCCTGCTCCTGCTCGCTGCGCACCTCGTCCGTCCCCGTCTCGTCCGGCGCCACCGCCACCTCGCCCGGCTCGTCACTCCCCGTATTCATCGGTCAAACACTACCCGAGCGAAACCAGTCACCGGAATGGACGCACGGCGCGAACGATCTCTCCGCCGGAAGAGTTACGTAAAGGCACGCAAAACACTCAGAGGGGTTTACAACGGCACCGTAGGTGGCATGTCGATTTCGCCGACGTGCGAATCCCCGAGCGCACACTGAGCGAAAGGCCCTGGCGCTTATGAACACCACGGTCAGCTGCGAGCTGCACCTGCGCCTCGTTGTGTCGAGCGAGTCTTCCCTGCCTGTCCCCGCAGGCCTGCGGTACGACACGGCCGACCCCTACGCCGTGCACGCCACCTTCCACACCGGAGCCGAGGAGACCGTCGAGTGGGTGTTCGCCCGCGACCTCCTCGCCGAGGGACTTCACCGCCCTACGGGCACCGGCGACGTCCGCGTCTGGCCGTCGCGCAGTCACGGTCAGGGCGTCGTGTGCATCGCCCTGAGCTCACCGGAGGGCGAGGCCCTGCTCGAGGCCCCGGCACGGGCCCTGGAGTCCTTCCTGAAGCGGACCGACGCCGCCGTGCCGCCCGGCACGGAACACCGGCACTTCGACCTCGATCAGGAGCTCTCGCACATCCTGGCGGAAAGCTAGGGCGAGGCCCTCACAAGGCAGCCCGGCGCCGTCGACTCGGGGAGACGGCTCGGGCCTGGACAACCGCATACGGGATACACCGGCGTCGGCACCGCGGATCACGCGGGGCGGCGCCGGCTCGCGTGTGCCGCCGTTCGGCTCGCGTGTGCCGCCGGGCGGATGCCCGCAGCGGCGGGCCTTCCGCCCGGACGGCGGGCGGGAACCATGGTTTGCCCGGCGGCGTTGTATTCGAAGCCATGTGCGGGCATGAGGGCGGTCCGGCGGGGGTGGAGCCGTTACCATCGGCCAGCATCCGCGGGCGCCTGCCCGACCCCCAGTCCAGGGAGCGAATCGTGCTGATCACCCACGACACCCGGTGCGCCCTCGACACCGTGGTCGATCTGGTGAACACCGCACCGGAGGACGACACGGCAGCGGACGGGCTGCCGGACGTGGCGACACTCGCGGACTTCGTACGAAACCACGAGATCAGCGATGTCGGGGTGCTCTCGGAGTTCGACCTCTCCGCGGTGCGGAAGATCCGGGGGCGGTTCGCCGCCGTCTTCGCCGCCTCGGACGCCCGGGCCGCCGCCGGCCTGATCAACGAGCTGGTCGCGGCCGCCGGCACCACACCCCGGCTCACGGACCACGACGGCTACGACTGGCATGTGCACTACTTCGCGCCCGGTGCCTCCGTCGCCGACCACCTGGCCGCCGACTGCGGCATGGCACTGGCCTTCTTCGTGGTCGCCGGGGAGCAGGAGCGGCTGCGGCGATGCGAGGCGCCCGACTGCCGGAGAGCCTTCGTCGATCTGTCCCGTAACCGCTCTCGGCGGTACTGCGACAGCCGCACCTGCGGAAACCGCCTGCATGTGGCCGCGTACCGGGCGCGTCGCAAGGAAGCGGCGGGCTGACCGTCACCGCCGGGGCGAGTGGCGGGCGGATCGTCGATGCCGACGCGGTCCCGGCGGGTGGCGCCGGGTACCGCGGGTACGGCTCACAGCAACAGCAGATCGTGCAACGAGGCCATGAGCAGCAGACTCCCGATCACCGCCAGGAAGATCATCAGCGGTGGCTGGGAAAGGGCGAAGAGGCAACCACGTGGCTCGTCCTGCCGAGGACGTGGCTCGTCCTGCGGCGGCGCGGGGTCGCTCTGTCTCGTCGTGTCCAGCATCTCGCGGCGATGATGACGCAGTCGCCCGGCCGGACGCGATCAGCCGCCTCGTTCCGTACGGGAGTGCGCCGATTCCGCGAGGTCCGGTTCAGGTTGTGATCGCTTCCGCGCACCCTCGGACCCACTGTGACGATTCGGCCAGCGAGCGGCCGTCATATGCCGTGCTTCTTGAGGATGGCCTCGATGTCGCTGAAGTCGTCCTCGCCCCGCGGCGCCGTCGTGGGCCGGGGCGCCGTCGCGGACCGGGTGGTCGGGCGGGACCCTTGAGCCAGGGAGGGCGCCGAGGCCGCCGGAGCCACCGCCTCCGGCTGGGCCGCCGCGCGGGCCGCCCTGCGTTCCTTGCGGGTGCCGCCGCGGCGGCGCTCCACGACACGGGTGGTCGTGAACAGCACCCACGCGATTCCGAGCGCCCCGAAGCCCGCCCAGGCCATCGGGCTGAACGCGGTGTCGGCGAGCCACTCGACGACGCCCGTCATCACCAGGCCGATCGGCACGAGTGAGTACGCAGCGATACGGGTCGCCGCGAGGAAGCGCTTGCGGTACGCCGTGATGACCGCAATCCCCAGGCCTGCCGCGGACACAGCGGAACAGACGGTCTCGGCAATCATCCGGTCCTCCAGGCGTGGCGCGGTCGAGCAGGGCACTTCCTCCCTTCCATCCTGCACCCGCCGCGCCCGGGGGAGCCATGCCCCGGCCCGACATCAGGGACATCTCCGGGTCGCCTCCTCCGCAGGTGCCGGTGCGGGTGCACGGCCTGGAAGACTGTCGGTATGAGCGACTCCTCCTCTGCCCCTGCAGCCGCCCCCGTCCTCGAGGTCTGGTGCGACCTCCAGTGCCCGGACTGCCGCACCGCGCTGGACGACCTCCGTGCCCTGCGCGCCCGCTACGGCCACCGTCTGGAGCTGCGGCTGCGGCACTTCCCCCTCGAGAAGAACAAGCACGCCTTCGCCGCCGCGCAGGCCGCGGAGGAGGCGTGGGAGCAGGGCCGGGGCTGGGAGTACGCCGAGGCGCTCCTGGGGCGGGTCGAGGAGCTGGGCCGAAAGGGAGAACCCTTCCTGGTCGAGCTGGCCCACGAACTGGACCTGGACGCCGAGGAGTTCGATACCGCCCTGATCGACGGCCGGCACATCCTGATCGTGGACGCCGACCAGGCCGAAGGCAAGGCGGTCGGCGTGACCGGCACCCCGACGTACGTCATCGGCGGCGAGCGGCTCGACGGAGGCAAGAGCCAGGAGGGGCTGCGCGAGCGGATCGAGCAGATCGCGGACCGGCTGCTGGCCGGGCAGGAGAAGGGGCGGCAGGGCTGACCCGAAGGCCCCGCCCTGCCCCGCCCCCTGGCCCCGGTCCCACCGGGCGGCCGCTACAACAGCGGCTTGTACATCGCGTACAGCTTCGTCTCGTAGCCGAGAGACGCGTAGAGCCGTTCGGCCGGGGTGTTGCCGGCGAAGACGTTGAGGCCGATGGCGCGCCTGCCCTCGACGATCGTCTGGGCCTCGGCCAGCAGCATGAGGGTGCGGCCGTGTCCCTTGCCTCGGTGGGCGGCGTGGGTCTCGACGTCGAAGACGAACGCGTTGTTCTCGCGCACCGCGAGCCACAGCACGCCCACCGCTGTCCCCTCGTGTTCCACGACGCTGATCAGCATGCCGGGGGTGGCGAGGCCGTCGGACAGCAGGGTGGCGTTGTCCCGCTCCGACTTGGCGCGGGCCTCGGGCTCCGGAACGCCCCGCTCGATCCAGCTCTGCGCGTAGTCCTCCTTGCTCTTCTCCAGCCAGGGGCCGAACTCCGCCTCCGTCATGGGCCGGGCACGGCTGCCCTCCGGCAGCTCCGGCGGGGTGTCGCCGAGCGGCTTCTCCATGCCGCGGTTGCGCACGACGTATCCGAGCGCGGTGGCGAGCCGGAACGCCGCGGCGGCCTCGGCGGGCACGGTCACCTCGATACGGCGGCACCCCCAGCCGCGCGCCACCTCCTCGGCGGCGAGCGCGGCCACCGTGCCCCGGCCGCGTCCGCGGTCCGGTTCCTCGATGCGCAGCTTCATGATCCGGGCCACGGCGTCGCCGAACACGGGATGCGTGCCGAGGTGTATCGCCCCTACGGGACGGCTGTTCACGCACACCTGGTAGCGGCGTGAGCGCGTCCCGTCGGCGTTCTGCTGAAGCGGCTCGGTCGGCCGCAGGGTCGTGGTCATCAGGGGTGTTCTACCCGCAACCACGCTCCTGGGCAGCCGATTATGCGGGGCTGTCAGGGGTCGAGGTCGTCCCCGGCCCGCTCCTCGAAGATCCGCATGGCCTTGGCGGTCACCGGGCCGGGCGCGCCGGCCAGCTCACGGTCGTCGACCCGGTGCACGGCCTGGACGTCCCGCAGCGTGGACGTCAGGAAGACTTCGTCGGCCCGCTCCAGGACGTCCAGCGGCAGGTCGGTCTCCTCGGCGCCGGTCCATTCGATCGCCAGCGCGCGCGTGATGCCCGCGAGGCAGCCCGAGGCGAGCGGCGGCGTGTGGATCTCGCCGTCGAGGACGACGAAGACGTTGGACCCGGTGCCCTCGCACAGCTGTCCCACCGTGTTGGCGAACAGGGCCTCGGAGGCGCCCTGTTCGCGGGCGCGGGCGAGGGCCACGACGTTCTCGGCGTACGAGGTGGTCTTCAGGCCGCTGAGCGCGCCGCGCTCGTTGCGGGTCCAGGGAACCGTGATCACGGCGGTGGAGTCGGGGCGGCGGGTGGTCTCGCCGAGGGCGACGACGAGGGTCGGGCCGTGCTCGCCGCGGTCGGAGCCGAGCGGGCCGTGGCCGCCGGTGTAGGTGATGCGGAGGCGGCCGAGCGGCATGGGGTCGGCCTCGAGGACGGCGGTACAGGCGCGGCGTACCTCGTCGTGGTCCGGGTCGGGCAGGCCGAGGCCGCGCGCCGACCGGGTCAGCCGGTCGAGGTGCCGGGTGAGCGCGAACGGCCGGCCGTTCGCGGCCTTCACCGTCTCGAAGATGCCGTCGCCCACGGTCAGCCCGTGGTCGAAGACGGAGACGCGGGCGGACTCGCTGTCCTGCAAGCCGCCGTCGAGCCAGATCTTCACGTCAGGTCCTCTCCACTCACCTCATACGCTCCCGACGCTATCGCGAGCAGCCGGGCCGCCTTCAGCTCGGTCTCCCGCCACTCCCCCTCGGGATCGGAGCCCCAGGTGATGCCGGCGCCGGTGCCGAAGCGCAGCACACCATCGGCCCGGTCGATCCAGAAGGTACGGATGCCTACGGCCAGCTCGCCGGTCCGCCGGTCGGCGTCGACCCAGCCGATCCCCCCGCAGTACGGCCCCCGGGGCGCCGTCTCCAGCGCGTCGATGATCCGCAGGGCGCTCGACTTGGGTGCGCCGGTGACCGAGCCGGGCGGGAAGGCGGCGGCGAGCAGCTCGGCCCAGCCGGCCCCCTCCCCCAGCTCACCCCGGACCGTCGACACGAGATGGACCAGCCCCGGATGCTTCTCGACGGCACACAGGTCGGGCACCGTCACACTGCCGGTGGCGCAGACCCGCCCGATGTCGTTGCGGACCAGATCCACGATCATCACGTTCTCGGCGTAGTCCTTCGCCTGCAGGTCCGCCTCGGTACGGCCGGTGCCCTTGATCGGCCCGGACACGACGACGCGTCCGTCGCGCCGCAGGAACAGCTCGGGAGAGGCGGTGGCGATCTCCACGCCGTGACCGGGCAGGCGGATCGTTCCTGCATACGGTGCCGGGTTGCCGCGGGCCAGCAGCGCGGTGAGGGCGTCCACGTCGGCGCCGGGCGCGACGGGCGCGGACAGCACCCGGCACAGGTTCGCCTGGTAGACCTCGCCGGCCGCGATGTGCTCGCGGATCCGCCGCACCGCTCCCGTGTACGCCGCGCGGTCGAGCGACGACGTCCAGTCACCATCCGCCGGTCCCCGCCACGCACCGGGCACAGGGGCGGGCACGGCCGCCTTCCGCACGTCCCGGAAGCGTGCGCAGGTCAGACGGCCCTCGAAGTCGGCGCAGACCGCCCAGAAACCGCTGGACTCCAGGGCTTCGGGGTCGTCGGTGACGTCGAGGAGCCCGGTGGCGACACGGTCGCCGAAGCGGGCGAGGGGAGGGAGGTCGAGCACGCTGTCGAGTCTATGGCGGGTGCCCCGCGGGTGACCGCGGGATGCCCCTTCGTGAGGCCCTGCGACCGCCCTGAGCAGGGGAAGCGCAGCACGCTGCACAAACGCGTTTTTGTGCTGGCCCCGGAATCCGCTAGAGTTCAACTCGTCGCCGGGCCGCGAGAGCGGACCGAAACGACAAGCGGACGTAGCTCAGTTGGTAGAGCGCAACCTTGCCAAGGTTGAGGTCGCGAGTTCGAGCCTCGTCGTCCGCTCGAAGGAACAGGGGGCTCCCGGCCCCCTACGCTCCTGGTGGAGTGGCCGAGAGGCGAGGCAACGGCCTGCAAAGCCGTCTACACGGGTTCAAATCCCGTCTCCACCTCCAAGGACGATTAGCTCAGCGGGAGAGCGCTTCCCTGACACGGAAGAGGTCACTGGTTCAATCCCAGTATCGTCCACTGGATCTGCTCGAAGATCCGACCCGCGCGATTAGCTCAGCGGGAGAGCGCTTCCCTGACACGGAAGAGGTCACTGGTTCAATCCCAGTATCGCGCACGCAGTGCCCATGATCCGCTGCATCGAGTGGTCATGGTCCCGAGGACGATTAGCTCAGCGGGAGAGCGCTTCCCTGACACGGAAGAGGTCACTGGTTCAATCCCAGTATCGTCCACACCACACCGGAGCCCCCGGCCGTACACATCGGCCGGGGGCTTCGTCGTCTCGCGATCATCGTGCCGCAGTCCTCGTGTCAGGACGAGAACAGCATGCGCCCGAAGCCCTTCTGCCGGTGGTGACCGTGGTGGCCATGATGTCCGTGGCCACCGTGCGGGGCTCCCCAGGCGGGGGCCGGAGGGGCAGGATAGGCCTGCGGGGCGGGCGGAGGCGGCGGGGCGGACTGGGACCACTGGGCCTCCAGGCGGGTCAGCGACTCCAGCTCGCCGTAGTCGAGAAAGATCCCGCGGCAGCCGCTGCACTGCTCGATCTGGACACCGTTGCGGTTGTACGTGTGCATCGGCGCACGGCACTTCGGACACTGCATGGTGGTTCAACTCCTCGCCGGTCGGTCCTGCTTCGTGTGTCGCCAGGACAGACTCTGTCCGGCTGTGGTCGGTTGCACCCTACTTCGTGTGCTCCTGCGCCAACTGCGCCGGGACGGTAGCCATTCGGTCACAAGCGTCCACCACCGACTGCTCCACGTCGTCCAGGGGGCGACCGGCCTCGACCGCCTTGGCGACGGCCCGGGCCGCCGTCTGCACCGTGAGGGCGCGGGCGGGGACGTCCAGGGCGGGCCAGGGATCGCCGTCGGCCGGGACGGCCGGGCCGCCCTCGGCGCGGTAGGCGGCGAGGAACCGGGCCCATTCGTCGGGCGGGAGCAGTCCGCAGGCGTACCAGGCGGCGGGGCGGGCCAGGTCCCAGGCCGGGACGCCGAGGCCGAGGTCGTCCACGTCGATCAGCAGCCAGGGGCCTTCGGGGGCGGGGTGGCGTACGAGCTGGCCGAGATGGAGGTCGCCGTGGCACAAGGTGCCGGTGTACGGCATCGGTGCCTCGGCCCGGGCCCAGGCGGGGAGGGTGTCCCAGGCGCGCAGGACGGGGGTTGCGGCGGGGTGCGGGTCGGCATCCCCGAGCCGGGCGATGGCGCGGGCCGCCTTGGCGGGGCCTCGCATGGTGGGCGGGTCGGGCGGGGGCGGGGTTCGATGCAGTCGGGCGAGGAGGGTGGCGGCGGCTTCCCAGGGGGCGGCGTCGGGGGTGTCCGGGTCCACGGGGGTGCCGTACGGCCAGAACGTCACGAGGCGGCCGTGCAGGGCGACTGGCGTCGGACTGAGTGGGGGAAGCAGTACGTCCGGGATTGCGGCGGCCACGGTGAGGCGGGGGGCCAGATCGGCCCTGGTCATGTCCGGGGCGTGGGCCTTGGCGACGGTGTCGGCGTGCCGGACGACTGTGGCGTCGGGGCGGTCGGCGAGTGTGGTGGTGATGCCGCAGGGGCAGGCCGAGGTGCGTACGTGCGCCGCGGCTCTGACCTGGGCGGTCAGCTCGGGGAGGAGAGGGGGTGCGGGCACGGGGCTCCCTGGGATGCGGGGGATGTTGGTGAGAGTACGCGGAGCTCGGCGTTCGCAGCACACCCGGCGTTGGTGCTGGACGCGGGGGCCCATAAACCCGCATGAACCGCAACCAATAATTGAGGAGCCCCCACAGACAGCAACCACATCCGCGGGAGCGGCGCCGGTCCAGGCGCAAAACAATGCCGGCGCAGCTCCCCAGCTGCGCCGGCATTTGTGCCGTCCGCCGCACCCCCGTCCCCACGGGGTTTCATGGGTGGGATGTCCCCGCCCGGACCGCTCTTCCGGGCCTGGGGTCGCCGCTCAGCGCCCCAGCATCTCTCCCACGGACGACGCCTGTGTGGCCACTGTCTCCCACCCGTCGAAGACGAGGAGGAGCAGGACCGCCAGAGGGAGGGCCATCAGCGTCGCCACCATGGGGTGGCGACGGTCCCGGCGAGGGCGGAACGCGGCGGCGTACACCTTGCGTCCCTCCTCACGGATCAGCGTCCGCGGTGCCGTGTGGGCCATGGCCCCTCTCCTGACCGTTCTCAGTTGTCGTGGACAGCGGCGGGTGTTTGACCTCGGGGGACGAGTGCTGCACCCGCCGCTTGACCTCAAATCTAGGTTCCCGGCCCTCCCCGGGCGTCATGCCCTCGTACCGATTGCCGGGCCTCCCCGAGGATGAGCCGTCACCTGCGATGTACTCCCCAGGTTGGAGACGAGGACCTAGGTCTCAGGGTCTTCCCCGAAGGGACGCCCGACTCACCCCGCTTTGTCCGAGCTTTCTTCCCGCGGAACCGGCTGTTCCACCAGGGCCAGCACCCGGTTCGCCATGAAGCGGGCCGTACGCACGACTGTTCCGCTCCGGGTGACTTCGCTCACTTCCACGACACCTCGGCGCACCGCGGTCTCCACCCTGCGGCCCGCCCTGCTCGCCACCACCTCATACGTGCGCGTCGTGTCACCGGCATCCACGACTATCTCCACGCGATCGCCCTTCACGGGTCCAATCCCCCTTCTGTGGCAGGTGGTTGGGATCACTCCCCGCGTGAACACGGCCTGTCCGCGCGCCCCCTGATCACTCTTCAAGTCTCCCACCCACCACTGACAATCCGTCGCCCCGAGAGGGCGCGGCCTCTGCGCGCGGGCGGCTGTGGAAACGTAAGCTGTGGCTCGTCACAGGACCGGGCAGCGGGGATGAACATGGCGATGATGCGCCTGAGGCGCGAGGACCCGCGCGTCGTCGGCTCGTTCAGGCTTCACAGACGGCTCGGCGCGGGCGGGATGGGCGTGGTCTACCTGGGCTCCGACAAGAAGGGGCAGCGGGTCGCGCTCAAGGTCATCCGGCCTGACCTGGCGGAAGATCAGGAGTTCCGCTCGCGGTTCGCCCGTGAGGTCTCGGCGGCACGACGGATCCGCGGCGGCTGCACGGCACGGCTCGTGGCCGCCGACCTCGACGCGGACCGGCCCTGGTTCGCCACGCAGTACGTACCCGGCCCCTCCCTGCACGACAAGGTCGCCGCCGAGGGGCCGCTCGGCGCGGCCGATGTCGCGGCCGTCGGTGCCGCCCTGTCGGAGGGCCTGGTCGCCGTGCACGAGGCGGGGGTCGTGCACCGGGACCTGAAGCCCTCCAACATCCTGTTGTCCCCGAAGGGGCCGCGGATCATCGACTTCGGCATCGCCTGGGCCACCGGCGCCTCGACGCTCACCCACGTCGGTACGGCGGTCGGCTCGCCGGGCTTCCTCGCACCCGAGCAGGTGCGCGGGGCCGCCGTCACGCCGGCCACGGACGTGTTCTCGCTCGGTGCCACGCTCGCGTACGCCTCGATGGGCGACTCGCCCTTCGGGCACGGCAGTTCCGAGGTGATGCTGTACCGCGTCGTGCACGAGGAGGCGCAGCTGCACGGCGTACCCGACGCGTTGGCTCCGCTCGTGCGGGCGTGCCTGGCGAAGGACCCCGAGGAGCGGCCCAGCACGCTCCAACTGTCCATGCGGCTCAAGGAGATCGCGGCCCGGGAGGCGCAGGACCTCGCCGGCGTACGGGCGCCCGCGCCGCGCGGTGCCGAGACGGACCGGCCCGCCGACACCCACTCCGAGCGCGGCCGGCGTCCGCAGGGACAGCAGGGTGCGGGGGCTTCCGGGGCGCAGCGGGGCCGGGGGACTCCCCCGCCGCGGCGCTCCTCCGGGCCCGGGGACGGCGGCCCGTCGGCGGACGGTCCGGCTTCCCAGGGTGGTGCCGACGCGCGCGGCGGATCCCGGGCGACGGGCGGCGCAAACCGGTCGACGGGCGGCGGGAACCGGTCGACGGGCGGCGGGAACCGTGGCAGGTCGCCGGTGCGCGGCTCCGGCGCCTCGCGCGGCGGCGCCCCGTCGCGGTCCGGAGCACGGCCGACGCCCACCGGACGCAACGGGACGCGGTCGGGCAGCGGCAGCCGGCCCGCCCCGCACAGTGGTACCGGGCGGCCGACGTCCAGGAACACGGGGACCGGGCTGCGGCCCGCCAATCCCCGGTTGCTGCGGCAGCGGCTGTTCGTGTTCGTCGTGGTCACGCTGCTGGTGGCGGTCGGCATCGCCCTGGTTCAGGGCTGCCAGGGCTCGGCGCGGGGACTCGGCGGCGACGGGGGCGGTGTCCGGCAGGAGCACGTCCAGCAGGACGGCGCCCCGCGGGACTTCAAGCCGTAGCGGCGGTTGGGCAACGACGGCCGTCTCGAAGGCGGGTGCATTACTTGCCTGGCCTGCGGTGATGGTGAAGGCGCGAGGCTGTGCGTGTCCGTCTGCGGCCAGGTGGACCTTGGTGCTCAACCCGGCAGCCCCCCCTTTCGAGTACTCCGGCAGCGTGCTGGTGGGCCCGCACGACCGTGGAGTCCACCGAAACCGTCCGATCCGAGGTCGTCATCGGCGTCCGCCGGCGCCAGGACCGCGGCGGGGATCATCTCCCAGGTGCCGTCGGCAGCCCATTTGATCAGCCGCTTGTGAGCGGTCTGGAATGAGCCGAGCTCGTCGGGACGGTCCCGCCAGGGCGAGTTGGTGCGGTACTTCCACGCGGGAGACACGCGCTAGAGGCCGACCCCGGCTCGGGGACGGTTCCGGGGGCGGACGGTCATCCGCAGGCTGCGCGGCCGTACGGTGAGCCGGGCGACCTGGCGGATGACCTGCCCCTCGGCGAGTTCCAGCCGTACCGAACGCAGCATCGTCGCGAGCGCCGTGACCATCTCGGTGAGGGCGAGACGGTCCCCCATGCACTTGTGCTTGCCGTCCCCGAAGGGCAGGAACGCGCCCGGCGGAGGCTCCTGCGCGGGGTCGGTCCACCGGTCCGGGTCGAAGGCGAGCGGGTCGGGGAAGCGCTCGGGGTCGCGGTGCAGGGCGTGCTGGCAGTAGGCCAGCTCGGTGCCGGCGGGCAGCGTCCACTCGCCGAGCCGGGTCTCCTGGGTGGTGCGGCGGGTGACCAGCCAGCCGGGGTGGTGCAGCCGTAGGGTCTCGGTGATCACCCGGTTCAGGTACGGCAGCCGGGTCACGTGGTCGAAGGTGACCGGCCGTTCGCCGAGGACTTCGTCCAGCTCGGCCAGGACCCGGGCCTCGATGCCGGGGTGGCGGGCGAGTTCGTACAGCGCCCAGGACATGACCGACGCGGTGGTCTCGGTGCCCGCCACGGCCAGGGTGAGGATCTCGGAGCAGATCTGGTGCCCGGTCAGCGGCTCGCCGGTCTCCTCGTCGACGGCGCGCAACAGCATGGAGAGCATGTCCCCGGTGTCGTGCCCGGAGGCCTGCAGTTCTTCGACGGCGGCGTTGACGGTGGCGCGTACTCCGGCCTGGGCCCGGTCGAAGCGGCGGTTGAAGGGCAGCGGCAGGCGCTCGGCCCAGTCGGGCAGCATGATGCGCACACCGACGTCGTTCAGCACCACCGACAGGTCGCTGCGCAGCCGGCGGAAGACGGCGTCGTCGAGGCTGCCGGCGAACACAGTCTTGGCCAGCATGTCGAGGCTGAGCCCGACCATCGCCTCGCGTACGTCGAGGGTCCGCCCGGGCTCCCAGCCGGCGACCGTGGCCGTCACCTCGGCGCGCATGATGTCGACGTACCGGCTGATCTCGGTGTGGGCGAACGCCGGTTGCAGCTGGCGGCGTTTGCGTACGTGGTTCCGGCCGATGGCGGTGACGACACTGTCGCCCAGCAGCTGGCCCAGCTTGTCGTAGAGCCGGCCCTTGTCGAGGGTGGGCCCCAAGGCCTTGAGCATCTGGTGGATCAGGGCCGGGTCCTGGACCACGATGGTGCGCGTCCCGGGTTGCAGGACGATCTCGACGAGTGGTTCCCGTGTCTCGCGCAGCGAGTCGATGAAGCCGAGGTTGTCGCGCATTTTCAGAGCGTGGCCGATGAACGGAAACGATCCTGCGGCTCGGGGTATCGGGGGAGGCGCAGTGGACGTCACGGGTCATCCCTTCACGGCAATCATGGGCGCCCCTATGACTTCCCTGACCTTTCCCCAGCGCAATCCTGTCAATGAACGTGTCCTGCGCCACGTGGGACGAGCTGGTTGGGAGGGGAGGAGGGAGCCCGCAGGGTGCGGTGGAAGCGTTCGACCTTGCCACCTCGCCGACGGCATCCTCATCTGGGCCCGACGCCGACCGAGGAGACAGGCCCTAGCCCTGGGGCCGGCCGGTGGCCACGGCGTAGAAGGCCACGGCCGCCGCCGCGCCCACGTTGAGGGAGTCGACACCGTGGGACATGGGGATGCGGACCCACTCGTCGGCGGCGACCAGGGCCTGGGTGGACAGGCCGTCTCCCTCGGCGCCGAGCATGAGGGCCACACGGTCCATGGTGTGCGGGGCGGCCTCGTCGAGGGGCCGGGCCTTCTCGTCGGGCGTGAGGGCGAGGAGGGTGAAACCCGCCTCGCGGACCGACTCCAGGCCCTTGGGCCAGGTGTCCAGGCGGGCGTACGGGACGGAGAAGACCGCGCCCATGGAGACCTTCACGCTGCGGCGGTAGAGGGGGTCCGCGCAGTCCGGCGAGAGCAGGACCGCGTCCATGCCGAGGGCGGCGGCCGAGCGGAAGATCGCGCCGATATTGGTGTGGTCGTTCACCGATTCCATGATCACGACGCGGCGGGCGGTCTGGAGGAGGTCGGCCGCCGTGGGCAGGGGTTTGCGCTGCATGGAGGCGAGCGCGCCGCGGTGCACGTGGTAGCCGGTGACCTGCTCGGCGAGCTCCGGGCTGACGGCGTAGACCGGGGCGGGGAGTTCGTCGATGACGTCGCGCATGACGTCGACCCACTTGGCCGAGAGCAGCATGGACCGCATCTCGTAGCCCGCTTCCTTGGCCCTTCTGATGACCTTCTCGCCCTCGGCGATGAAGAGGCCCTCGGCGGGTTCGCGCTTGCGGCGCAGATCCACGTCGGTCAGGCCGGTGTAGTCGTGCAGGCGCGGGTCGTCGGGATCCTCGACGGTGATGAGATCGGCCACAGGGTGATACTGCCTTGTCCTGGGTGCGGTGCCAACGGCTTGGGACAGTTGTGTTACCCGGGGTTACTGGCGGGGTGCGGTGGCCGTGGGGCCGACCCTCACGACCTCGCCGACGACGATGACCGCCGGGGGCTTCACGTCCTCGGTCCGTACGGTCTCCCCGACCGTCGCCAGGGTCGCGTCGACGCGGCGCTGGCCGGCCGTCGTGCCTTCCTGGATCAGGGCGACGGGCGTGTCCGGGGTCTTGCCGTGGGCGATGAGCGTCTCGGCGATCTTCCCGATCTTGTCGACGCCCATGAGGATCACGAGCGTGCCGGTCAGCTTGGCGAGCGACGGCCAGTCGACCAGGGAGCGCTCGTCGTCGGGGGCCACGTGCCCGCTGACCACGGTGAACTCGTGGGCGACCCCGCGGTGGGTGACCGGGATACCGGCCGCGCCCGGCACCGAGATGGAGCTGGAGATGCCGGGGACGACCGTGCAGGGGATGCCCGCCTCGGCGAGTGCCTGGAGCTCCTCCATGCCGCGGCCGAAGACGTACGGGTCGCCGCCCTTCAGCCGTACGACCGACTTGCCCTGCTTGGCGTGCTCGATGAGCGCGCTGTTGATGGCCTCCTGGGCCATGAAGCGGCCGTAGGGGATCTTCGCCGCGTCGATCACCTCGACGTGCGGCGGGAGTTCGGCGAGCAGGTCGCGCGGGCCGAGGCGGTCCGCGATGACCACGTCGGCCTCGGCGAGCAGACGGCGGCCGCGCACGGTGATCAGGTCCGGGTCGCCGGGGCCGCCGCCGACCAGGGCGACTCCTGGCGTACGGGTGCGGTGGTGCGGGGCGACGAGCGTGCCGTCGCGCAGGCCCTCGACGACGGCGTCGCGGATGGCGGCGGTGTGGCGGGGGTCGCGGCCGCGGGCGTCCGTGGTCAGCACGGCGACCGTGACGCCCTCGCTGTGGCCGGTGGCCGGGGTCCAGGCCGTCGCCTCGTCGGCGTCGTCGGAGCGGACGCACCAGACGCGGTGGCGTTCTGCCTCGGCGGAGGCCCTTGTGTTCGCTTCCGTGTCGCCGGTGGCGATGAGGGCGTACCAGGCGTCGGCGAGGTCGCCTTCCTCGTAGGGGCGCCGGTGCCAGGTGATCTCGCCGGCGTCCGCCATGGCCTGTACGGAGGGAGTGACCTCGGGGGACACGAGGAGGATGTCCGCGCCTGCCGCGATGAGGGCCGGGAGGCGGCGCTGGGCGACCTGGCCGCCGCCGAGGACGACCACGCGGCGGCCGGTGAGGCGGAGGCCTACGGGGTAGGCGGGGTGTTCGGCCATGAGGGTGCGGCTCCTGTTGCGGCGGTGGTTCGGTAGCCCTGACGTGCGGATTTTACGGCGCGGGGGTCTGGGACGGCACGGGTGTCCGGTGGCTGGGCGTCGTCGCCGGGTGCGGGTACGTGGGTCCGTGCCCACCCGTTCCGCCGTGCGGAACGACTGCCCACGGACCACGACGCCTGCGAGTCACCGGCTCATGGGCGGGAGTTCGGGGATGCAGTCCCCTGGGCCCCGCCCTTGCACTACTTCTCAGTCACCCCAGCCGAATCGAACGTCGCCACCTCGTGCATCGCTCTGGCCGTGCTCTGGACCAGAGGGAGGGCCAGGAGGGCGCCCGTACCCTCGCCCAGGCGGAGGTCGAGGTCGACCAGGGGGCGCAGGCCGAGCTTGTTCAGGGCGGCCACGTGGCCGGGCTCGGCGCTGCGGTGGCCGGCGATGCAGGCCGCCAGGACCTCCGGGGCGATCGCGCGGGCCACCAGGGCGGCGGCGCCGGCGCTGACGCCGTCCAGAATGACCGGCGTGCGCAGGGACGCGCCGCCGAGGAGGAGGCCGACGATGGCGGCATGTTCGAAGCCGCCGATCGCGGCGAGGGCGCCGACCGGGTCGGCCGGGTCCGGCTGGTGGAGTTCGAGGGCGCGGCGGACGACCTCGGTTTTGCGGGCGAGGGTCTCGTCGTTGATGCCGGTGCCCCGGCCCGTGACCTCGGCCGGGTCCGCACCCGTGAAGACGGAGATGAGGGCGGCGGACGCGGTCGTGTTCGCGATGCCCATCTCGCCGGTGAGGAGTGCCTTGTTGCCGGCGGCGACCAGGTCGCGGGCGGTCTCGATGCCGACCTCGATGGCCTGCTTGGCCTCCTCGCGGGTCATGGCGGGGCCGGTGGTCATGTCGGACGTACCGGCCCGGACCTTGCGCGGCAGCAGACCCGGAGTGGCCGGGAGATCGGCGGCGACGCCCACGTCCACGATGCACACCTCGGCGCCCACCTGGGTGGCGAAGGCGTTGCAGACGGCGCCGCCGCCGAGGAAATTGGCCACCATCTGGGCCGTGACCTCCTGAGGCCACGGGGTGACGCCCTGCGCGTGCACGCCGTGGTCGCCGGCGAAGATGGCGACGGCCGCGGGCTCCGGGATGGGCGGCGGGCACTGGCGGGAAAGACCGGACAGCTGCGCGGAGATGATCTCCAGCATGCCCAGCGCACCGGCCGGCTTGGTCATACGCTTCTGGCGCTCCCACGCCTCGCCGAGCGCCTTGGCGTCGAGCGGGCGGATCTGCGCGACGGTCTCGGCAAGCAGGTCGTGCGGTTCCTCTCCGGGCAGGGCGCGGCGGCCGTACGTCTCCTCGTGCACGACCCAGGACAGCGGGCGGCGCTTGGACCAGCCCGCCTGCAGAAGTTCGGGCTCGTCCGGGAATTCGTCGACGTAACCGACGCACAGGTAGGCGATGACCTCTAGGTGCTCGGGCAGGCCGAGGGCGCGGACCATCTCGCGCTCGTCGAAGAAGCTGACCCAGCCGACGCCGAGGCCTTCGGCGCGGGCGGCGAGCCAGAGGTTCTCCACGGCCAGGGCGGCCGAGTACGGGGCCATCTGGGGCTGGGTGTGACGGCCGAGGGTGTGGCGGCCGCCGCGGGTCGGGTCGGCGGTGACGACGATGTTCACCGGGGTGTCGAGGATGGCCTCGATCTTCAGTTCCTTGAACTGTTTGGCCCGGCCCTTGGGGAGGGATTTCGCGTAGGCGTCGCGCTGGCGCATGGCCAGTTCGTGCATCGCGCGCCGGGTGTCGGCGGAGCGGATGACGACGAAGTCCCAGGGCTGCGAGTGGCCGACGGAGGGCGCGTGGTGGGCGGCCTCCAGGACGCGGAGCAGCACCTCGTGCGGGATGGGGTCGCTGCGGAAACCGTTGCGGATGTCACGGCGTTCGCGCATGACCTTCAGTACGGCCTCGCGCTCGGCGGGGTCGTAGCCGGGGGCGGCGGGGCCGGTGGACTGTCGTGCTTCTGCCACTGCGGCCGCGCTCCCTGCTTCGTGGCGTTCCTGGTCCGCCGGGTCTTCCTGTTCGGCGCCCCGGGTGTCCAGGTCGTCGGCGTTCTGTGTGAGTTCGGCTTCGCCTTCGCGGGGTGCGGGGACGATGACCACGGGTTCCGCCTCGGGCTGTGCCGGCTGGGGGACGGCGGCCTGGGACTGCTGCGGGCCCTGGACATGCTGTCCGGGCTGCTCGTCCGGGGCCGGGCCGGGGAGTACGACGGTGACGTCCTCGGCGGATGCCGGGCTGCTCTCCGGGGGCTGCGGGGCCTCGGAGACCTGGGGGGCTTCCGGTGCCGCGGGGGTGGGGGTGGCCTCAGCCGTCTCGGGCGTGGCGGCCACCGGCTCGGGTGCGGGCGCCGCTGCCTCGGCTGTGGGGTCGGGCGCCGCTGCCTCGGAGGCCTGGGCCGGTACCGCTGCCTCGGAGGCCTGGGCCGGTACCGCTGCCGCCGGTACCGCTGCCTCGGCGGTCGTGCCGGGGGCCGCCGCCTGGGCAGGTGCGGGGACCTCGGCTCCGGAGTCGGGTGTGGCCGTCTCGGTTGGCTGAGGAGGCGCCGTTGCGGCAGGGGGCTGGGGCGGTGCGGTCGTCTCCGGTGCGTCGGCGGGCGCCACGGGGGCGGGCGCGTCGACGGGGGCGGGCGCCTCGGCGGACGGAGCGTCGGTTTCCGGGGCGGCCGTGTCGGTGGCCGGGGCGGGCGTGACGGGGGCAGGCTCTTCGGGGGCGGCAGTGGCGGTCTGCGGTGCCGTCATCTCGGGTTCCTGGGCGGCTGTCTCGGCGTCGGTTGCCTCGGGAGCCTGTGCGATCGGCTCAGCGGCTTGCGCTTGCGCGGCGGCCTCGTCGCTACTGGTCTCCGGCTCCTGCGCGACGGACTCGGTCGCGGGCGCGTCCTGTGCGGCAGCCTCGGGGACAACCTCCGCTGTCGGCGCCTGTGCGGCAGCGTCGGGGCCCACCGCGTCCGGCGCTTGGGCGGCGACGGTCTCCACTGCGTCCGTCTCGGGCGGAGCTACGACAGCCTGCTCGGGCGCGGCGGCGGCCTCCGGGAACGGGACCGCCTCGGGCGCCGGTGCGGCCTCCGGGACAGGAGCGGACGCCACGTCCTGCTCCGCGGCAACCGCCGGGGCCTGCTCACCACCATCGGCGGATGGGCCTGCGGCACCCGGCCCGGGCGCCTCGGGAGAACCATCGGCAAGCGCCGGCTCACCGTCCTGACCCGAACCGTCCACGACCGGCCCCGGGGTCTCCCCCGGAACCGGTCCCGAAGCGGACACGGCCGCGGCCTCGGCGGGAGTCACCTGGCCGGCGTCCGGATCGACGGCCACGCCGGCGGGGTCACTCCCCACGCCCGGGTCCTGCACGGAAGCGCCCTGCTCCGGCTCGGCGGCGGACACATGGTCAGCGGCGGGGCCGGTGCCCACGGCAGCCGGGTCGCCCTCAACTGCCGCGCCCTGCGCGGGCTCGGCTGCGGCCACCTGCTCACCATCCGGGCCCACGCCCACATCAGCCGGCTCACCCGCGACCCCCACGCTCTCGCTCTGCGCGGGCACGGCCTGCTCCGGCTCACCGGTAGCCACCTGGTCGCCGACGGGCTCGCCCGCCGCCACCGCACTCTGCGCGGGCTGCTCCGCATACACCCCCTGCGCGGACCCGCCCTGCGCCGCCGTGCTCTGCGCGGGCTGCTCGGCGTAGGCGACCTGCTCGGAACCGGCGGGGGCCGCCGTCGCTGCCGGGGCCGGCTCCGGGGCGACGTGGGTTGCGACGGCCTGGGCCGTGCCCGTCGGCTCTGTTGGCGGAACAACCGTTTCCGCAGGCGCCGCCCCGGCGCTCACCTGGGCCTGGGGCGGAACCTGCGCGCCCCAGGGCGCGGCCGCCGGCGCGGGCGCCTCCTGGGCGCGCGGGACGTCGAGGTACTCGGGGCCCGGCACCGGCGCTGCCGGCTGCCGTGCCGGCGCTTCCGCGGGGCCGCGGTCGGCGAGTGAGCGGACCGGGCTGGCGGAGCTGTCGGGGAGGGGCGGGCCGAGGTGCAGCGGCCGGCGCGGGGTGATGGGCGGGATCGGCGGAGGGTCGGGCAGGCGGACGCCGCCGAGGTCGACCGAGCCGCTGTCACGGCCGGAGAGCTCGTGCGGGCCCGGCTGGTGCACGGCCTCGACGACCGGCTCCGGCGCGGGCGGGGCGACCTCGTTGCCCCAGGCCCCATGGGAGCCCGGCAACAGCAGGTCTTCGTCCTCGGCGGTGTTCTCGGAGAGGTAGGCGTACGCACCGTGCGCGGGGGCGCCCGGCTGTTCCACCATGCCTGCGCTCTCCGGCAGTCCCTCGCCCGGGACCTGGCCGGTGTCGGTCATGCGTACCCCTCGCCCATCGGTTAGTGCTCCTACGACCAGCTCACCCGGAACGGCGCACCGACCGCCCCACAGTGAAGAACGAGCGTGCGTCCCCAGCGGCACGAACGGCCCGCCCGGAAAAGGCGACAAAGCCACTCACTGGCATTGTTGCGGCCGAACCACCGTCACGGCACGTTGATCCGCGACGGTTCCGCTGTGGACTGCGCCACGTTGCGCGTCCTCCGGTTCTGCCGTACCACACTCACCCCAAAACGGGCGGGCTTTCCGGACATTGACCGACGATCTGCCGGACGTCCGCGTGCGGTGCAGCGATCGGCCAGCCTACCGCGCGCAGTACGACAACCCGATCTCGGGGACGCGGCGGGATCAGGCGCTGCGCCGGGGCTGCACCCCGCTGAGCAGGAACGCGACGCTCCGTTCCTTCTCCGTCCAGGCCCGGGTGTCGAGTTCGACGGACTGGAGCAGGGCGCACTCGACGCCGTATCCGTGCTCCGTCAGGTCCCGGCCGATGAGTTCGGCGGCGTCCCGGGTGGCGGCGTGCGCGACGATGCGCTGCGGGCGGCGGTCGGCGACGGCCGAGACGACGGCCGCTCCCCCGCCGCCGACGCGGACGACATCGGGTTCGGGGAGGTCCTCCAGGACGTGCGGGGCGGCGCCGTGCACGACCTGGAGCTGGACGCCGAGGCGGCGGGCGGCCGCGTCGAGGCGGGCGCAGGCCGCCCGGTCGCTGTCGACGGCGATGACGGCGGCGCCGGCGCGCGCGGCCTCGATGGCGAAGGCGCCGCTGCCGCAGCCGATGTCCCACACGAGGTCGCCGATACGCGGTCCGAGACGGGCGAGTTGGGAGGCGCGCAGCAGCTGGGTCTCGCCTTCACCGAGGTAACCGCCGTACGCCTCGGCGGGCAGGGCCCAGCCGCGCGGCCCGGCGGACGGGTCGCGGCCGGCGATCCAGCCGCCGGTCTCCCCCGCGGTGCCGGGTCCGGCCGGGCCACCGAGGACGATGACGACGTTGGGGTCGCGCCAGGTGTGGTCGGCGGCCTTGTCGGAGGTGACGACGCTGACCCGCTCGTGTGCGGTGCCGAGTTCCTCGCAGATGACGAAGGAGCGGTGGACTCCTTCGAGGAGCAGGCCGAGTTCGGCGGGGCCGGCGCCAGGTGAGGTGAGGACTGCCACCTTGGTGTGGGCGCGGCATACGTTCACCGCGCGGCGCAGGGTGCGGCGGTGTGCCACGACCACCTGTGCGTCGTCCCAGGGCATGCCGGCGCGGGCGAAGGCGGCCGCGACCGAGGAGACCGCGGGGACGACCTCTACTTCGAGGCCGAACTCGGGGGCGCGCAGGGTACGTACGACGCCGAAGAAACCGGGGTCGCCGTCGGCGAGCACGACGGCCGTGCCGCGGTGGCCGGCGATGCGGCGGGCGGCGAGGGCGACGCTGCCGAGGCGGATGCGCTCGGCGCCGGCGGGTACCTCGGGGAGCGCCAGGTGGTGGGCTGCACCCGCCACGAGCGTGGCGGCACCCAGGGCGGCGCGTGCCGCGGCGGTCAGCGGCGAACCGTCCCAGCCGATCACCGTGACCCGGTCGGCCATCGTCGTCAGTCTCCAGGGGTTTTCGCAGGTCGTCTGTGTGTCGTGTGATGAGCGGCCCGCAGGCGGGCTCCGTGAGAGTACCCGGTGCAGCCGGCGGAGGGGGCGGCGACGTCGCGCGCGGTGTCCGTTCCGGTCGCCGCAGTCAGTTCCAGTCGCCGAAGGACGTGAAGCCGCCGGGCAGCTGGTCGCCCACGCCTTCGAGGTCCTCGGGGAGCAGGCTCCAGACGATCAGGTCGGTGCGTACCTCGGTCCACTCGCCGTCGTCCGTCCGTGCCCGGGCTATCCAGGCGCCGCGCAGCACTCCCTCGCTGATGCAGCCGATCTTCTGGGCCACCTGCTGGGAGGCGGTGTTGTCGGCCGGGGTGCGCAGTTCGAGGCGCTCGAACTTCTGGTCGTTGAAGAGCCACTGCGCGGTGATGAGCGCCGCCTCGGAGGCGTAGCCCTCGCCACGGGCCCAGGGGGCGATGACGTAGGAGATCTCGCTGGAGCGGATCCGCCAGTCGGTGTTGCGGAGGTGGACGATGCCGACGAGGCGCTGGGTGAGGAACTCGGTGACGGCGAAGACGATGCCGCGTCCCTCGGCCCGTTCGGCGGGGGCCTGTTCGGTGATCCAGGAGCGGGCGTGGGCCTCGGTGTAGGGCTGCGGGACGGTGGTCCAGGCGGTGACGAGCTCGTCGTTCATCATGTCGGCGAACGACTGGATGTCCGGCTCCTCGAGGGGGCGCAGGACCAACCGCTCCGTGCTGATGGAGACGTTGGGAAAGGTGCTCGTCATGCGCCGCTCCGTTACCTTCGGTGAACCTTCAGGGCCTGCTGAACTGCCCAGCATGCAGCATGAAAGCACTGATCCGCACCACGGGGCCCTCCCCACCGGGTGAGGGGGGGACCCCGTGCGTGAGGGGTGCCGGGCGTGGGCTCAGAAGGAGGCGAGCACGGAGCCGGCGTACTTGTCCTGGATGAACTTCTTCACCTCGGGCGAGGTGAGGAGCTTCGCGAGCTTCTTCACGCGCGGGTCGTTCTCCTCACCCTTCTTCACGGCAAGGAAGTTGCCGTACGGGTTGTTCTTCGGGGACTCCAGGACGAGGGCGTCCTTCGACGGCTTGAGGTCGGACTCGATGGCGTAGTTGCCGTTGACGACGGCGGCGTCCACGTCGTCGAGGGAGCGCGGCGTCTGGGCCGCCTCCAGCTCCTTGAACTTGAGGTTCTTTGGGTTCTTGGCGATGTCGGCGGGGGTCGCCTCGTTGCCGACGCCCGCCTTGAGGGTGATGAGCCCGTCGGCGGCGAGGAGCTTGAGGGCGCGGGCCTCGTTGACCGTGTCGTTGGGGATGGCGACGGTCGCACCGCTCTTCAGGTCGTCGGCCTTCTTGACCTTGTGGGAGTAGAGGCCGAGCGGCTCCAGGTGGACCGTGACGACGGGCACGATGTCGGTGCCGTTCTTCTTGTTGAAGTCGTCGAGGTACGGCTTGTTCTGGAAGTAGTTGGCGCCCACGGAGCCGTCCTGCGTCGCCGTGTTCGGCGTGACGTAGTCGGTGAACTCCTTGACCTGGAGGTCGAGGCCCTCCTTCTTCGCCAGGTTGTCCTTGACGTAGTTGAGGATCTCGGCGTGCGGGACGGGGCTCGCGGCGACGATCAGGGGTCCGTCGGAGCCGGAGCCGCCCGCCCCGCAGGCGCTGAGCCCGAGGGTGAGGGCTCCGGCGGCGAGAACGGCGGTGGTGGTCTTGGCGGTGTTACGCACGAAAAGTGCCTTTCCTTATGGCCTTGCGAGTGGTGCGACCCCGTTGTGGGTGTACGGGGCGGTTCAGGAGGCGGCTTTGAGCAGCCGCAGTTTCGGTGCGGGGCCCGAGTGGGCGCCGCGACGGTGCAGGGAGCGGGCCGCGTAGTCGCCGGCGAACTGGATGACCGAGATGACGACGGCGAGGATCGCGACGGTGATCCACATCAGCTGGGTCTCGAAGCGCTGGTAGCCGTAGCGGATGGCGATGTCGCCGAGGCCGCCGGCGCCGACGGTGCCCGCCATCGCCGAGTAGCCGATGAGGGCGACGATCGTGGTGGTGGTGCTGGAGATCAGCGACGGTAGCGACTCGGGGACGAGGACCTTGCGGACGACGGTCCAGGTGTTGCCGCCCATGGCCTGCACGGCCTCGACGAGCCCGTGGTCCACTTCGCGGACGGCCGTCTCGACCAGGCGCGCGAAGAAGGGGATGGCGCCGATGGCGAGCGGCACGATGGCGGCCTCGCGGCCGATGGTGGTGCCGGTGATCCAGCGGGTGAAGGTCATCAGCGCGACCATCAGGATGATGAACGGCAGGGAGCGGGCGATGTTCACGATCTGCCCGATGACCTTGTTGGTGACGAGGTTCTGGAGCAGGCCGCCGCGGTCGGTCAGGACCAGCAGGACCCCGAGCGGCAGTCCGCCGACGACGGCGATGAGCGTGGACCAGCCGACCATGTAGAGCGTGTCCCAACACGCCTGCTCCAGCAGGGGCTGCATCTCGGACCAGCTCACTTGGCACCTTCCTTCACCAGCACGGACTCGTGGCCCGGGACATCGATCTGGAGGCCCTTTTCGCGCAGGAAGCCGATCGGCACGACGTTGTCCTCGTAGCGGCCGGGCAGTTCGATGCGCATCCGGCCGACCTGGAGGCCGCCGACGGTGTCGATGGCGGCACCGAGGATCGATATGTCGATGTTGTAGGTGCGGGCGAGCTGTGAGATGACGGGCTGGGTCGCGCTCTCGCCCTGGAAGGTGACGTCGACGACGGTGCGGTCCTCGCCGGAGGCCTCGCCGTCGAGCGGGAACAGCGCGGCGGCCAGCTCCGACCCGGGCGTGGCCAGGAGTTCGCTGACCGTGCCCGACTCGGCGATGCGCCCGTTCTCCATGAGCGCGGCCGAATCGCAGACCGACTTCACGACGTCCATCTCGTGTGTGATGAGCAGGACGGTCAGGCCCAACTGGCGGTTCAGGTCGCGCAGCAGCGCCAGGATCGCGCGGGTGGTCTCCGGGTCGAGGGCGCTGGTGGCCTCGTCGGACAGCAGCACCTTGGGGTCGCCGGCCAGCGCACGGGCGATGCCGACGCGCTGCTTCTGGCCGCCGGAGAGCTGGGCGGGGTATGCCTTGGCCTTGTCGGAGAGGCCGACCAGATCGAGCAGCTCCAGCGCCTTGCGGGAGCGTTCCTGGCCGGACTTGCCGAGGATCTCCAGCGGCAGTTCGACGTTGTCCTGGACGGTCCGGGAGGACAGCAGGTTGAAGTGCTGGAAGACCATGCCGATCCGGCTGCGCGCCTGCCGCAGTTCCTTTCCGGCGCGCGGGCCGCGGCCGGCCAGGGCGGTGAGGTCCTGTCCGGCGACCGTCACGGTGCCGGAGGTGGGGCGTTCAAGGAGGTTGACGCAGCGGATGAGCGAGGACTTGCCGGCGCCGGACTGGCCGATGACGCCGTACACCTCGCCTTCGCGGACGTGCAGGTCGACGCCGTCCAGGGCGGTGACCTCGCGGCCGCGCGAACGGTAGACCTTGGTCAGGTCCGTTGTGGTGATCACGTGGGTTTCCGTCACTGTCGAGTGCGCGGGCGTGGGTGTGCCCGGGCACAGGTGCATTCGTTCAGGGACGCGACACGGTTCTCGCTGGGGCGTGGAACCGGGGAGAACATGTGCGCGGGCGGCTTGGCGTCACGCACGGCTCAGGGCGTGCGGACATGCCGCGGTCTCGCTTCGGGGCGCGAGCTCAGGGGGTGGTGCAGGGGCCCTCTAGAAGGCGCACATTCGACACATACAACGAGCACCGGGCGTCATGGTCGCCTCGGTCGCGGGGATGCGGTCGCTCGTCGTGGTCATGTCGTCAGTAAAACACGCGTACGGCTCTGACCGGCCGCCGCCGTCCGGATGCTGGACAGTGGTGGACAGGGCCGGGTTTCCGTCAGTCGCGCAGGGAGATCTCCACACCCTGCTCGGTGACCAGTGCGGACAGGGCCGACAGGTTCTCGACCACCAGGTCGGCCTTGAGCTCGTCGGCCCGGTGGGTTGTGGTCAACACCACGGTGGTCATACCGGCGGCGCGGCCTGCCGTCAGGCCCGCGGGGGCGTCTTCGAAGACGACGCACCGGGCGGGGTCGACGCCGAGGGTGCGGGCGGCCAGCAGGTAGGGCTCGGGGTCGGGCTTGCCGCGGGTGACGTCGTCCGCGGCGACGAGCGTCTTGGGCAGGATGCCGACGGCGTCGAGCCGGGCCTCGGCCAGCCGCCGGGTGGCGGAGGTGACGACGGCCCAGCGCTCGGCGGGCAGAGCGTCGAGGAAGGCGCGGGTCCCCGGCAGCAGGTGCACACCGCCGTTGGGTACGTCCTCCACCTCCAGGTCCTCGATCCGCGCGACGGCCTCCGGCACCGCGTCGGCGGGCAGCAGGTCGGCGGCTATCTCGGCGGCCGGCCGGCCGTGCAGCTCGACCCGGGCGAACTCCTCGGCCGTGATCCCGTACTCCGTGGCCCAGCGCGTCCAGCAGCGGTCCACGGAGGCGAGGGAGGAGACCAGGGTTCCGTCGTTGTCGAACAACAGGGCATGCGCGTGGATCTTCATGCCCTCGACCCTACGGTGCCGGCCAGGGCCGGAAGCATCGGGCCTTTTCGGCCGTAATAAGGTCGCAGCATGCTTGATGCCCTGACGCTGGTGACCGGCGTCGCCGCGCTGCTGCTCGCCGCCTGGTGCGGCTGGGCCGCCTACCGTGACCAGCCGACGAAGGACTGGCACTTCATCGGGATGGCCGTGGTCACGCTGCTGACGCTGGTCCAGCTGGTGGTGGGGATCGTGCTGCTGGCGCGGGGCGAGAAGCCGGAGCAGGGCACGACGATCTTCGTGGCGTATCTGCTCGGGGCGTTCGCCTGTGTCCCGGCGGCGGGGTTCATGTCGCTGGCGGAGCGCACCCGGTGGGGTTCGGTGACGGTCGCCGCCGGCGGTGTGGTGCTGGCTGTGCTGGAGGTGCGGCTCTATGACATCTGGGGAGGCTGAGGTGAGCCGGCGGCGGCTGACCAGTGGGCCCGGCACGCTGCTGGTGTGGCTGTACGGCGTGATGGTGGTGGGCGCGGTGTCGCGGTCCGCGTACCAGATCGCGACGGAGTTCGACCGGGCGCCGCTCGCCTACTCACTGTCGGCCGTCGCGGGTGTGGTCTACGGGTTCATCACGTACTCGCTGGTGCGCGGCGGGGAGACGGCGCGCAAGGCTGCGCTGGCGTGCTGTGTCGCCGAGTTGGTGGGTGTGCTGACGGTCGGGACGTGGACGTTGATCGAGCCGTCGGCGTTTCCCGACGCGACCGTGTGGTCGGACTTCGGGATGGGCTATGTGTTCATCCCGGTTCTGTTGCCGGTATCGGCGATCTACTGGCTGCGGAAGTCGCGTGCGCGGCAGGAGGATGCCGCCTGAGGTGATCAGGCGGCCGCGGGCCATGTGTGGTCGCTCGCGCCCACGCGGCGGAGCCGCACATCGATACAGCCCCGCGCCCCTAGGGGCGAGATTCAAGCCGTCGCTGCGTAAGTGCTGGCCGGCTTCTCCAGGACGATCATCGGTACGCCGTCCGCGCCCTGGGACGTGCCGACGGTTTCGTAGCCCACCTTGCGGTAGAGGCGGAGGTTGCCCTCGCTGCGGTGGCCGGTGTGGAGGCGGAAGCGGGTGGCGCCGTGCTGGTCGGCGAGGGCCGATTCGGCCGCTCGGAGGAGGCGGGCGCCGATGCCGTGACCCTGGAGGCGGGGATGGACGCAGAGCTTGCCGATCGCGGCGGCGCCGTCCTCGGTGACCGAGCCGACGACCGAGCCGACGACCTCGTCGCCGAGCCGGGCCACGAAGACGCAGTCCCGGGCGACCTCCTCGCGGACCGAGTCGAGGGTTTGGACGAGCGGGTCGATGCGGTAGTTGCCGTACAGCGCCGCCTCCGACTGGAAGCACAGGTATTGCAGCCTGAAGATCTGCTCCGCGTCCTGCTCGGTCGCCGCAGAGATGGTCACGCTCATGCCCATGTGCGCACGCCTCCCGCTCATCTGATCACCTGTCGTTCCTCACTCCTATCCCCGCCCTCAGCGCGCCGCAACCTCCGGCGTGAGTAATCTGCGAAGACATCCCAGGCATCTGGAACGTTCCGGGCCAAGACTGCCCTGTGAGATACCCAACTCCCCTGCGATTTCCCGGTATGTCAGGTCCTCCGGAGAGAGCAGGGCCTCCATCAGCCGGGGGCAGCGGCCCGGGAGGCGGCGCACGGCGGCGCGCAGGGCACGGCCACGGGCCGCGGCGAGGGCGAGCTGCTCGGGGTCGCGGTCTCCGTCGTCGACCGGTTCGACGGCGTACGGCAGTTCGAGGCGGCCCGTACGGCGGGCGCGGCGCGCTTCCGAACGGACGGCCCGGCGGAGCCATTCCTGCGGGTCGAGCGGCGGGCCCTCGGCGTCGAGGCGCTCCAGCAGACGGAGCCAGACCGCCTGCTCCAGGTCGCCCGGCTCGGCTCCGGCAGCATATGCCTCCGCGGAGGCCTCGGCAGTGAGCAGCGGGCGCAGGGCGGTGACCAGGTCGTGCGTCATATGCGGAGCGACGCGGCCGCCCGGGCTGCGGGTTGCCCGGGCCGCCGAAGCTCACTCGACCGGGGGGTGTGAGCTCACATGTTGACGCTCAGTTGCCGGCGAAGTCCGCGCGGGCCAGCAGGCCCGTGTCGGGCTGGTCGGTGAAGACGCCGTCGATACCGGTCGCGAAATACGCCTTGTACGCGCCGAAGACGTCACCGTAGGCGTCCGCGTCCGTGCCCTTGCGGAAGTTCGCGGGCAGGAAGGGGTTCTCGTTGCGCAGCGTCCACGGGTGCAGGATCAGGCCCACCTTGTGCGCGTCCGCGACGAGCGTCGTGGGCTGCGTGAGGTTGCCCCTGGCGTCGCGCGGGATGATCAGGTCGAGGGTCGGGCCGATGCCCTGGGCGTAGGAGGCGATCTCCCGCAGGCCGGCCGGCTTGACCAGGTCGGCGACCGTGCGCGGGTCGCCTGTCTCCACGAAGTCCCAGGGGCGGGTGTCCGCCGAGGACAGCAGGACGGCCAGGGGGTTGTCGACGAGCTTGTTCAGGCGCTGGATGCTGGTCGGCTCGAAGGACTGCAGGACGACCGGGGAGGTCCGCCGGTCCTTGCGGTATTTGCGCAGCAGCTTGGCGACCCGCTCCTCCAGCGGGAGGCCCTGCTTGCGGAAGTAGGTGGGGTGCTTGAGCTCGGGGTAGATCCACACCTGCTTGCCGCGCTTGCGGGTCTGCTCGTCCTGCCACTTCAGGACCTCTTCGAAGGTGGGGATCTGCCAGCGGCCGTTGTAGAGGGTGTTGTGCGGGCGGTTGGCCGGGATGCGCTCGATCGCCCGCAGGGTCTTCAGCTCGGCGAGCGTGAAGTCCTCGGTGAACCAGCCGGTGGTGGAGACGCCGTCGAGGAGCTTGGTCTTCTTGCGGTCGGCGAACTCGGGGTGGTCGGCGACGTCCGTGGTGCCGCCGATCTCCGGCTCGTGACGGCAGACGAGGTGGCCGTCCTTCGTCGGTACCAGGTCGCCCGCCTCGACGATGTCGGCGCCCATGTCGAGGGCCAGCTGGTACGAGCCGAAGGTGTGCTCCGGGCGGTAGCCGCTGGCCCCGCGGTGGCCGACGATCGTCGGCTTGGGCAGGTTCTCCAGCCCGCCGTGCCGGGCGCTTTCGGCTCTCGCCGTGCCGGTCACGCCGAGGACCGCTCCCCCGGCGCCGAGGACCGCCGCGCCGAGCAGGGCCCGCCGTCCGGTCCCGCTCGTTTGCTCGTTCGACCTCTGCGTTCCCATGAGCGCCCTTCCTGCCGCCGGATCGTCAGTGCGGGCCGATCGTACGGGCGCGTACATGACGGGTGGGAGACTCAGGGCGGAACACGTGGGTGACGCCGGATGTCGTAGTGGCTGGTCGGGGCGGCCAACTGACGGCTCGTCGACGGATCGTCCAGTTCGTCGCGTCCCGGCGATTCGGCCCGGCGGTTCTGGGAACGCGTCCGATACGCCCGGGGAGCGACGTCCGTCACATGTGGCGGCCGAGTCACGCACCGTCCACGACGCGTCACCACAGGTAAACACGCGTCAACAGTGCGTAAGACCTCGGTTAAGTCGCCGTGCCCGATGTGCGCGACCCCCGGGGCCGCGAGTATCGTCCTCACCTGCACAGACTCATACAGCATCCCTGACACGGAGGGCCCGTTGTCCCGCTTCGCGCTCATCAAGGCAGTGCTCGGCCCGATCATGCGCCTTATGTTCCGCCCTCAGGTGGAAGGTGCGGAGCACATTCCCGGCGACGGTCCGGTCATCCTGGCCGGCAACCACCTGACCTTCATCGACTCGATGATCCTGCCGCTGGTCTGCGACCGTCAGGTGTTCTTCATCGGCAAGGACGAGTACGTCACCGGGAAGGGCTTCAAGGGCCGGCTGATGGCCTGGTTCTTCACCGGCGTCGGCATGATCCCCGTCGACCGTGACGGTGGCCGGGGCGGAGTCGCCGCGCTGATGACCGGGCGCCGGGTGCTGGAGGAGGGCAGGGTCTTCGGCATCTACCCGGAGGGCACGCGGTCGCCCGACGGGCGGCTGTACCGGGGGCGCACCGGGATCGCCCGGCTCACGCTCATGACGGGGGCGCCGGTGGTGCCGTTCGCGATGATCGGTACGGACAGGCTTCAGCCGGGTGGGGCGGGGCTGCCGCGGCCGGGGAAGGTCACGGTCCGGTTCGGTGAGGCGATGGAGTTCTCCCGGTACGAGGGGATGGACCGCGATCGGTATGTGCTGCGGGCTGTGACGGACTCCGTGATGAGCGAGGTCATGCGGTTGTCCGGGCAGGAGTATGTGGACATGTACGCGAGTAAGGCGAAGGAAGCCGCGTAGTTTTCTGGCGCGGGTGCGGGGGGCTTGTCGCGCGGTTCCCCCGCGCCCCTGAGGGTGTGTCAGCAGGGGGCGGTGGACAGCACCGGCCGCACCCCTCAGGCGCGCCCGAGCCGCGCGTGGGGGCTATGGGTGTTCCACCCCGCTCTCCAGCCGCTGCCCCCGCAGCAGGAACCACGCCGCCACCGCCGCCGCCAGCAGGACCGCCGCTCCCACGCCGGCCGCGAGAGCCAGGCCGTCGACGAAGGACGTGCGGGCCGCGTCCAGCATCACCGCGGACGTGTGCGCGGGCATGCTCGCGGCCGCCTCCACAGCGCCGCCCAGCGACTCGTGGGCCGCGGCCGGTGTGCCCGCCGGTCCGGTGAAGTCGCGGTAGACGCCGGTCACGATGGAGCCGAGCACGGCGATGCCGAGGGCCGCGCCGAGTTCGTACGCTGTCTCGGACACGGCGGACGCCGAACCCGCCTGCTCCTTGGGCACACTGGAGAGGATCACGTCGGCGGTCACGGTGAACGAGAAGCCGGCTCCGACGCCGACCACCAGCAGCGCGGCCCCGAGCAGCGGGTAACCGGTGGACTGGCCGATCACCGTGAGCGCGGCCAGGGCGAGGCCGATCGCCGCGAGCCCCCCGGAGACGACGGCCCGCACCGAGAAGCGCCGGGCCGCCCGCCCCGCGACCAGGCCGGCCACCACCGCGCCGATCGCGGCGGGCAGTTCCGCCAGACCTGCCTCGAACGGGCGCCTGCCCTGGACGAGTTGCAGGTACTGGGAGAGGAAGAACACCAGCCCGGACAGACCGAGGATGGTCAGCAGGTCGGCCAGCACCGCCCCGCTGAAGCCGCGGTTGCGGAACAGCCGCATGTCCAGCAGCGGGACCGGGAGCGTGAGCTGGCGGCGTACGAACCCGTAGAGGGCGGCCGCGCCCAGCAGACCCCCGGCCAGGGTGCCCCACGCGAAGCCGTGCGTGGCGGCCTCCTTGATCGCGTACACGACGCCGACCATGCCGACCAGCGACAGCACGACGCTGACCAGGTCCCAGGGGCCGGGGTTCGCGGTGCGCGACTCGGGCAGCAGCTTGATGCCGACGAGGACCAGGACGACCATCACGGGCAGGTTGATCAGGAAGACCGAGCCCCACCAGAAGTGCTCCAGCAGGAACCCGCCGACGATCGGGCCGACGGCCGTGCCCGCGGAGGCGGTGGCGCCCCAGATGCCGACGGCGAGACTTCGTTCGCGCGGGTCGTGGAAAAGGTTGCGGATCAGGGCGAGCGTGGCCGGCATCAGGGTCGCGCCGGCGACGCCGAGCAGCGCCCGCGCCACGATCAGCATCTCCGGTGTCGTGGCGTAGGCGTTGAACACGGATATCGCGCCGAACGCCGTGGCACCGACCAGCAGGATCCGCTTGCGGCCGATACGGTCGCCGAGGCTGCCCATGGAGACGAGCAGACCGGCGATGACGAACGAGTAGACGTCGCCGATCCACAACAGCTGCGTGCCGGAGGGCTTCAGGTCCTCACTGATGTAGGGGGTCGCGAGACCGAGGACGGTCGCGTCGACGGCCACCAGCAGCACGGCGAGCACCAGGACGCCGAGCGCGAGCCAGCGGCCCGGGCGCTTCACCGCCTCGGCCGTCTCAGCCGGCTGCAGGGTGCTGGTCATGATTCCTCTCTCCGTAGTGCGCCGCCGAGCAGCAGCTCGACGATCATGTACTGGAAGTCCTTGGGGGCGCCCTTGCCGCTCTGCACCATCCAGGCGCCGGAGGCCAGCAGGCCGTAGAGCGCCTCGGTGAGCCAGGCCGGTGTGAGGTCGATGCGGAACTCGCCGCTGAGCTGGCCGCGCCGGAACACGGCGGAGATCCGGTCGTCGATCAGGGTCCAGCCCGCGTTCTGCTCCTCGCCCTCGAACAGCTGGTTCTCGGTGTAGAGGAACCCGAGCAGTCCGGCGGCGGGCCCCATGGCCCCGACCAGTCGGCGTACGGCCTCGCTCGCCGTGCCCTCGTCGAGCCGGGCGGCGTCCAGCGCGGCCTCGCACTCCGCGATACCCAGCGACTCCAGCGCGCGGACGAGGGCGTCACGCCCGGCAAAGTGGCGGTGCAGCGTGGCGCGGCTGATCCCGGCGGCCTTCGCGACCTCGTCCATGGTCGCGGTGGCTTTGTGGGTCAGCAGGGCCGCGGCGGTGCGCAGCACGTGGTCAGGATCGACAGCCATGAGACGACCATACTCCATATGAGACATGTATGTCTCATGCTGGGCATGCGTGCCTCACGGCTGCCGGTTCACGGAGAGGTGGTGATCAGTGCCAGGGCAGCTGCCCGCGCCGCTCCCAGTACGCCTGCGGTTCCTCGGCCAGCGCGGCGAGGCGGGTCAGCTGGTCGTCGTCGAGGTCGACGACCGCCGCGTGCAGGTTGGAAGCGAGCTGGACGGTGGTGGCCGCGCCGGAGAGGACGACGCCGGCCCAGGGCTGCCGCAGGATCACCGCCAGGGCGACGGCGTCGCAGCCCAGCCCGGTCTCCTCGGCGATCTCCTTCAGGACGTCCGGCGCGTGCGGCCCGGCGAGCCGGCCGTTGGCCATGCCCTCCTTGACGATCACGGTGAGCCCGGCGTCGTGGGCCTCGGCGAGGGCGGGCGCGGCGGAGGTCTCCAGCGCGTTGTACGTCGACTGGACGGTACGGAAGAGGGGTTCGCCGTCGACCGTCACGGCGAGGGCGGCGCGGATCGCGTCCGCTTGGGCGGGACCGCTGGTGGAGAAGCCGATGGTGAGCCCCTGGGCGGCGGCTTCCGCGAGCCTCGCGTGCAGTTCCTTGTCGGTGAGGGCCGGGCTGTCCGGGGTCACCGAGTGGATCTGGTAGAGGTCGAGCCGGTCACCGAGCAGGGCGTCGCTCTCGGCGCGCTGCCGTTCGTAGGTGGCGAGGGCGTGGTCCTTGACCTCGTGCGTCTCGGCGTCGGTGGACCAGTCGGCGGTGTAGGTGTAGCCCCACTTGCTGCCGACGACGATGTCGTCCAGGCCGGGCCTCGCCTTGAGCCAGTCGGCGAGGAACTCCTCCGAGCGGCCGTAGGAGCGGGCGGCGTCGAAGTAGCGGACGCCTTGGGCGTAGGCGGCGTCGAGGAGTTCGTGGGTACGGGTGCGCAGCGTGTCGACGCTGCGGTCTTCTCCGAGGTCTTCGTCCCGGCCGAGGTTGATGTAGCCGGGGCGTCCGACGGCGGCGAGGCCGAGGCCGATGTGACAGGTGGGTGTTGTTGCATTGGCCAGGCGGGCGAAGGGCATCGCGGGCTCCGTTCGGTCGGCTGCTGATGACCAACGTAACCCCGCGATGACCTTCGCCTCAGAGCTCGGGTCTTGCCGTGTTGTGGCGAGTGCGGGTGGTGCCGGGCTTGTCGCGCAGTTCCCCGCGCCCCCAGTCTGTTCCCCTCAGCCCTTCTTCTTGGCCACGGCCCATTCGTGCTGCGCAGCCACGTCCGCCTTCACCTCGGCCAGCTGCACCGCCACCGCGCTCGGGGCCGTGCCGCCCCGGCCGTTGCGGGAAGCCAGGGCGCCCGGGACGTTCAGGACCGTGCGGACCTCGGGAGTCAGGTGGGACGAGATCTTCGCGAACTGCTCGTCCGTCAGCTCGTCCAGTTCCTTGCCCTCCGCCTCGGCGACCTTCACGCACTCGCCTGCCACCTCGTGGGCCACGCGGAACGGTACGCCCTGCTTGACCAGCCACTCGGCGATGTCCGTGGCGAGGGAGAAGCCTGCGGGGGCCAGTTCCGCCATGCGCTCGCGGTGGACCGTGAGCGTGGCCATCATGCCGGTGAAGGCCGGCAGCAGGATCTCCAGCTGGTCGATGGAGTCGAAGACCGGCTCCTTGTCCTCCTGGAGGTCGCGGTTGTACGCGAGCGGGAGGGCCTTGAGCGTGGCCAGCAGGCCCGTCAGGTTGCCGATCAGGCGGCCGGACTTGCCGCGCGCCAGCTCGGCGATGTCCGGGTTCTTCTTCTGCGGCATGATCGACGAGCCGGTGGAGAACGCGTCGTGCAGGGTCACGAAGGAGAACTCCTTCGTGTTCCAGAGGATGACCTCCTCGGCGATCCGGGAGAGGTTGACGCCGATCATCGCCGTGATGAACGCGAACTCGGCGACGAAGTCCCGCGACGCCGTGCCGTCGATGGAGTTGCCGGAGCTGCCGTGCTCGAAGCCGAGGTCCTTCGCGACCGCCTCCGGGTCCAGGCCCAGGGAGGAGCCCGCCAGCGCGCCCGAGCCGTAGGGCGAGACCGCCGTGCGCGCGTCCCACTGGCGCAGCCGCTCGGCGTCCCGGGACAGGGACTGGACGTGGGCGAGGACGTGGTGCGCAAAGAGGACCGGCTGGGCGTGCTGGAGGTGCGTGCGGCCGGGCATCGCCACGTCCGGGTGGGCCTCCGCGAGGCCGATCAGCGCGTCCTGGAGCTCGGCGATCAGACCGCCGACGACGCGGGCGTGGTCGCGCAGGTACATCCGGAACAGGGTCGCGACCTGGTCGTTGCGGGAGCGGCCCGCGCGCAGCTTGCCGCCGAGGTCGGGGCCGAGCCGCTCCAGCAGGCCGCGCTCCAGGGCGGTGTGCACGTCCTCGTCGGCGATGGTGCCCACGAAGGAGCCGTCGGCGACATCCGCCTCCAGCTGGTCGAGCCCGGCGATCATCCGGGTCAGCTCGTCCTCGGTGAGCAGGCCCGCCTTGTGGAGCACGCGCGCGTGCGCACGCGAACCGGCGATGTCGTACGGCGCGAGCCGCCAGTCGAAGTGGACGGACGCGGACAGCTTGGCCAGGGCCTCGGCGGGACCGTCGGCGAAACGGCCGCCCCAGAGCCGTACGTCACCGCTGTTGCTGCTCACTTGCGTTGCTCCTAGAGAGGTATGGATGTGACGCGGACCTTTATATGCCCACGCCGGGTTCCCGTCGGGCTACGCCCGCAGGTGGCGCTGCGCCGCGATCTTCGACGACAGGCTGTAGATGTCGATGAAGCCCTTGGCGGCGGACTGGTCGAAGGTGTCGCCCGTGTCGTAGGTCGCGAGGTTGAAGTCGTACAGCGACTGCTCGGAGCGCCGGCCGGTGACGACCGCGCGGCCGCCGTGCAGGGTCATGCGGATGTCGCCGGTGACGTGCTGGTTGGCCTCGTCGACGAAGCCGTCGAGGGCGCGCTTGAGCGGGGAGAACCACAGGCCGTCGTAGACCAGCTCGCTCCAGCGCTGCTCGACGCCCCGCTTGTAGCGGGCGAGTTCGCGCTCGACGGTGACGTTCTCCAGCTCCTGGTGGGCGGTGATCAGGGCGATCGCGCCCGGAGCCTCGTAGACCTCACGCGACTTGATGCCGACGAGGCGGTCCTCGACCATGTCGATCCGGCCGATGCCCTGGGCTCCGGCGCGCTCGTTGAGCTGCTGGACGGCCTGGAGGACCGTGACGGGCCTGCCGTCGACGGCGACCGGGGCGCCCTCCTTGAAGGCGATGATCACCTCGTCGGGCTCGCGCGGGGTGGCCGGGTTCTGCGTGTACTCGTAGATGTCCTCGATCGGCGCGTTCCAGATGTCCTCGAGGAAGCCGGTCTCGACGGCGCGGCCGAAGACGTTCTGGTCGATGGAGTACGGCGACTTCTTGGTGGTCGCGATCGGCAGGCCCTTGTCCTCGCAGAAGGCGATGGCCTTGTCGCGGGTCATGGCGTAGTCGCGGACCGGGGCGATGCACTTCAGGTCGGGGGCGAGGGCGGCGATGCCCGCCTCGAAGCGGACCTGGTCGTTGCCCTTGCCGGTGCAGCCGTGTGCGACGGTCGTGGCGCCGTGCTTCCGGGCGGCGGCGACGAGGTGCTTGACGATCGCCGGCCGGGACAGCGCGGAGACCAGCGGGTAGCGGTCCATGTAGAGGGCGTTGGCCTTGATCGCCGGGAGGCAGCACTCCTCGGCGAACTCGTCCCTGGCGTCGGCCACTTCGGCCTCCACCGCGCCGCACGCGAGGGCGCGCTTGCGGATGACGTCCAGGTCCTCGCCGCCCTGGCCGACGTCCACCGCGACCGCGATGACCTCGGCGCCCGTCTCCTCGGCGATCCAGCCGATGGCGACAGAGGTGTCAAGACCGCCGGAGTAGGCGAGTACGACGCGCTCGGTCACGGGTTCTTCCCCTCATACTGCGATCACTGACCTGCATGATTATGCAGACCTCCGCATGATTCGTCAATGCGCCTCGGATCGAGGGCCTGATTCCGGCCATGCCGAGATGACTTTGAAGATCCTTTGAACGCGCGAAACCGCTTACTCGTACCTCTCGCCGAACGCAGGCGCCGCGTTTGACACCGACGACACCCCCGACCCCTAGTGAGGCATCCGCATGTCCAGGGCTCTTCCGAAGTACAACAAGCGTCGCGTCGGCTTCATCGGCGGCGCCGCCGCGGTGGCGCTGTCCGGCACGGTGATCGCCGGCTTCGCCCTCGCCGGGGAGACGCCCGACAGCGGCGGGACGAACGCCCGGACGCTGGCGGGTCCCGGCACCATCACGTGCCCGGACGTCACCGGCCAGCTGCCGGACATCCCGGCCTCGGCACAGGCGGAGGTCGACCGCAACCTCGCCCAGCTCAACACCCAGATCGAGGAGGCCAACAAGCGCCTCGTCGACACCGTCGGCCAGGGCGGACCCAACTTCGTCCAGAACGCCATCCTCGGCCCGCTGGAGGACAAGCGCGTCGCCGCCCTGAACCGCATCGAGACCGCCATCGGGCGTGCCGCCGAGAAGCCGGAGGGGCTGGAGGCCTTCGCCGCCTGCCAGCTCAACGCCGACGGCGGCGCCGGAGCGGGCGAGGCGGCGGGTGGCGAGGCGGGCGCCGGCGAGGAGGCCGGCGCGGGTGCCGAGGCCGGTGGCGGTGCCGAGGCCGGCGCCGGTGCCGAGGCAGGCGCGGGCGCGGAGGCCGGTGCGGGCGCCGGCGAGGACGCGGGGGCGGGTGCCGGCGAGGACGCGGGGGCGGGCGAGGCGGGCAACGCAGGTGCCGGCACGATCAGCTGCCCGGACGTCGCTTCCCAGCTCCCGGCGATCCCGGCCTCCGCCCAGGCCGAGGTCGACCGCAACCTGGCGCTGCTGGACACGCAGGTCGCGGAGGCCAACAAGCGCCTCGTCGACACCATCGGCCAGGGCGGACCGAACTTCGTCCAGAACGCCATCCTCGGCCCGCTGGAGGACAAGCGGATCTCCACCGTCAACCGCATCGCCACGGCCATCGGCCGCACGGCCGAGAAGCCGGCCGGTCTGGACTCCCTGGCCGCCTGCACACTCACCAAGTGAGGTGACAGGCGCTGTGGCCGCCCCGAGTTCGCGCCGGCCGGGGCGGCCACGGGCGTAGCGCCCGCACGCGGTGATCCGGCAGAGGTGACCGGATCACCGCAATTCCTTAGACAGCCGAAAGACCTGCGCCCACAATCGGTGGACATGGGAAAAACTCATGAGCGCATAGACGGCCGGCTCCGCTCGTTCATCGAGGCGCAGCCGGTCTTCTTCACCGCCACCGCTCCCCTGTCCGTCTACGGCACGGTCAACCTCTCCCCCAAGGGCCTCAAGGGCTCCTTCGTGGTGCTCGACGACCACACCGTCGCCTACCTGGACTTCGCCGGCTCCAACGCCGAGACCATCGCCCATCTGCGGGAGAACGGACGGATCACCCTGATGTGGTGCGCCTTCCAGGGCCCGCCGAACATCGTCCGGGTGCACGGCCGCGGGGAGCCGGTCTTCCGAGACGACCCCCGTTTCGGGGAACTGCTCGGCCACTTCCCGGACATCGACCCGGGGCAGCACGGGCTGCGCGCGATCATCGTCGTCACGGCCGAACTCGTCCGCGACACCTGCGGCTACGCCGTGCCCTTCATGGCGTACGAGGCGGACCGCGACCTGCACGGCAAGCGTTTCGCCCGTGAGGACGACGCCTCGCTCAGCGCCTACTTCACCAAGAAGGAGCACATCGCGACCAGCCTGGACGGACTACCCGGGCTGCCGTTGCCGCTGCCGCCCTCTACGGTCTGAGGCATGCGCCCCGGTGCCGCCGCCCTCGCCGTCTCCTCCCTCGTCGTGCTCGGCGCCGGGCCGCCCGCCCCCTCCTCTGCGCTGCCGGCCCGGATGACGGACACCGGCGGCGGCACTCAGCTGATCACCGCGGTGGCCCCGGGGACGGCCTCGACGACGGGCACGGTCACCTGGTGGGACCTCCGGGACGGGCGGTGGGCGAAGGCGGGTTCCGCACCCGCGCGTTTCGGAGCGAACGGGCTGGTCGAGGGCGCGTCCCGCAAGCAGGGCACGAACACGACACCCACGGGTCTGTACGGCCTGCCGTACGCCTTCGGCATCAAGGCGGCGCCGCGCGGGACGGCGTACACGTACCGCCGGGTGCACCGGGACTCCTGGTGGTGCCAGGACAACGACTCCCGCTCCTACAACCGCTGGACCGAGCCCCGCGCGGCCGACTGCCGGGCCTCGGAGTCCGAGCGCCTGATCACCTACGGCGAGCGGTACGCGCACGCGCTCGTCATCGGCTTCAACTACGAGCGCCCCGTGCGGGGACGTGGCGCGGGCATCTTCCTGCATGTCGAAGGGCATGGGGCGACGGCCGGTTGCGTGTCCGTGCCGAAGGGCGCGATGCGGACGATCCTCACCTGGGCCGACCCGGCGAAGCGCCCCCACATCGCCATCGGGACGGCGAGCGGGACCACCGCCGTCACCCGCTACTAGCGCCTGTCTGCCAGACAGGCGCTCGGCCCGGGAGGCCGCCCCGGAACCTGTCCGGGTTACCGCCGGTCACTTCCGTACGCGCACGACTCGGTGCACGGCTGAACACTCCCGTGTCCCGGCACGTATCTGTGGGCCAAGGGTCAAGTCCCCACGGAGGAACCGTGACCACCACGCTCGCAGGCGGCCGTGCCGCCCGCCGCCAGACGATGCGCCGCATCCGCCCGCGCCGCTCCCCGGCCGTACCGCTGCTGATCGCCCTGTGGGCGGGTGCGGCGGCCGTGCTGTGGCTGTGGTGGGACAACACACCGTCCCTCGCGGACACCACGAGCAAGATCCTGGCCGCGGGCCGGATCACCGGCCTGCTCGCCGGCTACCTCATGGCGCTCGTGGTGCTCCAGATGGCCCGGGTGCCCGCGCTGGAGCGACGGGTGGGCACCGACCGGGTCGCCCGCTGGCACGCCATGACCGGCCGCTACACACTCTGCCTGGTCCTCGCCCACGTCTTCCTCACCATGTGGGGCTACGCCCTCCAGGCGGGCAAGGGGCTCGGCGCCATCGTCCAGCAGACGACCGATTCCATCAACCAGCTTCCGGACATGGGCAAGGCCGCCATCGGCACGGGCCTGCTGTTCGTCATCGGGATCCTCTCGATCGGCGGCGTCCGCCGTCTGATCGGGTACGACACCTGGTACCACGTGCACCTGCTCACCTACGCGGCGGTGTACCTGACGTTCTGGCACCAGATCACGACCGGCAACGAGTTCGCCGTCGAACCCGCCGCCAAGACCTTCTGGTACGGGCTGTACGGCGTGGTGACCGCACTCGTCCTCTGGTACCGGATCCTCACCCCGATCCGGCTGAACCTGCGGCACCGGATGCGGGTCGAGGCGGTCATCGAGGAGACCCCGGGCATCGTGTCCGTACTGATCGGCGGGCGCAAGCTGCACCGGATGGGCGCGGAGGCGGGCCAGTTCTTCCGCTGGCGGTTCAAGGCGCCCGGCATGCGCTTCAGTTCGCACCCGTACTCCCTGTCGGCGGCGCCCCGCCCGGACATGCTGCGGATCACCGTCAAGGCGATCGGTGACCACACCTCCCGGCTGCGCGAGCTCGAGCCCGGCACCAAGGTGTGGGCGGAGGGCCCGTACGGCGCGATGACCGCGCAGCGCCGCAGCCGCGGCAAGGTACTGCTGGTCGCGGGCGGTGTCGGCATCACCCCGATGCGGGCCCTGTTCGAAACCCTGCCGGGCGCGTCCGGCGACATCACGCTGCTCTACCGGGCCAACAGCACCCAGGACCTGGCCCTGTGGAGCGAGCTCGCCAAGATCGCCGACGAGCGCGGGGCCCGGCTGATGTACGCGGTCAACAGCCCCGACGGGGAACGTCCCGACATCTCGGCGGAGTCACTCCAGCGCAAGATCCCGGACATCGACCGCCACGACGTCTTCATGTGCGGGCCGCCCGGCTTCGCGCAGTCGGTGTACGAGGCACTGCGCGGCGCGGGAGTCCCCGCCCGCCGTATCCATCACGAGTCGTTCGAGATGTGAGCGACGGGACATCAACGGCCCTTCAGGAGCTTGAGAAACGATGAGGAAGAGTCACCCCGTCCGGCGTGCCGTACTCGCCGGCGCAGCCACCGTCTCCGGGATCGTGCTGCTGCTGTCACTGAAGCCGGCCTCCGACCCGGGCTCCGCCCAGGCCGCGGGCGGTCAGCTCCCGCCCGCGGCCGCCGGGCAGGCCCCGCAGGGCGGCGTGAACGGCGCCGTCACCGGTGACGCGGCGCAGACGCAGTACGGCGCGGTGCAGGTGCGCCTGACCATGAGCGGCGGCAAGATCACTCAGGCCGAGGCGGTCCAGGCCCCCAAGGGCGGGCGCAGCGACCAGATCACCGCCAGCTCCGTGCCCCGCCTCAACCAGGCGGCGGTCGCCGCCCAGAGCGCGGACATCGACGCCGTGTCCGGGGCGACGTACACCAGCGCCGGCTACAAGAAGTCCCTCCAGTCGGCCCTGGACAAGGCCAAGGCCTCGGCGGGCGGCGCGCAGGGTTCGGGCAACGCCCAGACCGTGACCGGCGATGTCGCGCAGACGCAGTACGGCCCCGTCCAGGTCCGCCTCACCGTCGCCGGCGGAAAGATCACCAAGGCCGAAGCCGTCCAGGCCCCCAAGGGCGGCCGCAGCGACCAGATCACCGCCGCCTCCGTTCCCCGCCTCAACCAGGCGGCGGTGACGGCCGGGAGCGCGGACATCGACGCGGTCTCGGGCGCCACCTACACCAGCGCGGGTTACAAGCAGTCCCTCCAGTCCGCTTTGGACAAGGCTCCGGCAGGCGGCGGCTCCTCCCAGGGCTCCGGCTCGGGCAGCGCCCAGGCCAAGACCGTCACGGGCAGTGTCGCGCAGACGCAGTACGGCCCGGTCCAGGTCCGCGTCACCGTCGCCGGCGGGAAGATCACCAAGGCCGAAGCCGTCCAGGCCCCCAAGGGCGGCCGCAGCGACCAGATCACCTCAGCCTCCGTCCCTCGCCTCAACCAGGCAGCAGTGGCGGCCGGAAACGCGCAGATCGACGCCGTCTCCGGAGCCACCTACACCAGCGCCGGCTACAAGCAGTCCCTCCAGTCGGCGCTGGACCAGGCCGGTGGCTGACACGGTGGCCGACTCCGCACAGGCTCCCGCCGCGGTACGTCATGCGGAGGAGACGATGGGGACCGTCTTCTCCTTCGACGTCCGCGGCGGGGAACCCGGCGCCGTGCGCGCGGCGGTGGACGAGGCCGTCGCCGGGCTGCACCGGGTCGACGAGGTGTTCAGCACCTACCGCGAGGACAGCCAGATCTCCCGGCTGCAACGCGGCCGGCTGACGGTCGAGGAGTGCGATCCCGAGGTCGCCGAGGTCCTGGAGCTGGCGGCCGAGGCGGAGCGGCTGAGCGACGGCTGGTTCAGCACGTCGTACGGGGGCCGCCTCGATCCGACCGGCATCGTGAAGGGCTGGGCGGTCGAGCGGGCGGCGCGGCAGCTGGCGGCGGTGCCCGGGGTGAGCGGGGTGAGCGTCAACGGCGGCGGCGATGTGCAGTTGCTCGGCGTCCCGGGTTCACAGCGGCCGTGGCGGGTCGGGGTCTCGGATCCCCTGCGGCCCGGGGGTCTCGCGGCGGTGATCTCCGCCGCCGGGGTGGGTGAGCTGGCCGTGGCCACGTCCGGGACCGCCGAGCGGGGCGCGCATATCGTCGACCCGCGTACGGGGCGTTCGGCCGTGACCGACCTGGTCGCCGTGACCGTGGTGGGGCCTCGGCTGACCTGGGCGGACTGCTGGGCCACGGCGGCGTTTGCGATGGGGTCGCGGGAGGGGCTGGCTTGGCTGGAGTCGCTGCCGGGGGTTGAGGCGCTGTTGATTACGGCCGGCGATGAGGTGCGCTGTACTGGGGGGTTGGCTGCACGGTTGGGGTGAGTGGGGGCTGGGGGCGGGGCGTTCGCTCCACCCGCGCCGGCGGGGTGCCGCTGCGCCCACCCGTGCCGCCCTCAGCGGCACGATTGCCCGCAGCTACGTAGGGGCGCGGGGAACTGCGCGACCAGCCACAGCGCACCCGCGACACCACCGGCAACCCCTACGGCGTGCTCAGTGCCCGTTCTGCGCCAGCCTCAGCAAATGGTCGGCCAGCGCCTGCCCCCCGTCAGGGTTCCGGCTGATCAACAGCAACGTGTCGTCACCGGCGATCGTCCCCAGAATGTCGTGCAGTTCGGCCTGATCGATCGCCGACGCCAGGAACTGCGCGGCCCCCGGAGGAGTCCGCAGGACCACGAGGTTCGCCGAAGCCTCCGCGGAGATCAGCAGCTCCTGCGACAGCCGCCGCATCCGCTCCTCCTTGGCCGACCCGCCCAGCGGAGCGCGCGGCGTGCGGAAACCGCCCTCGCTCGGCACCGCGTAGATCAGGTCGCCGTCGGCGTTGCGGATCTTCACCGCGTTCAGCTCGTCCAGATCCCGGGAGAGCGTCGCCTGCGTGACGCTCAGCCCGTCGTCGGCGAGCAGCTTCGCCAGCTGGCTCTGCGACCGCACGGGCTGCCGGTTGAGGATGTCCACGATCCGGCGGTGGCGTGCGGTGCGGGTCTGCGGCACGGCGGGCCCGTTCGCCCCCGGCTGCTCGTGGTCCTGCGCCTGGCTCATCGTCGTCTCATTCCCCGGATCGTCCGTCCCCGTCGGCTGCTGCGTCGAGGACGCCGGGCAGCGCCCGGAGGAAGGCGTCCACCTCCGCGTCGTCGATGTTCAGCGGCGGCATGAGCCGTACGACGTCGGGGGCGGGCGCGTTCACCAGGAGGCCGGCGTCCTGAGCCGCCTGCTGCACCTGGGGCGCGAGCGGCTCGGTGAGCACGATACCCAGGAGGAGGCCCGCGCCCCGGACGAAATCGATCAAGTCGTGACCGAGGGCCTCGATCCCGTCCCGCAACTTCTCGCTCTGCCGCTTGACGTTCTGCAGCAACCCCTCGTTCTCGATGGTGTCGAGGACGGCGAGCCCGGCGGCGCAGGCGACGGGGTTGCCGCCGAAGGTCGTGCCGTGGTGGCCGGGCTGGAGCAATTCGGCGGCGCGTCCGAAGGCGACGGTCGCGCCGAGCGGCAGTCCGCCGCCGAGGCCCTTGGCGAGGGTGACGACGTCGGGCAGCACACCCTCGTGGGCCTGGTACTCGAACCAGTGGCCGGTCCGGCCGACGCCGGTCTGCACCTCGTCGAGGACGAGCAGCGCGCCGGTGGCGGCGGTGATGGCCCGGGCGGCCTTGAGGTAGCCGGCGGGCGGGACCACGACCCCGTTCTCGCCCTGGACCGGCTCGATGACGACGAGGGCCGTCTCCTCCGTCACCGCGGCGGCCAGAGCCTGCGCGTCGCCGTACGGGACGTGCGTGACGTCGCCGGGCATGGGCAGGAAGGGTTCCCGCTTGCCGGGCTGGCCGGTGAGCGCGAGGGCGCCCATGGTGCGGCCGTGGAAGCCGCCCTGGGTCGCGACCATGTGGGTCCGCCCGGTGAGCCGGCCGATCTTGAAGGCGCCCTCGTTGGCCTCGGCGCCGGAGTTGCAGAAGTAGACCTTGCCGTCGCGGCCGAAGAGCTGGAGCAGCCGTTCGGCGAGCGCGACCGGCGGCTCGGCGACGAACAGGTTGGAGACATGTCCGAGGGAGGCGATCTGCCGGCTCACGGCCTCGACGACGGCCGGGTGGGCGTGGCCGAGCGCGTTGACCGCGATGCCGCCGACGAAGTCCAGGTACTGCTTGCCGTCGGCGTCCCACAGCTTGGTGCCCTCGCCGCGGACGAGCGGGAGCCTCGGGGTGCCGTAGTTGTTCATCAGGGCGCCCTGCCACCGTTCGGTCAGTTCCTGGTTGCTCACGACTCCCCCTGTCCGCCCGGTCCCTCGGGCTTCTCGTCGGCCACGACCATCGTGCCGATCCCCTCGTCGGTGAAGATCTCCAGCAGGATCGAGTGCTGGACCCGGCCGTCGATGACCCGGGCGGTGGTGACGCCGCCCCGTACGGCGTGCAGGCAGCCCTCCATCTTCGGCACCATGCCGGACGACAGGTCCGGCAGCAGCCGCTCCAGTTCGGAGGCGGTGAGGCGGCTGATCACCTCGTCGCTGTGGGGCCAGTCCTCGTAGAGTCCCTCGACGTCCGTGAGGACCATGAGGGTTTCGGCGCCCAGTGCAGCAGCGAGTGCCGCAGCCGCCGTATCAGCATTGACGTTGTAGACATGTCCGTCGTCCTGGGAGCGGGCGATCGACGAGACGACCGGGATGCGGCCGTCGGCGAGCAGGGCCTCGATCGCGCCCGTGTCGATCGCGGTGATCTCGCCGACGCGGCCGATGTCGACCAGTTCGCCGTCGATCTCGGGCTGGTGCTTGGTGGCGGTGATGGTGTGCGCGTCCTCGCCCGTCAGGCCGACGGCGAGCGGGCCGTGCTGGTTGAGCAGGCCGACCAGCTCGCGCTGCACCTGGCCGGCCAGCACCATCCGTACGACGTCCATGGCGTCCTCGGTGGTCACCCGGAGGCCCGCCTTGAACTCGCTGACGATGCCGTGCTGGTCGAGGGCGGCGCTGATCTGCGGGCCGCCGCCGTGCACGACGACGGGCTTGAGGCCGGCGTGGTGCAGGAACACCACGTCCTGGGCGAAGGCGGCCTTCAGGTCCTCGTCGATCATGGCGTTGCCGCCGAACTTGATGACGACCGTCTTGCCGTTGTGCCGGACCAGCCACGGCAGCGCCTCGATGAGGATCTGCGCCTTGGGCAGGGCGGTGTGTTTGCGGGTAGTGCTCATGACGAGTACGCGCTGTTCTCGTGGACGTAGTCCGCGGTGAGGTCGTTGGTCCAGATCGTCGCGGTCTCGGACCCGGCGGCGAGGTCGGCGACGATGTGCACCTCGCGGTAGCGCATGTCGACCTTGTCGCGGTCCTCGCCGACGCCGCCGTTCTTGCACACCCAGACGCCGTTGATGGCGACGTTGAGCCGGTCCGGCTCGAAGGCGGCGCTGGTCGTGCCGATCGCCGACAGCACCCGGCCCCAGTTGGGGTCCTCGCCGTGGATCGCACACTTGAGGAGGTTGTTGCGGGCGATGGAGCGGCCCACCTCGACGGCGTCGTCCTCGGTCGCGGCGTTGATCACCTCGACCTTGATGTCCTTGCTGGCGCCCTCGGCGTCCCGGATGAGCTGCTGACCGAGGTCGTCGCAGACCTGCCGGACGGCCTCGGCGAACTCCTCGTACTCCGGGGTGACGTCGGCGGCGCCGGAGGCGAGCAGCAGCACGGTGTCGTTGGTGGACATGCAGCCGTCGGAGTCGACCCGGTCGAAGGTCGTCCGGGTGGCCGCCCGCAGGGCCTTGTCGAGTACGTCGTCGTCCAGGTCGGCGTCGGTGGTGAGAACGACGAGCATGGTGGCGAGGCCGGGGGCGAGCATGCCCGCGCCCTTGGCCATGCCGCCGACGGTCCAGCCGTCCTTGGTGACGACGGACGTCTTGTGGACGGTGTCGGTGGTCTTGATGGCGATGGCGGCCTTCTCACCGCCGTGCTCACTCAGCGACGCGGCTGCCTTCTCCACGCCCGGGAGCAGCTTGTCCATCGGCAGGAGGATGCCGATCAGGCCGGTCGAGCAGACGGCGACCTCGATGGCGCCCCGCCCGAGGACCTCGGCGACCTTCTCGGCCGTCGCGTGTGCGTCCTGGAAGCCCTTCGGGCCCGTGCAGGCGTTGGCGCCGCCGGAGTTGAGGACGACGGCGGACACCTGGCCGCTCTTCATGACCTGCTCGGACCACAGCACCGGTGCGGCCTTCACGCGGTTGGAGGTGAAGACGCCGGCGGCGGCGCGGCGGGGCCCGGTGTTGACCACGAGGGCCAGGTCGGGGTTGCCGTTCTCCTTGATCCCGGCGGCGATGCCCGCCGCCGTGAATCCCTTCGCTGCCGTCACACTCACGGCGCAACTCCGATCGTCGTCAGTCCGGTGGTCTCGTCGAGCCCCAGGGCGATGTTCATGCTCTGGACGGCACCGCCGGCGGTGCCTTTGGTGAGGTTGTCGATGGCGCTGATCACGATGATCCGTCCGGCGGCCGCGTCGTACGCGACCTGTACGTGAACGGCGTTCGAACCGTAGACGGACGCCGTGGCGGGCCACTGCCCCTCGGGCAGCAGGTGCACGAAGGGCTCGTCGGCGAAGGCCTTCTCGTAGGCGACGCGCAGGGACTCGACGGTGGTCCCGTCCGTCGCCTTCGCGCTGCACGTGGCGAGGATGCCGCGGGGCATCGGCGCGAGGGTCGGCGTGAAGGAGACGGAGACCGGCTCGCCCGCGGCAGCGCTGAGGTTCTGGGTGATCTCGGGGGTGTGCCGGTGCCCGCCGCCGACGCCGTACGGGGACATCGAGCCCATGACCTCGCTGCCCAGCAGGTGCGGTTTGGGCGCCTTGCCCGCGCCGGAGGTGCCGGACGCGGCGACGATCACGGCCTCGGGCTCGGCGAGCCCGGCGGCGTACGCCGGGAAGAGCGCCAGCGACACGGCCGTGGGGTAGCAACCGGGCACCGCGACGCGCTTGGACCCCTCCAGCGCAGCGCGGGCACCCGGCAGTTCGGGGAGGCCGTAGGGCCAGGTTCCGGCGTGCCTCGAGCCGTAGAACCGCTCCCAGGCGGCGGCGTCCGTCAGCCGGAAGTCGGCGCCCATGTCGATCACCAGCACGTCCGGCCCGAGCTTCTCGGCGACGGCGGCGGACTGCCCGTGCGGCAGCGCGAGGAACACGACGTCGTGCCCGGCGAGGACCTCGGGGGTGGTCTCCTGGAGCACTCGCCCGGCCAGGGGCAGCAGGTGCGGCTGGAGCGCACCGAGTTTCTGCCCCGCGTTGGAGTTGCCGGTCAGGGCGCCGATCTCGATCTCGGGGTGCGCCAGGAGCAGACGCAGCAGTTCCCCGCCCGCGTATCCACTCGCTCCGGCCACTGCCGCACGTACCGCCATGGAACCTCCTCCTTAGAGGGCATGACTATACGTTTCTCTGCACGTTTATGCAATTCCCCCAGGGGTCAGGTTCCGGCCGCCCTCGGAGCACCGCGCGTACTCAAGGCACTGATGGAGCGGGAGTTCATGGCCGGAGTTCATCCCGGGCGTACATGAGAAGGCGTGGGCCACCACCCCACAGGGGGCGGTGGCCCACGCGAGGTGCTAGCTCTGCTTGATCCGCAGGAAGGTGACGGAGTTCGCCGGGAAGGTGTAGGTGAACTTCCCGGCCACTCCACGGAAGGTGGACGTCACCGGCGTCACCGGCGTGTCCGTCTCCGTGTTGACGGCGTCCTCCTCGGCGGCCAGCGTGGTCACACGGGCCGTGGAGGCGACCTTCGCGCCACCCAGGTCGACGGCCGTACGGGCCTCGGCGGACTGGGCGTTGACGACCTTGACGATCAGGTCACCGGTCTTCGCGTCCTTGGTGACGACCTGACGGAACGGCTCGGCCGGCTTGTCGTCCTTGAAGCTGCCCCACTCCTTGCCGTCCAGGAACAGGGTGACCTGGCGGCCGCGCACCTTGATGTCGATGTCGTAGGCACGGCCCGTCTCGATCGACCCGGCCTTCGTCATCAGCGTGCCCTTGCCGCCGTCCACGGCCTGCTCGATCGCGGACTGGGTGTTGTTCCAGCCGCCCAGGTTCCACCAGTAGAAGTTGCCGGTGTCCTTGACGCCGAAGGCGACGAGGAAGCCCTCCTTGCCGGACTTCTTGGTGGCCTTCACATGCAGGTCGTAGTCCTTCCAGGCCGGGTCGCCGGCCGTGACCAGGGTGTTCTCGGCGGCCGTGTCGGTCTGGACGTACTGCCCGTCCTGGATGCTCCAGCTGCCCCGGCCGCTGGTGGTCCACTTCGAGGCGTCACCGGAGAAGTCGTCGCTCAGGAGCGTCGAGCCGTCCGCGGCGGTGACCTTCACGTCGTCGTACGCGGCGCTGGTCGCCCACGTGGACAGGCCGACGCCACCCGTGATCGGGCCGCTGACGTTCGGCGTGGTCGTGGCCTTCGACGGGACGACGCGGTCGCCGACGTTGGTCATGAACAGCTTCTGGACCTCGTAGTTGGCCGAGTTCCAGGAGGCCCGGTTGTTGAACCAGATCATGTCCGGCCGCCACTGGACGTAGTCCTCGTTGGCGAGCAGCGGGGCGTACGAGGCGAGCTTGACGATGTCCGCGTTGCGCTCCAGGCCGGTCATGAAGGCGGCTTCGGAGAGGCCGTTCTTCCAGGCGTTGCCCTGGGAGGCGTACTCCCCGAGGAAGACCTTGGGGCCCTTGCGGTCGTAGGAGTCGTAGCGGTCGTTGTTCTGGAGGAACCAGTTCGGGCTGTTGTAGTAGTGCTCGTCGACCATGTCGACGTTGCCCTCGCGGTTGAGCTGCCAGGCGGTGTCGAAGGTCGTGCCGGCGTCGTCCGGGCCCGAGTTGGAGATGACGGTGATGTCCGGGTACTTGGCCTCGATGGCGGCCCGGAACTGCTGGAAGCGGGCGAAGAACTCCTTCGGGAGGTTCTCCTCGTTGCCGACTCCGAGGTGGGTCAGGTGGAAGGGCTTGGGGTGGCCCATCTGCGCCCGCACCTTGCCCCACTTGGAGGTCGCCGGGCCGTTGGCGAACTCGATGAGGTCGAGGGTGTCCTGGATATGGCGCTTGAGCAGGGCGTCGTCGTCCGTGGCCTTGTTCTGGCCGCAGCCGGTCACCAGGGCGGGGACGACGGGCAGCGGCATGGCGCCGATGTCCTCGGAGAAGCGGAAGTACTCGTAGTAGCCGAGGCCGTAGCTCTGGTTGTAGCCCCAGAAGTTGGCGTTGGTGGCGCGCTCCTCGACCGGACCGATGGTGTCCTTCCACTGGTAGCTGCGCTTGCGCTGCCAGTTCGAGGCCTCGCTGTAGTCCTCCATGGAACCGGTGTTGACCAGGCAGCCGCCGGGGAAGCGCACGAAGCCCGGTTTCAGGGCCGCGATCTTCTCGGCGAGGTCCTTGCGCAGGCCGTTCGGCTGGTTCTTGTAGGTGTCGCGCGGGAAGAGCGATATCTCGTCGAGCGCGGCGGCGTTCGCCGAGGCGACGGCCAGGCGGCCGCGGTTGCTGGTGCGGGTCGCGGTGAAGGTGGCCTTGTACTTGGCCCAGCCGCCCTTGACGGCCGTCTGCCGGGCGGTCGCCAGCGTGCCCGCCGTGTCCTTGAGGGAGACGGTGAGCGTGCTGCCGCTCTCGGCGCGGGCCCACACGGAGAAGTCGTACCTCTTGCCCTTCTCGACCCGGATGCCGGTGTTGTAGCCGGCGTTCGTCACGGAGGAACCGGCGCCCAGTGAGAGGTAGTTGCGGTTGCGCTCGTTGAGGCGGCCCGAGTCGTTCACGACCTCGGCCGTGCCGCCGACCGCCCACGAGGTCAGGGGCGTGTAGGAGCCGTTGTCGGCGGTGGAGTACTCGAAGGAGCGGTTCTGCACGAGCTCGGCGTACAGACCGCCGTCGGCGGCCCGGTTGATGTCCTCGAAGAAGACGCCGTACATCGTGTCGTCGATCGCCGCGCCCTTGGCGGACGGGTCGACGGTGATCGCGTAGTCGGTGACGTCCTCGGCGTGCGCGGGGGCCGGTACGAGGGCTGCTGCCGTCAGGAGGGCGGTGGCCGTGAGACCGACTCTCCATCGGGTGCGGGCGGTGCGTGGCATGGATACTCCGCGGCTCTCTGGTAGAGGAGTGTTCGAAATATCAGACATTGATCAGCACTTCGAACGGCAAGATAGGGAGGGGGCGGATGCGCGTCAATGGGTCGCGCAGCAACGGTTGGGACGGAGAGCGGTACGGAATGGGCGACTTCTGGCCAGTGCCGGACGCACTCGCGTATCTGGCCGGGCGCTGGCGCGTGGCCAGGTCGGTGCGGGATCTCGCGAGCCGTGAGCAGGGGGAGTTCTCCGGAACCACCGTGTTCGCCGCGGAGGAGGTCGGCGGGCTGCTGCACCACGAGTCCGGCACCTTCGTCTGGCAGGGCGTCGCCCGGCCCGCCGAGCGGACGCTGCGATTCCTGCCGGGCCCGGGCGGCACGGCGGACGTGCGGTTCGCGGACGGGCGGCCGTTCCACGACCTGGACCTGACGTCCGGGCGGCACATCGCGGACCACCCCTGCGCCGCGGACCTCTACCGCGGCGAGTTCACCGTCCGCGACGCGGACCAGTGGCGGACGGTGTGGCACGTACGCGGCCCGGCCAAGGACCTGGTGCTCCGAACCGACTACGCGCGCGAGTACTGATCAATGCTCCCCACCGACTACGCACGCGAAGTCTGAGCCGGCACCCCGTCGAAGCGCAGGTTCCAGCGCCCCGCCCGGCCCGTCACGGCGGCCGTCGACAGCGGACGGACGTCGATGTTCCAGTACGTCGAGGGCGGTGCCTTCAGGGCGTACACCAGGGCGGCACGGATCACGGACGGCTCGGCGACCGCCACGACCCGGCAGCCGTCCTCGACGGGCCGGGTGTCGAGCCAGCCGCCGACGCGGGTGATGAAGTCCACCAGCGACTCACCACCGTGCGGTGTGGCGCGCGGGTCGGCGAGCCAGGCGTCCACCGCCTCCGGCTCCCGGGCCATCGCCTCGCCCAGGGTCAGCCCGCGCCAGCGGCCCATGTCGCAGTCCCGCAGGCCGAGTTGCACGAGCGGCGCGTACCCGAGCCCCTCCCCCGTCGCACGGCTGCGCGGGGTCGGCGAGCAGTAGCGCAGCTCGGCCGCGGCGAGCGGCAGCAGCTCGTGGGCGACGCGCTCCACCTCACCCCAGCCGGCCGGGTCCAGCGGCCGGTCGTCCGCGAAGCGCTCGGCGAGCAGCGGCGAGCTGCGCGCGGCGGCGACGAACGTGACCCGAAGTGGCATGCGGCGATCGTGAGCGCCGCAAGTGCGCAGGTCAAGAGGTATTACCCGAGAGTTACCCAGGGTGCATCGACCCTCACTGGCCGAAGATGAGCGCCATCCAGTGCTCGGGCCGTTCCAGCGCCGCGAACCCGAGTTTCCCGTAGACGCCGTGCGCGTCCTGCGTGGCGAGCAGGACCCGACGCACCCCGTACTGCCGCAGCTCCTCCCGTACGGCCGCCACGAGCGCGGTGCCGACGTTCTTGCCGCGCACCGACGGATCGACGTACACGTCGCACAGCCACCCGAACGTCGCCCGGTCCGTGATGACCCGTGCGTACGCGACCTGCTCCCCCGACACCGTGTCGTACACGCCGAAGTTGAGCGACCCCTCGATCGCCCGGTCCTGCTTCTCGCGTGAGCGGCCCAGCGCCCAGTACGCGTCGGTGGACAGCCAGTGGTGGACCCGCTCGGCGTCGACGCGGGCGGGGTCGGTGGAGATCTCGTAGCCCTCGGGCAGGCTCGGCGCGTCGGTCATGACGGGATGTTCGCAGGTCGGCGGCCATGCGTCGAACTCTTATCCCAGCACCTCGTCGCAGGCCTTGCGCAGTCGCCGTACCCCCTCCAGGATCTCCCCGGTCCCGGCGACCGCAGCGAAGCTCAGCCGGACGTGCGCGGCCGGCGGCTCGGCGCTGAAGTAGGGGCGTCCGGGGGTGATGGCGACGCCGGCCCTCAGGGCGGCCGACACCAGCCCCGGTTCGTCCGCTCCGTCGGGCAGGCGCGGCCACAGGTGGTAGCCGCCGGACGGCACGTGCGGCAGGGCGAGTTCCGGCAGGTGCAGCGCCAGCGCGGCGGTCATCGCGTCCCGGCGCGCCTTCAACTCGGCGGACACGGCTCGCAGATGGCGCGGCCAGGCAGGAGAGCCGACGAGTTCGAGTGCCGCCTCCTGAAGGGGCCGGGGCACGAAGAAGGTGTCGACGACCTGGATCGCGCGCAGCCGCTCCAGGACCGGGCCGCGCGCGGCCAGGGCGCTCACCCGGAAGCTCGGCGAGGTCGCTTTGGTCAGCGAGCAGACGTGGACGACGACACCGTCGGGGTCGTCGGCGGCCAGCGGGCGCGGCAGCGGCCCCGCGTCCTCGTGCACAAGTCGCCGCACGAAGTCGTCCTCGACGACGAACGCGCCCGCCGCGCGGGCGATGCGCAGCACCTCGCGGCGCCGCTCGGGCGCGAGCACGGCACCGGTGGGATTCTGGAAGAGCGGCTGGCAGACGAAGGCCGGGGCGCCGGTGGCCCGGAAGGCGTCGGCGAGCAGCGCCGGTTTCACGCCGTCCGCGTCCACCGGGACGGGCACCGGGCGCAGGCCCGCTGCGCGGGCGATGGCGAGCATGCCGGGGTAGGTCGGCGACTCGACGAGGACCGGGGCGCCGGGCGGGGCGAGGGCGCGCAGGGCGGTGGTGAGCGCGGACTGTCCGCCCGCGGTGACCAGCACCTCGGCGGCCGTGAGGGATCCGCCGATGCCCCGCGCGAACCACTCCCGCAGCTCCGGCAGCCCCTCCATGGGCGGACGTCCCCAGGCGCCGGGCCGGCGTCCGGCGCGCGACAGGGCGGCGGCCATCGCGCGCTCGGGCTGCAACGACGGGTGCAGATAGCCGCCGTTGAACTCGATCACGCCGGGCGGCGGGGCGGCCAGCGAGACCAGTACCCCGGAGGCGTCCACCGAGCGTGGTACGAGGTCGGCGGCACCGTCCGCGCTGAGCGCGACCTCCTGCCAGGAGGTGTCCCCGGCGGGGGCCGGTGCCGTCCGGGCCTGCGCACGGAACGCGCCCGCGCCGGGCCGGGTGACCACCAGTCCCTCGGCGGCGAGCTGCGCCAGCGCCCGCGACACGGTCACGGGACTCACCCGGAACCGCTCGACCAAGGCCCGACTCGACGGCAGCTTTCCACCCGGTGAGTAGCGGTCCAGCTCCCGCCGCAGCCGTTCCGCCAGTTCACCGACGCTGCTACGCTCTTGCATGAGAGTACAGAGTAGCGCTACTACCGCTTCCCGGATAGCAGTCGCCGTGGATCGGGAGCAGCAGCCCGGCCTCGGCACCCTCCAGGCCGCCCTGGGCGTCATCGCCTTCTCCCTCACCTTCCCCGCCACTGCCTGGGGCCTGGAGGGCTTCGGGCCCTGGTCGCTGGTCGCCGTCCGCAGCGTCCTGGCGGCGGTGATCGCGGGCAGTGCGCTGCTCGCCCTGCGGGTACCGCTGCCCGCCCGCCGCCACTGGTTCGGCCTCGCGGTCGTGGCGGCCGGTGTCGTGCTCGGTTTCCCGCTGCTGACCACGCTGGCACTGGAGACCTCCACCACCGCGCACGCCGCCGTCGTGGTCGGACTGCTCCCCCTGACCACCGCGCTCTTCTCCGCCCTGCGCGTCGGCACCCGGCCCTCGCGCACCTTCTGGACGGCGGCCCTCGCCGGCGCGGCGGCGGTGCTGGCCTTCACTGTGCAGCAGAGCGGCGGCGCCCTGAGCACGGCCGACCTGTACCTCTTCGCGGCGCTGCTGGTGTGCGCGGCCGGCTACACCGAGGGCGGCCGGCTGGCCCGGGTCATGCCGGGCTGGCACGTCATCGGCTGGGCGCTGGTGCTGTGCCTGCCGCTGACCGTGACCGTCGCCGCGTTCGCGCTGACGCGGGAAACCGTGCAGCTGACCGCGCACAGCGTCACCGGGCTGCTGTGGGTCGCGGCGGGTTCGCAGTTCCTCGGACTGGTCGTCTGGTACCGGGGCATGGCGGCCATCGGCATCCCGAAGGCCAGCCAGTTGCAGCTCGCTCAGCCCCTGCTCACACTGGTGTGGTCGGTGCTGCTGCTGGGCGAGCACCTGACGGTGGCCGCCCCGCTGACAGCCGCGGCGGTGCTGGTCTGCATCGCCGTCACACAACGGGCGCGCGGCTGAGCGGGGCACGCCCGGCCCCTGCCGAGTGGCGCCCCCGGCCGTAGACTCGGAGGCCACGGACCGCTGCTCCACACATCGTGAGGAGGCCCCAGATGCGCGCAACCGTGGGCGACCAGCTTGTCCAGCACGGCAGGGTGGTCGGTCAGCACGACAAGGTCGGCGAGATCGTCGAAGTGCTGGGCCAGGAGGGCAGTCCCCCGTACCGCGTCCGGTTCGAGGACGGGCACGAGGGCGTGTGTTCGCCGGGACCCGACACCGAGATCCGGCACCGGGAGACCACCACCGGACCGTGATTCACCGCGGCGGGGGCGCCGGCTGCGCGTAGTGGTCGGCGACCACCCTCGCCATCGCCCCGATCCGATCGGTCGCCATGTCCTTGGCGGCGAAGAAGACGTGTCCGCGCACCTGCGCGTGATCCCTGGCCAGCGTCAGGTGCCGGGACAGCTCGGCCGGGTCCTGCCAGGACGCGGGCTGCGCCGGGTCACCGGCCTTGTACAGCGCCTCCCCCACGTAGAGCCTCGTCGACGTGCCGCGCGCGACCCCCGCCCACCAGGGCACCAGCTTCGCGTAGTCGGCGGCGGCGAAGCCGATGTTCCAGTACAGCTGCGGGACGATGTAGTCGATCCAGCTCTCGCGCACCCACTTGCGCGTGTCCGCGTGCAGGTCGTCGTAGGTCTGCACGCCCGCTCGGGTGTCCGAGCCGAGCGGATCGGTGGCGGCGTTGCGCCACACACCGAAGGGGCTGATGCCGAAGGGGGTGCCGGGCCGGACCTGCTTGACGCGGTCCGCCGTCTCCCGTACCAGCTTGTCGATGTTGTCCCGCCGCCACGCGGCCCGGTCCGGGAAGGCGGCGCCGTACTCCGCGTAGGCCGTGTCGTCGTCGAAGGTCTGGCCCGCCACCGGGTACGGGTAGAAGTAGTCGTCGAAGTGGACGCCGTCCACGGGGTACTTCTTCACCGCGTCGAGCATCGCGTCCTGCACGAAGTCACGGACCTCGGGCAGCCCGGGGTTGTAGTAGAGCTTCCCGCCGTACGTCACCACCCAGCCCGGGTTCCTGCGGGCGGGGTGGCCGGCGGCGAGCCGGTTCGGATCGGCGTGGGCGGCGACGCGGTACGGGTTGAACCAGGCGTGCAGCTTCAGGCCGCGGGCGTGGGCCTCCTCCACGGCCGTGCCCAGCGGGTCCCAGCCCGGGTTCTTGCCCTGGGTGCCGGTGAGGTACTGCGACCACGGCTCGTACGACGAGGGCCACAGGGCGTCCGCCGCGGGCCGGACCTGGAAGATCACGGTGTTGAGCCGGTTGCGGACCGCCCTGTCGAGGTGGGTGATCAGCTCGGCCCGCTGCTGCGCGGCGGTCAGCCCCGGCTTCGACGGCCAGTCGCGGTTGGCCATGGTGGCCAGCCACACGCCCCGCATCTCGGAGGCCGCCCTGCCTCCGCCCCTGCCGTCCCGCTTGGGCGCGGCCGACGCCGGAGGCGTCATCGTGAAAGCCGACAGCGCCGCCACCGCGAACGCCCTGCGTGACACTCGTCCCATCCGCATGCCCCAAAAAGCCGCGGATCCGCCCGGCTGCGGATCGCTCCGTGCCCAGCATGCCCGAAGCGGACCCGCCCCCCGCGATCGATCATCGATACTTGGGAGTAACGTGCACGAACGGAGCAGGCACCGGAACCCGGAGCACCTGCCCAGAAGTGGATCAGCAGCGAAAGGGACGATGTGACGGACATCCCAGCGGGAGACATTGCACGCGTCGGAGTCGTGGGCTGCGGTCAGATGGGCGCGGGGATCGCCGAGGTGTGCGCCCGGGCCGGTCTGGACGTCATGGTCGCCGAGACCACCGGCGAGGCCCTGGAGATCGGCCGGACCCGGCTGTTCAACTCCCTGGCCAAGGCAGCCGAGCGCGGCAAGATCACCGAGGAGGAGCTGGAGGCCACGCAGGCCCGACTGAGCTTCACCACGGACCTCGGCGAGTTCGCCGACCGCGACCTGGTGATCGAGGCCGTCGTCGAGAACGAGCAGGTCAAGACCGAGATCTTCCAGGTGCTCGACCAGGTCGTGACCCGGCCCGACGCCATCCTGGCCTCCAACACCTCCTCCATCCCGCTGGTGAAGCTGGCGGTGGCGACCTCGCGGCCCGACCAGGTCATCGGCATCCACTTCTTCAACCCGGCCCCGGTGCAGAAGCTCGTCGAGCTGATCCCGGCCCTCACCACGTCCGAGGGCACGCTGAGCCGGGCCCAGCTGTTCACCGAGAAGTTGCTGGGCAAGCACGCGATCCGCGCCCAGGACCGCTCCGGCTTCGTGGTGAACGCGCTGCTGATCCCGTACCTGCTCTCCGCGATCCGGATGTTCGAGACGGGCATCGCCAGCCGCGAGGACATCGACAACGGCATGGAGATGGGCTGCGCCCACCCGATGGGCCCGCTGAAGCTCTCCGACCTCATCGGCCTGGACACGGTCGCCTCGGTGGCCCAGTCGATGTACGAGGAGTACAAGGAGCCCCTGTACGCCGCTCCCCCGCTCCTCCAGCGCATGGTCGACGCGGGCCGGCTGGGCCGCAAGACGGGGTCGGGCTTCTACACGTACGGCTGACCGCCCGGCCGAGGCCGCCACCTCAACGCCGCCGCTCCTCCGGCCACCGCCGGGCCCGGCGGCGTCCCCATGTCGTCATACGGCCCGGGTTCCCCCAAGGCTGATTACGGACGGTCAGAATTCAGCCATGCCACGGGCCCGGCACCGGAATTGGTGCCGGGCCCGTGGCATTCACACACCGTGTGCGCGCCGGGCTCGCATATGCCCGTCGCACACTCTCCCCAGGCGCCCACCAGGCGAGTTGACTCCTCATGCGCATGCAAGGGATGTGCAACGACTACGGAAAGGAGCGGACTCGTGACCGCCGATCCCGAGCATCCGGTCGTTCATGGAGAACTCGCAGAGTTACGACGCCGCCTCGATGTGGCATACGCCCGTGTCGAAGGCGGACTGGCTCTGCTCAGCCACCGCACCGAGGAGACCGCCAAGGAACTCGACGAGCTCAACACCCGGATCAACTCCCTCGAACACGCGCGCTGGCCGCTGCCCGCGGTCGCCGCCCTCACCGCCGTGGGTGCCCTCGTCGTGGCGATCTGGCAGGCGCTGGGACGTTAGCTCAGGGCAACGTGTCCTGACCGAGCCTGAGATGGTGCAGCAGCAGTAACGCGGCCGCCATGTTGGCGGCCGGGACCTCCCCGCGGGCGACCATGTCGGGGACGAGCTTGAGGGGAACCCATTCCCTGCGGTCCGACTCGAAGTCGTCCACGGGGTGCCCGACATACTCGCCCTCGTCGGCCCAGTACACGTGGTGCCGGGCGTCGGTGAGCCCGTTGGACGGCTCCACGCTCATGAGGTGGTGCAGGGGTCCCGGCCGCCAGCCGGTCTCCTCCTCCAGTTCCCTGGCGGCCGCGCGGGCGATGTCCTCGCCGTCCTCGACGACGCCCGCCGCGAGTTCCCACCCCCAGCTGTCGGTGATGAAGCGGTGCCGCCAGAGCAGCAGCACCTCGTTGGCCTCGTTCACGACCGTGGCCACGGCAACGGGCCGCAGCCGTATGAGGAAGTGGTCGAGGTGCCGGCCGTCCGGCAGTTCGACATCCGCGAGATTGACGCTGAACCAGCGGTTTGAGTACACAGTTTGTTCGTTGTGTTTCGTCCACTGCACGGTTCTGCCACCTTCCGTCGAGTAAGTGGCAATATCGCAGCAGGGATGTACTGACAGCAGGCGCACGGGAAGTCGCTCGGGATGACGCGGGCGCCCGTCGCCCTGGGTCTACAACGGTACGCGCAGTGCCCCGTCGATGAGTTCCGCGGCCTCGGACGTGCCCGCGCAGCCGCTGCGCACCAGGTGCTCCCGCACCGCGCGCAGCCTGTCCCGCAGCCGATGGGACTCCATGCCGCGGGCCTGCTCGGCCATCTGCACGGCGATGGCCACGGCCTTGTCCGCGTTGCCCTGCCGCAGCTCGATCGTGCTGAGCATGGCCAGCCGGTGCACCCGCCCGCGGTCGTGCGCCGGGTTGTCGACCGCGGCCGCGGCATGCTCCCCGGCGGCCGCGATCTCTCCGAGGCTCAGCAGTGCCTCCGCCACCTGGACGTTGACCAGCCCCGGCTGGACATAACCGGTCTCGTCGGGCTCGTAGCCACGCCGGATGCGTGCCGCGGCCTGCTCGGCCCGCCGGATGCAGGACAGGGCGCTCGTGCCGTCGCCGAGATGCGCATACGCCTTGGCCTGCATCGCGTACAGGTCGGAGGCGAGCGCCGGGGTGATGTGCTTGCCGGCGGCCCGCAGCGCGGCCTCCGCGAAGGCGACGGCCTGCCGGTACTCCCGCATGAACAGCGACTGGTTGACCAGCAGCGCGATGATGTAGGCGCCGAGCCCTCGGTCGCCGCTGGCCTTGGCGAGCCGCAGGGCCTGATGGAAGTAGCGCTGCGCGAGGCCGTGCGCGTCGGAGTCGTAGGCGCAGATCCCGGCGACGGCCACCAGCCCGCCCGTGGCCCGGTGGAGTTGGCGACCGAGCTCGTCGGTGTAGCTGCCGCGCAGCAGCGGCGCGGCCTCGGCGTTGAGGAAGCCGACGATGCGGGCCCGCGTCGCGATGCCCCCGGCCTTGCGGTACATCTGCTCGTAGTGCGTACGGGCGGCCCGCAGCATCTCCAGGTCGCCGGGGGTGACCCGGTGTCTGCCGCCGCGGGAGACGTCCACGTCCTCGGGCGGGTTCTCCCACTCCCACACCGGCATGACGGCGGGCGTGCCGGTGAGCGCGGGCGCGCCCAGGATGTGCGGGCGCTGTTGCTGGTCGGAGCGCCACAGGGCGGTGGCCCGCTCGACGAAGCCGGACAGCGAGCCGGTGTGCGCAGCGGACGGCTCACCGGGCATGCCCAGGCCGATGTCGTCGAGGGTCACCTGCCGCCGCAATCGGGCGGCGAGCACCTCGCAGATCAGGTCGGGCACCTGGCCCCGGGGACGCTGCCCCTTCAACCACCGGGCGACGGCGGTGTGTTCGTACCTCAGGGACAGGCCACGCGCCCGTCCCGCCTGGTTGACGTGTGCGGCCAGCCCCGCGTGCGAGATCCCGGCCTCGTCCAGGATCGCGTCGAGCAGAGTGTTGGGCTGCATGTGGGCCCCCCGGTGGCTCGGTGCGGCCAGATTAGTGGCTCCGCCTTCACACGGGGTGTGAACGGAGTGCTCGAATCCGCGCTGTGTGCGCACTGTCGCGGAGAGTCGCCAGCCGGTTGACTGAAATGCCTCGAAAGAGGCCGGCCGGGCCGCCGGCTCCCCCTCGTACAGTGCGGCGGCCCGCTTCCGCCGTCCGCCCAGCCGCCTGCCCGACACTCCGTGGCGGGGCGGACGGCATCGCCGGCGCCGTGGTGTCAGGGACGCGTCGTCGGCTGCGGGCGTGTTGCGGTTGTCCGCGCGGTTCCCCGCGCCCTCAGGTGAGTACACCGGTCGTTCGTCAGTACGAGCAGGGCGATGTCGTCCGCCGGTCCGCCCCGCGTGTGGTGCAGAAGGTCGTGCGAAATCCTGCTCAGGACCGTCTGCGAGGAGAACGGCGCGTCCCGCACCGCCCTCGTCAGAGCACGCGGCAACGGAAAGAACCGGCCACGGGCGTCCCTCGCGTCCAGCGCACCGTCCGTGTAGAGGAACAGCGCGTCACCGTGCTCCAGATACCCCAGGCCTACGGTGGACAGTTCGGTCGGCAGCGGGAACAGGCCCAGGGGCGGATACGGATCGGCCGGGGCGAGTTGGTCGACGCTCGCGCCGCTCAGCCGGTACGGCCACGGATGCCCGCAGTTCAGCGCGGCCATCTCGCCGTCGGCTCGGATCTCCACCAGCAGCAGCGTCACGAACTCCTCGGCGGCGCCCGCCGGATGCTCCTGGCGCAGATGCCGGGCCAGGGCGCGTTCCAGCCGGTGCAGCACCCCGCCGAGGTCCTTCTCGTCGTGCGCGGCCTCACGGAAAGAGCCGAGCACGGCCGCGACGGTCCCGAAGGCGCCGATCCCGTGCCCGCGTACGTCACCCATCACGGCCCGCACGCCGTGCTCGGTGGCGACCACCTCGTACAGGTCACCGCCGATGGCCGCCCCACGCTCCGCCGACACCTGGGCGGCGGCGACGTCCAGCCCGTCGATGCGCGAGGGCAGCGGCCTGAGCAGCGCGCTCTGCGCGGCACCCGCGACGCGGCGCAGCTGCCGCAGCTCGCGCATCAGCGTCTGCCGCACATGGAGGATCAGCCCGGTACCGACCGCGAAGAACACGGCACTGGTGACGATCCGCGCTTCGAGGCCGGTCTCCTGAGCGAGCGGACAGGCCAGCTTGTACGTGACGGCCGCCACGCCCCACATCGTCGGCAGACCGAGACTACGCACCCGACCCCTGATGCGGATCATGCCGATGGCCCCCCAATAGGCCCTGACACACAGAATCGGACCGGCCCGAATAGGCCGGTCCGATTCTGTCGACAGCACTCCCGAAAGGGCAGGTTTGCCTACATTTACCACTCAAACGAGTGAGGGGCACTAACTCCGCAACTCGGCCCCGACGCGTTCACCCGCGAGGGCAACCGCCGCATCCCGAGCCGCGGAAGCCTCATCCACGGTCAGCGTCCGATCAGCCGCCCGGAACCGCAACGCATACGCGAGCGACTTCCGCCCCTCTCCCAACTGTTCGACGTTCTCGTACACATCGAACAACCGGATGGACTCCAGCAGCTCCCCGGCACCATCACGCAAGGCCTCCTCGACCTCCGCCGCCGGAACAACCACGTCGACGACCAGGGCGACATCCTGCGTGGCAACGGGGAACGTGGAGATCCGCGGCGCCTTCACCGTGGCGTCACCAGCCGACTCCACCGCATCCAGGTCGATCTCCATCGCACAGGTACGCGCCGGCAGCCCCAGCGCCTTCACCACGCGCGGGTGCAGCTCCCCCGCGTGGCCCACGACCCGCTCGGCACCGTCCACGGTGATCGCCAGCTCGGCGCACCGCCCGGGGTGCCACGGCCCGTACTGCCCCTTGCGGATGATCAGCTCGGCGCCCGCCTCACGGGCGATGGAACGCGCCGCCTCGACCGCGTCGGCCCAGTCGGCCGGACGGTCCTTGCCCCACCAGCCGGCCTGCTCGCGGGCGCCGGCGAGGACGACGGCGACGTGCCGCGGCTGCTCGGGCAGCGCGACGTTCAGCCCGGCGAGTTCCTCGTCGGTCGGGCGGCGGTCGACGGGCAGCACGGCGGCGATCCGCTGCTCCTCGCGCGGCCGGAAGACCAAGCCGGACTCGAACAGGGCGAGGTCGTGCGAGCCCCGGCCGTCATTGCGCCGCAGGGCGGCGAGCAGACCCGGCAGCAGCGTCGTGCGCAGCGCGGGCTCCTCGTCGCTCAGCGGGTTGCTGAGCTTCACGACCCGGCGGGCGGGGTCGTCCGCTTCGAGGCCGAGCTGGTCGAAGACCTGCTCGCCGATGAACGGGTAGTTCAGCGCCTCGACGTATCCGGCACCGGCCAGGGCCCGGCCGACACGGCGGTGCAGCCGCTGCCGGTCGGTCAGACCGCGGCCGGCCGGCGGCTTGGGCAGCGTGGAGGGCAGGTTCTCGTAGCCCTCCAGGCGGATGACCTCTTCGGCCAGGTCGTTCGGGTCGGTGAGGTCGGGGCGCCAGGACGGCACGGTGACGATCAGCTCGTCCTGTCCGTACACGTCACAGCCGACCTCCTGGAGCCGCCGCACGACGGTCTCCCGGCCGTAGGCCACGCCCGCGACCTTGTCCGGGTGGTCGGCCGGGATGGTGATGGTGCGCGGCGCCGACGGAGCGAGGATCTCGGTGACACCGGCCTCGGCGGTGCCGCCCGCGAGCAGGACCAGCAGGTCGACGGTGCGCTGCGCGGCGGCCGCCGCGGCCTGCGGGTCGACGCCGCGCTCGAAGCGCCGGGACGCCTCGGAGGACAGCTTGTGCCGACGGGCCGTGCGCGCGATCGACACCGCGTCGAAGTGGGCGGCCTCGATCACGATGTCCGCCGTGGCGTTCTCGGTGTCGTCGTGGTCGGCGATCTCCGTGTTGGCGCCGCCCATGACGCCGGCGAGCCCGATCGGGCCGCGGTCGTCGGTGATCACCAGGTCCTCGGCGTCCAGCGTGCGCTCGACTCCGTCGAGGGTGGTGAGCTTCTCGCCCGGCTCGGCCCGGCGCACGCCGATCGTGCCCTGGACCAGGCCGCGGTCGTAGGCGTGCAGCGGCTGGCCGAGCTCCGTCATCACGTAGTTGGTGACGTCGACGGCGAGCGAGATCGGGCGCATGCCGACTTTCTGCAGCCGGCGCTGGAGCCAGATCGGGGAGCGGGCCTCGGCGCTGAGACCGGTCACCGTGCGGGCCGTGAAGCGGTCGCAGCCGGTGGGGTCGGAGATCTGCACCGGGTAGCCGTACGCGTTGGGGCCGGGCACATCGATCAGTGCCGGGTCGCGCAGCGGCAGGCCGTAGGCGGTGGCGGTCTCGCGCGCCACGCCGCGCAGCGACAGGCAGTAGCCGCGGTCGGGCGTGACGGCGATGTCGAGGACCTCGTCGACCAGCTCCAGCAGCTCGATCGCGTCCTTGCCGACCTCGGTCTCCGGGGGCAGCACGATGATGCCCTTGGTGCCGTCGTCGCCCATGTTCAGTTCGTCGCTGGAGCAGATCATGCCGCGGGACATCTTGCCGTAGGTCTTGCGCTCGGCGATCTGGAAGTCGCCGGGCAGGACGGCACCGGGCAGGGCCACGACGACCTTGTCGCCGACGGCGAAGTTGCGGGCACCGCAGACGATCTCCTGGGGCTCACCCGTGCCGTTGGCCTGGCCGACGTCGACGGTGCAGAAGCGGATCGGCTTCTTGAACTCCGTCAGCTCCTCGATGGTCGCCACCTGGCCGACCACCAGGGGGCCCTTGAGGTCGGCTCCGAGCTGCTCGACGGTCTCGACCTCCAGACCGGCCGAAATGAGCTTGGCCTGGACGTCTCGGCCGGTCTCGGTGGCCGGCAGGTCGACGTACTCCCGCAGCCAAGAAAGCGGGACCCGCATCAGATCTCCATCCCGAACGGCCGGGTGAACCGGACGTCACCCTCGACCATGTCTCGCATGTCCTCGACGTTGTGGCGGAACATCAGCATCCGCTCGATGCCGAACCCGAAGGCGAAGCCGCTGTACTTCTCGGGGTCGACGCCGCAGGCGGTGAGCACCCGCGGGTTGACCATGCCGCAGCCGCCGAGCTCGATCCAGCCCTCGGACGAGCAGGTGCGGCAGGGCCGGTCGGGGTTGCCGATGGACTCGCCCTTGCAGACGTAGCAGAGCATGTCCATCTCGGCGCTCGGCTCGGTGAAGGGGAAGTAGTTCGGCCGCAGCCGGGTCTTCATGTCCTCGCCGAACAGGGACTGGACCATGTGGTCCAGGGTGCCCTTGAGGTCCGCCATGGTCAGGCCCTCGTCGATCGCGAGCAGCTCGATCTGGTGGAAGACGGGCGTGTGCGTGGCGTCCAGCTCGTCGGTGCGGAACACCCGGCCGGGGCAGACGATGTAGACCGGCAGCTCACGGTCGAGCAGGGCGCGCGCCTGCACCGGGGAGGTGTGGGTGCGCAGGACGACGCCGGACCCGGACTCCTCGGTGCCCTTCGGGCCCTGCACGAAGAACGTGTCCTGCATCTGCCGGGCCGGGTGGTCGGGCAGGAAGTTGAGGGCGTCGAAGTTGAACCACTCCGCCTCGGCCTCCGGCCCTTCGGCGATCTCGTAGCCCATGGCCACGAAGACGTCCGCGACCCGCTCCATCATCGTGGTGAGCGGGTGCCGGGCGCCGGCCGGGACGCGGTCGTAGGGCAGCGTGACGTCCACCGCCTCCTCGACCAGCACACGGGTGTCCCGCTCGGCCTCGAGTTCCGCCTGGCGGGCGGCGAGGCCCTTGTTCACGGCGCCGCGGGCCTGCCCGACGCGCTTGCCGGCGTCGGCCTTGGCGTGCGGCGGCAGGGCGCCGATCTCGCGGTTGGCGAGGGCCAGCGGGGAGGCGGGGCCGGTGTGGGCGACCTTGGCCTCGTGGAGCGCGTCGAGGGAGTCCGCGGCGGCGAAGGCGGCGAGCGCCTCGTCCCGCATGCGCTCGATCTCTTCCGGTTTCAACGCCTCGACCTCTACAGGGTCGTACGACTTATTCGGTGCCGACATCTCTTCCCGTGCTTCCGATTGGCTGGCTGAAGGTCCCCGTCACCGACTCCGATGGCCGTCTGCGGGACACAAAGGTGCCAATGGCCGAGTCTAACGGGGTGGAGGTATACGAATGCGCCCGTGGTCCTCAGGCGAGATACGCCGGAGCCGCCACGGGCAACGTAAATCGGAACTCGGCACCGGCGCCCGGCGCGCGGCCGACCGTGATGGTGCCGCCGTGGGCTTCGACGATGCCCTTGACGATGTAGAGCCCGAGGCCCGTGCCACCGCGCTTGCTGCCCCGCCAGAAGCGGGTGAAGACGCGGTTCATGGACTCCTCCGGGATGCCGGGCCCCTCGTCGCTCACCGTGACCGACGTAGCTGCGTTCTCGGCGTACTCGCCCTCGCGGGGGGACGCCGTGGCCGTGACGTCGATCGTGACAGTTCCCTCGCCGTGCCGCACGGCATTTTCCAGGAGGTTGCTGAGCACCTGGTCGATCTTGTCGGGGTCGGCCCACAGATCGGGCAGCGGCTGCTGGACGCGCAGCAGGAACCGGTCGGCGGGCTGCCCGGCGGCGACGTAGGCCTGGATGTGCCGTCCGACGGCGGCGCCGATGTCGACGGGCTGGCGCCGCACCTCCAGCCGCCCGGAGTCGATCCGCGAGATGTCGAGCAGCTCGGCGATGAGCCGGGTGACCCGGTCGGCGTCGGCGTCGACGGTCTCCAGCATCAGCCGCTTCTGGTCGTCGGTGAAGCGTTCCCACTTGGCGAGCAGGGTGGCGGTGAAGCCCTTGACGGAGGTGAGCGGGGAGCGCAGCTCGTGGGCGACGGTGGCGATCAGCTCGGCGTGGCTGCGCTCGGTGCGGCGGCGGGCCTCGGTGTCGCGCAGGGTGACGACCAGGCGCCTCAGGGGCCCGGTGGGCCGCGTACGGACGTAGCGCGCGGAGACCAGCACCTCACGGCCGCCGGGGAGGAGGAGGTTGCGCTCGGGCTGTCCGACCCGGATCGCGAGGCCGCCGTACGGATCGGTCAGCTGCCACCAGCGCCGCCCCTCCAGATCCTCTAATGGCAGGGCCTTCTCCAGACGCTGACCGAGGGCGTCCCGGGCGCGGACGGCGGTGATGCGCTCGGCGGCGGCGTTGAAGCAGACGACCCGGCCCTGCTCGTCGGCGACGACGAGTCCGTCGGGCAGCATGTCGGGGTCGATGCCGAGGTCGGCGAGATCACCGGGTGGCCGGGACACGGCGGGCGGGCTCCCGGCGTCCTGGGCCCCCGGTGCGCTGCTCGTGCCGACGCTCATCCCCGTACCCCACCTCCAAGGCTCCACAGAGGGGTCCCTGAGCTGGTCACCCTACTAGTTCCCGGTGACGGAGCGGCACCCTCCGGAGGCGCGCTGTGCACGCGCCGACGCATAGAGACATACGGCGGCGGCGGTGGCGAGGTTCAGGCTCTCGGCCTTCCCGTGGATCGGGACGCGGACGACGGCGTCCGTGAGGGCGCGTGTCTCCTCCGGGAGACCCCAGGCCTCGTTGCCGAAGACCCAGGCGGTCGGCCCGCCCATGGTGCCCTTGTCGAGCTCGTCGTCGAGATCGCGGTCACCGGCCCCGTCGGCGGCGAGGACACGCACACCGGCGGCCCGCAGCCTTTCGACCGCCTGCTCCACGGGGACGCCGACGGCGACGGGCAGGTGGAACAGGGAGCCGACGGAGGCGCGGACGGCCTTGGGGTTGTACACGTCGACGGAGGCGTCGGTCAGGACGACGGCCTCGGCACCGGCGGCGTCGGCGCAGCGCAGCACGGTCCCGGCGTTGCCGGGGTCACGGACGTTGGCGAGGAGGGCGACGAGCCGGGGGCGCGCCGCCAGGACCTCCTCGAAGGGCGTGTCCAGGAACCGGCAGACGCCGACGAGGCCCTGCGGGGTGACGGTGGTGGAGATGTCGGCGATGACCTGCTCGGAGGCGAGGTGCACCCGGGCACCGGCGTCCCGGGCCGCCCCCACGATGTCTGCGTACCGCTCGGCGGCCTCCAGCGTGGCGAACAGCTCCACGAGCGTGGCCGCGCCTCCGGCCCGATGCCCGGCCGCCTCCCGGACCGCCTGCGGCCCCTCCGCGAGAAACAGCCGCTCCTTGCCCCGGAAGTTCCGCTTCGCCAGCCGCCGCGCGGCGGAGACGCGGGGGGACCGGGGGGAGATGAGCTCAGGGGTGGCGGGGGACATTGCGTTCGCTTTCTCAGTAGCTGGCTGCACAGCAGGACCCGCAGGCCAGTGGCCTGCGGGTCCTTCCGTCACATCGGCTCGGAGCCGGCGTCAGGCCGCCTTGGGGGCGTTGACGTCGCTCGGCAGCGCCTTCTGGGCGGCCTCGACGAGCGCGGCGAACGCACCGGCGTCGTTGACGGCCAGCTCGGCCAGGATCTTGCGGTCGACCTCGATGTTCGCGGCCTTCAGACCCTGGATGAAGCGGTTGTAGGTCATGCCGTTGGCGCGGGCAGCGGCGTTGATGCGCTGGATCCACAGCTGGCGGAAGTCACCCTTGCGCTTCTTGCGGTCGTTGTAGTTGTAGACCAGCGAGTGGGTGACCTGCTCCTTGGCCTTGCGGTACAGGCGCGAACGCTGACCGCGGTAGCCGGAGGCCTGCTCGAGGATCGCCCGGCGCTTCTTGTGGGCGTTCACTGCCCGCTTGACGCGTGCCACTTTTTAACTCCTTGTAGCGGGGCCGCGGTGGTCCTCACACGGCCCGAAATCGATAGGGTCCCGGTCCTGACGTACGGCGCTCACGCGCCGGGACGTCACTTGCCGAGAAGCTTCTTGATCTTCTTGGCGTCGCCCGGGGCCATCTCGGCGTTGCCGGTGAGGCGACGCGTCACACGGGACGACTTGTGCTCGAGCAGGTGGCGCTTGCCGGCACGCTCGCGGAGCACCTTGCCGGAGCCGGTGATCTTGAAGCGCTTGCTGGACCCGCTGTGCGACTTGTTCTTCGGCATAGCGCCGTTCTCTCCTCGTCGGTGGCGCTCCGGTGCCCGGTCGCGAAAACCGGGCACGGTGGAGCGTCGTCTTGTTTCGGTTGCTTCCTGGGACTCGCGTCCCAGGGGTCACGCCTCGGCGGGCTCCTCGGCCGGCGCCTCGACGTCCGCGTCGGCTTCCGCGGCGTTCTGCGAGCGGCCGGGGTTGGCCTTCGCTTCCGCCTTGCGGGCCTCCTGCGCCTGACGAGCCTCGGCCATCGCCTCGGTCTTCTTCTTGTGCGGACCGAGAACCATGATCATGTTTCGGCCGTCCTGCTTCGGGTTCGACTCGACGAAACCGAGGTCTGCGACGTCCTCCGCGAGCCGCTGGAGCAGTCGGTAGCCCAGCTCGGGCCGGGACTGCTCGCGACCACGGAACATGATCGTGATCTTGACCTTGTCGCCCTGCTTGAGGAACCGAACGACGTGACCCTTCTTGGTGTCATAGTCGTGCGGGTCGATCTTCGGCCGGAGCTTCATCTCCTTGATGACCGTGTGCGCCTGGTTCTTGCGCGCCTCACGGGCCTTCATGGCCGACTCGTACTTGAACTTCCCGTAGTCCATGAGCTTGCACACGGGCGGACGGGCGTTCGCCGCGACCTCGACCAGGTCCAGGTCGTACTCCTGCGCAAGCTCCAGTGCCTTGGCCAGGGGGACGATGCCCACCTGCTCGCCACTGGGACCGACAAGTCGCACCTCGGGAACGCGAATCCGGTCGTTGATGCGGGGCTCGGCGCTGATGGATCCTCCTCGGTAGCACCACGCGACGGTCTGGCGGACGGCCGCGTAACGTCTCTGTTCGATAGACCTAACCGCGCCGAAGCACAAAAAATGCCCCGGACGATTCCCAGGCGGGGCTCCTCGAACTACCGGAGCACCGCCGCGGGAGCCGCGGGGCGCGATTTCGGACGGATCACCGCCGCTGGGACGGGACCGTCTGACCGGTGACCCGCCGCCCTGGGGGCGGTCAGGTGGGAGTTCGAAAGCCTCCACTTGTGGGTCGGGCTCGCGGGCCGCGAGGCATGCGGGTCCGACCGGTCGTTACACGAGATTACCAGCAATGGCCAGGAACGGCTAATTGTGGCGCCCCGGGGCCTGGTACGGCGCACGCCCCGGCCTGCGCCTATCGTGTGGGGCATGAGTGAGACCCCTCCTGAGTCCCCCGACTTCGACGCCATGGCCCGCGACATCGCCGAGGTCCCGGCGGTCGAGGTGATCGTGACGGTCGCCGTCAACCTGATGAGCGCCGCCGCTGTGAAGCTCGGTCTGACCGAGGAGGGCGACAAGCACAAGGACCTGGACGAGGCCCGCAAGCTGGTGCACGCGCTGGCCGGCCTGCTGGACGCGTCCGCCACCGAGATCAGCTCGTTCCACGCGGCGCCCCTGCGCGACGGTCTGAAGTCGCTCCAGCTGGCGTTCCGCGAAGCGTCACTCGTCCCGGACGAGCCGGGCAAGGGCCCGGGCGAGAAGTACACGGGCCCGGTCTACGGCTAGGCCTGTCCGACAGATCCCCGCCTCAGCGTTCGTACAAGGGCTCGCCCGGTGGCGTCGCCCCGGCTGGCAGCAGTGCCAGGTCGAGGCCGCGCACCAGGCGGGCCCTCAGTGTCTCGTCGGCGGCGAGCCGCCGGGCGACCGCCCGGGCGGCTTCGGCGGGGGCGGCGGACGGGTCCAGGACCAGGGCGAGGGTGCCGTCGGCCTGGCCCGGGCCGAGGTGGGCGCGCAGGACGGCGGGCTCGGCGGCCACGGCGTCGCGTACGGCCTCGACGACGGCCGGGTCGGTGAGCGGGTCGGTGGTCGAACGGCCCTCCGCGAGGGCGAGCAGGGCGGGACCGGTCAGTTCGAAGGGCACGGGTCCGGCCAGGTCGAGCACGACCGTGTCCGCCTTCTCGTGCGCGGCGGCCTGCAGGGCCTGGTGCAGGGGTACGGCGACAGGGCGGGCCGCCGGGTCCCAGCGGGCGAGGGAGTCGGTGGAGGTGAAGGCGGGGAGGGCGGTGCGGTTCCCGGCCTTCAGGGTCGGTACGGCCATGTCGCTGGTCTTCTCGCGGCGCAGTCCCCGCTCGTCCTCCTCGACCTCGCCGAGCACGGCCACGACGGGAACGAGCAGCCGGGCGCCCTTGAGGGCGTCGAGGACCGGGCCCACGGCACCGCGGTCCTCGGACCAGGCGGCGAGTGCCGCGCTCAGCCGGGGGTCGGCGGAGCCGTCGTCGTCGGAGAAGCCGGAGTCGGGGATGTTCTTGTTCGCCACGGTCGTCGACCCTATAGGCCGGGTGCCGCCGCCTCGGCGGGCGGTCCTGGTGCCCGGTGACTAGAAGTCGTCGCGGCTCGCGCGGCGGCCGCGCCACAGGACCACGGCCGCGACCAGCAGGACGCCGCCCGCGCCGCCCGCGAGGGGGGCGGCCCAGTCGGCGGTGTCGTCGCCGGAGCCGGTGTCGTCCGGGCCGCTGCCGAAGTACTTCGAGCCGTACGCCGCCGAGCGGAGGCCCTGCGGCTTCAGCCGGTCGGCGGCCTTGATGGCGGCGGCCGGGTCGACGAAGCCGAAGCCGCGTGAGTCGTCGCGGCCCCCGGCGGGGGCGTTGCGGGCGGTGTCCTCCAGGAGCGACTTGATCTGGGCCGGGGTCAGATCGGGGTGGGCGGCCCTGACCAGGGCGGCGGCGCCGGAGACGAAGGCGGCGGCGGCGCTGGTGCCCCAGCCCTCGTAGTACTTGTGGTCGGGGTCGGCGATGACGACGTCGACGCCGGGGGCACTGACGGTGGCGTACCACCGGCGGGTGGAAAAGGGGGCGCGGGTGCCGGCGCGGTCGACGGCGGTGGCGGCGATGACACCCGGGTAGGCGGCCGGGTAGGAGATGCGGTCGCCCTTCTCGCCGCCGTTGCCGGCGGAGGCGACGACGACCACGCCCTTCTTCAGGGCGTACTGGATGGCCTGGTCCTCGGCGGGTTCCGGGTGCGCGGAGACGGAGTCGTCGCCGAGGGAGAGGTTGATGACGTCGGCGCCGTGGTCGGCGGCCCAGCGGATGCCGTCGGCGAGGGCGTTGCCACGGGTGCTGCGGGCCTTGGCCCGGGAGGGGTCGCCGTCCTCCAGGATCACGCGGACGGGGAGGATCTTCGCCTCGGGGGCGATGCCGAGGACGCCGTCGGCGTTGCCCGGGCCGTGTCCGTGCCCGGCGATGATGCCGGCCATGGCAGTGCCGTGCCGGGCCCAGGCGCGGTCGCCGCGTTCGGCTCCGAAGCCGACCAGGTCCTCGCCGGTGAGGACGTTGCCGATCAGGTCGGGGTGGTCGGCCTCGACGCCGGTGTCCAGGACGGCGACGGTGACGCCCTCGCCCTCGGTGGTCTGCCAGGCCTCCTGTGTGTGCATGGCCTCCAGGGCCCACTGCTGGGCACGGATGCCGTCGGCGTGGGCGGTGGTGGAGGGCAGAAGGACGAGGCCGGCGGCGAGCAGGACGCTCAGCGCCGCGGACCGGCCGGCCCTGGCTGCTGTGCCGACCGGGTTCCTGGTGGCTTTCCCGGCCGGTTTCCTGGCGGCTTTCACGACGGCTGCTCCGTGGCCGAGCGGACGTTCTTGCGCAGGCCGCGTTCGACGCGGTCGGCGAGGCCCTGTGCCTCGTTCCCGAGGCCGGCCTGCGCGGAGGCGGTGGTGGCGCCGGACGCCATGGCGTCCTCGGCGGGCTGCGGGTCGTCGACGGTGCGGCCGTCGGCCCAGCCGGAGACGGCGTAGACGACCACCGGGGCCTCGGTCAGCACGGAGACGGTCCAGGCGGCGCGCTGCTCAGGGCCGAAGTGGGCGGCGGGCGTGTCCTTCGCGGCGTACGGCAGGGGCATCAGGTCACTGCGGCGGTCCAGGCGCTCCTTGCGGAAACGGTTCGCGAGGGAGGTCATGCCCGGAGCGTCGGCCGTGGTGAAGAGGAGGCCGACGGTGGTCACGTAGCTCTCGGTGGCGTCGGTGTAGGTGGCGCGCAGGAGCCGCTCGCAGCCGACGGGGGCGAGCGCCTTGCGCAGCAGGGGGTCGAAGGCGTCCTTGCAGCCGCTGTCCGGGGCGACGGCGATACGGGTCCAGGTGCGGTCGGCTCCGCCGGGGCCGGCGCCCTGGCCCTGCACGGTGGGCGGGAACAGCTGGTCGACGGGAACGCTGTGCCAGAGGCTGCCGGCCGTGGTGAAGGTGCTGCGCGAGCCCTCCTCCCCGGAGTCCCCCACGAGCCAGCTCCCGGTGACCGCGCCCGAGATGAGCCCCAGCCCGAGCACGAGACAGACGGCGGCAGCGGCGGCCTGGGACGCCCCGCGCCGCCCGAGCGGCCGGGGCCGCGCGTCGCCGTCGTATCCCTCGGGCTCCCCGAAGGACACGACGGGTCGTGTGCCGGCGGGAGCGGGGCCGGGGGTCAGGGGGGCGCTCCAGGAGAGGGACGGGTCGGGAGACACGCTGGTGGGCCGGTGGGCGGGCGCCGGGGGCATGCGCATGCCCCCGGCAGTGGCACCGGTGTCGGCTCCGGCACTGATCTGCGGCTCCCGCGAGGGGCGCGGCGGAACACCGGGCCGCACGGAACCGGGGCGGCCGAAGGACTCAGCAGGCGCGGAGGACGGGCGCTCGGCTCCCTCGGCGGGTGACGGGTCGGCGGGGACCGGTCGCAGGCGTGCGGTCGTCTCCGAGGAGTTCTCGGCGGGGGCGCCGGTACGGCGTGACGTGGGGGCGCCCCCCGACCGGCCTGCCGTCTCCGACGCGGCCCCGCCCGGAGCGTCCGAACGCCCCGGCCCGCCGGACGAGCCCGGCGTGGGGAGGTGACGCGGTCGCGGAGGGGCGGCTGGTGGGGTGGACGGCCTGTCCGGCTCGGGTCGCGTCACGCGGCCGACGCTGGGCCGCGTGTCCGGGAAGCGGTCGGAAGCGCGGGGCGCGGGCGGCGCTGTGGGCTCGGTATGCCGGGCCATGGTGTCGCCGAAGCTGGGGAAACGAGTACGGCCGTTCGAGCCGTCGGCCCCGCCGGAGGCCGCGCCACCGACCCGAGCGCCCGTTTCCTGGCCGGCGGCAGCAGACCCTGACGGGCCCGTGCCCCGCTCCGGCGACGGGCGCCGCGTACCCGGGGTCGGCCTGCCGGCCGGCCCCGCACTCGGCCCACGGACGCCGGAACGCCCCCCGTCGTCCGAAAGCGACGGGGCGTCACCCGTGGCCGCGTCGGAAGATGCCGTCCGGGCGTCCTCGGGCGAGTTCGGGGCATGCGAAGGCCGTGGCGGACTGCTGGGACGCGAGGGGAAAGAGGCACGCCGTGCTTCCGTGCTCATGCACCCCCCGTTTCCTCGTACCCGGGCCGCTGCGTGCTGCGCGGGCCGGTGTCGTCCTGCCCGAGGCCCGGCACTGAGTCGTCCCGGGCACACATACCCGTACGGATGGAGCGTCATCCCGGCGCGGAAACCCGGCCGGCGCCGCTCCGCCGTACGTGCGCGTCACTCTACGGCTTGTTCCTGCGCGAACGGGAACCAGTCCACGAGCCCGGGGCATCTGCCCGGAACGTCCCCCTACCCTGCGGTAATCCTGTCTGGCAGGCTGCGTTCATGACTGCGCGCGCCTCCGACCGGGCCCGTTACGACCGGGCCACCGCCCATCTCGACGCCCCACTCGCGATCGTGGATCTGGACGCCTTCGACGCCAACGCCGCCGACCTGGTCCGTCGCGCCGGGGGCAAGCCCGTGCGGGTCGCCAGCAAGTCCGTGCGGTGCCGGGCGCTGCTGGAACGCGTCCTGGCCCGGGACGGTTTCGCGGGGATCATGTCGTTCACCCTCGCCGAGTCGCTGTGGCTGGCCCGCTCGGGGTTCGACGACGTGCTGCTCGCCTACCCGTCCGCCGACCGGGCCGCGTACGCCGAACTCGCCGGTGATCCCAAGCTCGCCGCCGCCGTCACCGTGATGGTCGACGACGTCGCCCAGCTCGACCTGATCGACGCTTCGCGGGGCGGCGGACGTGAAGTCGTGCGCGTCTGCCTGGAGTTGGACACCTCCCTGAAACTGCTCGGCGGGCGGGTGCGCGTCGGGGCCCGGCGTTCGCCGCTGCACTCCCCCGCCCAGGTCGCCGACGTGGCCCGGGCCGTGGCCCGCCGGCCGGGCTTCGAGGTCGTGGGGATCATGGCGTACGAGGGGCACGTCGCCGGTGTCGGGGACGCGGTGGCGGGGCGGCCGCTGCGGTCCCGTGCCGTCCGGCTGATGCAGGCCGCCGCCAAGCGTGAACTCGCCGAGCGGCGTGCGGAGGTGGTGCGTGCGGTGCGGGCCGTCGTGCCGGGCCTGGAGTTCGTCAACGGCGGCGGCACCGGCTCGGTGCAGCACACGGCGTCCGAGGACGCGGTGACCGAGATCGGCGCCGGGTCGGGGCTGTACGTGCCGCGGCTGTTCGACAACTACACGTCGTTCAGCGGCCGTCCGGCGGCCCTGTTCGCCCAGCCCGTCGTACGGCGGCCGGGCGTCGGGGTGGTGACGGTCCTCGGTGGTGGATACCCCGCCTCCGGCGCGGCCGGGCCCGACCGGCTGCCCGTGCCGTATCTGCCGGAGGGGCTGCGCTACGACCCTCAGGAGGGGGCCGGTGAGGTGCAGACGCCGCTGCTGGGCTCGCCCGCCGACGACCTGCTGATCGGTGACAAGGTGTGGTTCCGGCACGCGAAGGCCGGTGAGCTGTGCGAGCGGTTCGACGTGCTGCATCTGGTCGAGGGGGACGCGGTGACGGCGACCGTGCCGACGTACCGCGGCGAGGGTCATACGTTCCTGTAGCCGGTCAGGTTCACAAGGCCGGCCGTTCAGTCCGAAGGGCCGATGCTGCTGCCCACACCGCCGCCCGTGTCCGCGTCGCCGAACGGCCGGATGCCCTGGGTGATGCGGTCCATGTCGGCGAGCGGCGGTCCGTCCTCGCCCGCGTCGAAGACGTAGCGGACGAGGACGGGCGACTCGGTGCCGACGCTGGACGGGAAGACGAGCGACTGGACGTAGCCGCCCGGCCCCTTGGCGGTCCGCACGCGCCAGCGCACGAGGTATCCGGCGCGGCCGGCCACCGCGACCGGCCCGGACTTGACGACCTGGTGCGACTCGATGCCCCCGTAGAGCTCGCGGCCGAGTTCGTCGCGGTCGTAGGCCTCGTCGGCGGCGTCCTTGATGTCCGCCTTGGCGAGGGCCTCGGGGGACTTCTCGTCGTTCTCGGTCACCGTGCGGGAGAAGACGAGGCCGTGGCGGCAGAGGCCGACGCCGGCGGGGCAGTCGTAGGTGCCGTCCGTCGTCATGACGACGTCGTCCTGGGCGACGTGCTGCGGCCGGACCCAGCCGTCGAGCAGCGGGAAGGTGACGCCGTTGAGCTGGTCCTCGACGACGGCCGGGTCGTCGGCGGACGGCTCGGACGTCGACGCGGACGCCTCGGGAGCCGGCTCCGGCGGGTCGGTCGTGGCCGGGGGCGCGGACGTCGGGGCCGTCCTCGGCTCCGTGCCGTCACCGTCGTCGCTCAGCACGACGGCTCCGGTGGCGATCGCCGCGACGAGGACGGCTCCGGCGGCGAGGAGGGCGACGGCCTTCGCGCGCCCGGTGCCGCCGCCCCTGGGCGGGGGCACCGGGCCAACGGGCGCCCCGGCCGCACGGCGGTGCTCGGTCCAGGCCGTGCCGTCCCACCAGCGTTCCAGATGCGGGCCGTGCGGGTCGGGGTACCAGCCGGGCGGTGGCGTCATGCTCATCCCGGCACTGTAGAGCGAGAGTCCGGCCGTCAGGGCACGGCTATTACAGGGGTGTGACGTACGCCCCCGCGATCCCGCCGTCGACCAGGAAGTCGGTGGCGTTCACGAAGGAGGAGTCGTCGCTGGCGAGGAAGGCCACGGCGGCGGCGATCTCCTCGGCCTCGGCGAACCGGCCCAGCGGGATGTGCACCAGGCGGCGCGCGGCGCGCTCCGGGTCCTTGGCGAACAGCTCCTGGAGGAGCGGGGTGTTGACCGGTCCGGGGCACAGGGCGTTGACCCGGATGCCCTCCCGGGCGAACTGCACGCCCAGCTCACGGGACATGGCGAGGACGCCGCCCTTGGAGGCCGTGTACGAGATCTGGCTGGTGGCGGCGCCCATCCTCGCCACGAAGGAGGCCGTGTTGATGATCGAGCCCTTGCCCTGGCGCCGCATGTAGGGGATGGCGGCCTTGCAGCAGAGGTAGACGGAGGTGAGGTTGACCTCCTGGACGCGCTTCCAGGCCTCCAGCCCGGTCTCCAGGATGGAGTCGTCGTCGGGCGGGGAGATGCCGGCGTTGTTGAAGGCGATGTCGACGCTGCCGTAGGTGTCGTAGGCCGTCTTGAAGAGGGCCTCGACCTGCTCGGGGTCGGTGACGTCCACGTTGACGAAGATGCCGCCGGTCTCCTCGGCGGCCGCCTTGCCGCGGACCTCGTCGACGTCGGCGCAGACGACGTGCGCGCCCTCGGAGGCGAGGCGGCGGGCGGCGGCGAGGCCGATGCCGCTGCCGGCTCCGGTGACGACGGCGGTACGGCCGACCAGCCGGCGGCAGATGCTTTCCTGAGCGGTCACTGTGCGGGGCCCTCCGTGCTGATGAAGACGTTCTTGGTTTCGGTGAAGGCGGCCAGGGCCTCGGGGCCGAGCTCGCGGCCGACGCCCGACTGCTTGTAGCCGCCGAACGGGGTCCAGTAGCGGACGCTGGCATGGGAGTTGACGGACAGGTTGCCGGCGCGGACGGCCTGGGAGACGCGCAGGGCGCGGCCGACGTCCCGGGTCCAGATGGAGCCGGAGAGGCCGTACGGGGTGTCGTTGGCTAGCCGGATCGCGTCGGCCTCGTCGGTGAAGGGCAGCAGGACGGCGACCGGGCCGAAGATCTCCTCGCAGGCCGCCGCCGAGTCGGGCCGCTCCGCGGTGAGCACGGTCGGCGGGAACCAGAAGCCGGGCCCCTCGGGTGCGCTGCCGCGCAGGGCCGGGGCGTCGTCGGGCACGAAGCCGCGGACGCGGTCGAGCTGCTGCCGGGAGATCAGCGGGCCCATCTGCGTCTTCTCGTCGGCCGGGTCGCCCACCACCACGGCGGCCAGCGTCTCGGCGAGCAGCTCGCGGACCTCGTCGTACACCGTCTCCTGGACCAGGATGCGGGTGCGAGCGCAGCAGTCCTGGCCGGAGTTGTCGAGGAAGGAGAAGGGGTCGACGGCGGTCTTGAGGTCGGCGTCGGCGAAGACGATGTTGGGGCTCTTGCCGCCGAGTTCGAGGGTGACGGGCTTGACCTGTTCGGCGCCGAGGGCCGCGACGCGCGTCCCGGTCCGGGTCGAACCGGTGAAAACGATCTTGGCGACTCCGGGGTGCCGGACCAGGGCGTCGCCCGTGATGTCACCGCGTCCCGGCAGCACCTGGAAGAGGTGCTCCGGGAGTCCGGCCTCCAGGGCGAGTTCGGCCAGGCGCAGGGCGGTGAGCGGGGTGGTCTCGGCGGGCTTGAGGAGGACCGCGTTCCCGGCCGCGAGGGCGGGGGCGGTGCCCCAGGCGGCGATGGGCATGGGGAAGTTCCAGGGCGCGATCACGCCGACGACGCCGAGCGGTTCGAGGATCGTGACGTTCAGGCCGCCGGGCACCGGGATCTGCCGGCCGGTGAGCCGCTCCACTCCCCCGGCCGCGTAGTCCAGCAGGTCACGGACGTTGCCGGCCTCCCAGCGGGCGTTGCCGATGAGGTGCCCGGCCTCGCGGACCTCCAGCCGGGCCAGTTCCTCCAAGTGCTGGTCGACGGTGGCGGCGAAGCGGCGCAACAGCCGGGCGCGGTCACCGGGGGTGAGGGCGGCCCAGATCCGCTGTGCCCTGGCGGCGTGGGTGACGGCCGCGTCGATGTCCGCCGGGGTCGCCCCGGCGATGGCGGCGACGACCTCCTCGGTCGCGGGGTTCAGTACTTCCAGAAGGTGCTCGGAAGACAAGTAGGACCTCACATGCGTTCGAAGGAGCGGCGCAGCTCCCAGTCGGTCACCGCGGCGTCGAAGGCGTCCAGTTCGACGCGCGCCATGTTGCGGTAGTGGGCGACGACTTCGTCCCCGAAGGCGGCCTTGGCGATGGGGCTGTTCTCCCAGAGCTCGGCGGCCTCGCGCAGGGTGGTGGGGACGTGGGCGAAGTCGGCGGTGTAGGCGTTGCCGGGGCAGGGCTCGGGCAGCTCCAGCTTGTGCTCGATGCCGTGCAGTCCGGCCGCGACCAGCCCGGCGACGGCGAGGTAGGGGTTGACGTCGCCGCCCGGCAGCCGGTTCTCGAAGCGCATCGAGCGGCCGTGGCCGACCACGCGCAGTGCGCAGGTGCGGTTGTCATGGCCCCAGGCGACGGCGGTCGGGGCGAAGGAGCCGGGCTGGAACCTCTTGTAGGAGTTGATGTTGGGGGCGTAGAGGAGGGAGAAGTCGCGCAGCGCGGCGAGCTGGCCGGCGAGGAAGTGGCGCATGACGTCCGACATGCCGTCCTCGCCGTCGCCTGCCATGGCGTTGTTGCCGTCCGCGTCGGCGAGCGAGAGGTGGATGTGGCAGGAGTTGCCCTCGCGCTCGTTGTACTTGGCCATGAAGGTGATCGACATGCCCTCCTGGGCGGCGATCTCCTTGGCGCCGGTCTTGTAGACGGCGTGCTGGTCGCAGGTGACCAGGGCCTCGTCGTAGCGGAAGGCGATCTCGTGCTGGCCGGGGTTGCACTCGCCCTTGGCGGATTCGACGGTGAGGCCGGCGGCCGCCATCTCGTTGCGGATGCGGCGCAGCAGGGGCTCGATGCGGCCGGTGCCGAGGACCGAGTAGTCGATGTTGTACTGGTTGGCCGGGGTCAGGCCTCTGTAGTTGGCGTCCCAGGCCTGTTCGTAGGTGTCCTTGAAGACGATGAACTCCAGCTCGGTGCCGACCTGGGCGGTGTAGCCGAGTTCGGCGAGGCGCTCCAGCTGGCGGCGCAGGATCTGGCGGGGTGCGGCGACGACCGGTGAGCCGTCGTTCCAGGCGAGGTCGGCGTGGAGCATGGCCGTGCCCTCGTTCCAGGGGACGCGGCGCAGGGTGCTCAGGTCCGGGTGCATGGCGAAGTCGCCGTAGCCGCGGTCCCAGGAGGACATCGCGTAGCCGTCGACGGTGTTCATCTCGGTGTCGACGGCGAGCAGGTAGTTGCAGCCCTCCGTGCCGTGCTGGAGGACCTCGTCCAGGAAGAAGCGCGCGGCGAACCGCTTGCCCTGGAGCCGCCCTTGCATGTCGGGGAAGGCCAGGACGACAGTGTCGATCTCACCGCCGGCGACGAGGGCATGCAGCTCCTCGACGCTCAGCGGGGGTGTGCGGTCTGCCACGGGAGGGCCTCCTTGGCTCTGGTTCCGCCGGAAGCCATAAGGTATTCCTGAGAACCATTGCTTGGGAAGGGGGTACGGCCACATGCCGGAGGAAGCTGGCGGCGGGACGCGGGACGGGCTGACGCCGGTGCTGCGGCCGGTGCGCGCGGGCAACGGTTTCGAGGAGGCACTGGAGCAGATCCTCCAGGTCGTACGGCTGGGCCTGGTGCCGGGGGGCGAGCGGCTGCCGGCCGAGCGGGAGCTGGCGGAGCGGCTGGGGATCAGCCGGGTGACGCTGCGCGAGGTGCTGAAGGTGCTCCAGGACCAGGGGCTGGTGGAGTCGCGGCGGGGCCGGTACGGCGGCACGTTCGTGCTGCCGCGCAACGACGCCGGCGGCGAGGACGAGCTGCGGCGCCGGATCGCCGAGGTCGACCTGGAGGACATGCTGCGGTTCCGGGAGGTGCTGGAGGTGGGCGCGGCGGGGCTGTGCGCCACGCACGGCCTGTCGGACGAGCAGGAGGTGCGGCTGCGGGAGGCGCTGTCCCGCACGCACGACGCGCCGCTGGGCGACTACCGGCGGCAGGACACCCTGCTCCATCTCACGCTGGCCGAGCTGTGCGGCTCACCGACGCTGACCGCGCAGTACGCGGCGGTACGGGCCACCGTGAACGACCTGCTCGACTGCATCCCGCTGCTCGTACGCAACCTCGAGCACTCGCAGCGGCAGCACACCGCCCTGGTGGAGGCGGTCCTGGACCGGGACGCGGACGGGGCGCGGGAGATGATGCGGGAGCACTGCGCGGGGACGGCGGCGCTGCTGCGCGGCTTCCTCGGCTGAGCCGGGCGCGGTTCGCGGCGCGTGAGGATTTACGGGCGATTAACGCACGGGTATTGCCATTCTCCGGTCGGCACCGAAAAGGTATGGATCCATTCCATTGAGCCGGAGCCCGCTCGACTCCGTGTCCGCTGCCCGTCGGGAGTCTGCCCATGTCCCAGGAATCCACCAGCACACCCGCCGCCGCGCAGGCGGACGACTATCTGGAACGCAGAGCGCTCCGCCGCGGCAGCGCCGGCTGGGTGCTGCTGACCGGCCTCGGCGTCGCCTACGTCGTCTCCGGCGACTACTCGGGCTGGAACTTCGGCCTGGCCGAAGGCGGCTTCGGCGGCCTGGCGATCGCCATGGTGCTCATGGGCGCGATGTACGCGTGCATGGTCTTCGCCCTCGCCGAGCTGTCCTCGATCCTGCCGACGGCGGGCGGCGGCTACGGCTTCGCCCGGCGGGCGCTCGGCCCGTGGGGCGGCTTCCTGACCGGTACGGCGATCCTCATCGAGTACGTCCTCGCGCCGGCCGCCATCGTCATCTTCATCGGCGACTACGTCGAGTCGCTGGGCCTGTTCGGCCTGGAGTCCGGCTGGCCGGTGTACCTGGTCTGCTTCGCGATCTTCCTCGGCATCCACCTCTGGGGCGTGGGCGAGGCGCTGCGCTTCAGCTTCGTCGTCACGGGCATCGCGGTGGTCGCCCTGGTCGTGTTCGCACTGGCGGCGCTGCCCGACTTCTCGTTCGCCTCGCTGGACGACATCCCGGTCGACTCCTCCGCCGCGGGGTCGAGCTCCTGGCTCCCGTTCGGCCTGCTCGGCATCTGGGCGGCGTTCCCGTTCGGCATGTGGTTCTTCCTGGGCGTCGAGGGCGTGCCGCTGGCCGCCGAGGAGACGCGGGAGCCGGCCCGTACGCTGCCCAAGGCGATCCGCTGGTCGATGGGCATCCTGGTCGTGCTGGCGGTGGTGACCTTCGTCGCGGCGGCGGGAACACGCGGTTCCGCGGCGATCCAGGAGGCGGGCAACCCGCTGGTCGAGGCGCTCCAGCCGGACGGCAAGGCGACGACGCTGAGCCGGATCGTCAACTACGCGGGCCTGGCCGGCCTGGTGGCGTCGTTCTTCTCCCTGATCTACGCGGGCTCGCGCCAGCTGTTCGCCCTGTCCCGCGCGGGCTATCTGCCCCGCTTCCTGTCCCTCACCAGCCGCCGCAAGGCGCCCTACCTGGGCCTGCTGGTGCCCGGGACGATCGGCTTCGTGCTGGCGGCGGTGTCCGGGAACGGCGCCCGGATGCTGAACATCGCGGTCTTCGGCGCGACCATCTCCTACGCGTTGATGTCCCTGTCGCACATCGTGCTGCGCCGCCGCGAGCCGGAGCTGCCGCGGCCGTACCGTACGCCGGGCGGGGTGCTGACCTCCTCCGTCGCCCTGGTGCTGGCCTGTGCGGCGCTGGTGGCGACGTTCCTGGTGGATGTGACGGCCGCGTTCATCGCGCTCGCGGTGTACGTCGTGGCCATCGCGTACTTCGGTCTGTACAGCCGCAAGCGGCTGGTGGCGAAGGCGCCGGAGGAGGAGTTCGCGGCACTGGCCGCGGCCGAGGCAGAGTTGACACGGGACTGAGGCGTCGACCGTTGAGGGAGTTCTGGTGGCCAGGCCGTTGATCGGTGTCAGCACCTATCTTGAGTCCGGTGCGCGGTGGGGGGTGTGGGAACTGGAGGCCGCGCTGCTGCCGGTCGGCTACCCCCGGCTCGTGCAGCGAGCGGGCGGCCTGGCCGCGATGCTTCCGCCGGACGACGCCGCGTACGCGGCCGAGGCCGTGGCCCGGCTGGACGGGCTGGTCATCGCGGGCGGGCCGGATGTGGAGCCCGTACGGTACGGCGCCGAGCCGCATCCCCGCACCGGGCCGCCGGCGCGGGAGCGGGACGCGTGGGAGCTGGCCCTGATCGACGCGGCGCTGGCGGCGGGTGTGCCGCTGCTGGGCATCTGCCGGGGTATGCAGCTGCTGAACGTCGCCCTCGGGGGGACGCTGGTGCAGCACCTCGACGGGCATGCGGAGGTCGTGGGCGTCTTCGGCAGCCATGCCGTCAAGCCGGTGCCGGGGAGTCTGTACGCCGGTGTCGTGCCGGAGGAGACGTCGGTGCCGTCGTATCACCACCAGGCCGTGGACCGCCTGGGCGAGGGGCTCGTCCCGTCGGCCTACGCGGATGACGGCACGGTGGAGGCCCTGGAACTGCCGGCCGGCCAGGGCTGGGTGCTGGGAGTGCAGTGGCATCCGGAGATGGGCGAGGACGTGCGCGTGATGCGGGCACTGGTGGAGGCGGCGGGGGTGACCTGAGCCGGTGCGCGCACGCTCCCAGGGGGCTCCGCCCCCTGGGCCCCCCGGCCTGTGCCCACCCGCCACCCGAATCGGTCGGCCAGGAGGCCGGCTCGAAACGCTACGCCGAGCCACATCCAGCCCGTCCGGCGATTGAGGACGAGGCCGTTCAGGCCGAAGCGGGGTCTGGGGGCGCAGCCCCCAGCGGGGTCGAAGGGGCAGGGCACCCGGGGATGGGACGGGTAGGGGCGGCGGGGGCGAGGAAACTACCCCCGCGTCAGCGACAGCAGGTCCCTGGCCGGCCCCGTCGGGCGATGCCCAGTCGGCCACACCGCCCTGAGGTCCCGCGCCAGCGCGACCCCCTCCACCGGCACCCGGACCAGCCGACGCATCGCCAGCTCCTCCCCCACCGCCAGTTCGCTCAGCACCGCCGGCCCCGCCCCGCTCACCGCCGCCGCCTTGACCGCCGTGGTGGACGACAGCTCGATCAGCGGCCGGGCCAGCCCGCCCAGCGCCGCGTCCAGGACCTGCCGGGTGCCGGAGCCCTTCTCACGGAGGATGAGGGGCGTCGACGCCAGTTCCTCCGCGGCCAGGGAACGCCGCCGGCGCGCCCAGGGATGGCCAGGAGCCGTGACCACTATCAGCCGGTCGTGCGCGATGACCACCGAGTCCAGCCCCGTCGGGACCGTCAGCCCTTCGACGAACCCCACATCCGCCTCGTCCGACAGCAGCCGCTCCGCGACCACCGTCGAGTTCCCGGCATGCAGGGACACCGCCGTGTCGGGCCGCTGGGCGCGCAGCGCGAGCAGCCAGCCCGGCAGCAGATACTCGGCGATCGTCATGCTCGCCGCCACCCGCAACCGGGAGTCGCGGCGATCGCGCAGTGCCTGCGCCCCCACGTCGAACGCCTCCGCCGCCTCGACGATCCGCCGCGCCCAGTCCGTCACCAGCGCACCGGCGTCCGTGAGCCGGGACCCGCGCGGTGACCGGTCGACCAGCGCCACGCCGAGCTGCCGCTCCATCGACCGGATCCGGCTGCTGGCCGCGGGCTGGGTGATGCCGAGTTCCCGCGCCGCCCCGCCGAGGCTGCCGAGCCGCGCCACCGCCAGCAGCAGCTCCAACGCGCCCAGATCCGGCACCCGGTGCGCCAGGGACCCGGCGGTCGGGACCCCGCCTTGCTCTTCCGTCCTGCTCATAAACCCAGCTTATGTCGCCATAGAGGCCTACTCCCTGGTGGTGGGGTGCCCGCGGCCCGACCGTGGAGTCATGGTCACCGCAGCCCGGCCCCTTCCGTGCGCAGTCTCCGTACGTCACCTCGGGCCCAACTGGTACGCCACCGTCATGGGCACCGCCGTCGTCGCCACCGCCGGGGCCGCCCTGTCACCGCACGTCCCCGGGCTGCGCGTCGTGCTGGCCGGTGTCTGGGCCCTCTCGCTGGTCCTGCTCGTCGCGCTGCTCTGTGCCCGGGCCGTGCACTGGGCCCGTCACCGGGACCAGGCCCGCGCCCACCTCCTCGACCCGGCGACGGCCCCGTTCTACGGCTGCCTCGCCATGGCCCTGCTGGCCGTCGGTGGCGGTGCCCTCACCGTCGGCCGGGACTGGATCGGCCTGCGGGCGGCCGTCGCGCTCGACACCGTGATGTTCGGCGCCGGAACGGCTCTCGGGCTGGCCGCCGCCGTCGCGGTGCCGTATCTGATGGCCGTACGGCACCGGGTCGAGCCGGGGCAGGCCACGCCCGTCTGGCTGCTGCCGCTCGTCGCGCCCATGGTGTCCGCCGCCGTCGGGCCGCCGCTGGTGCACCGTCTGCCGCCCGGTCAGGCCCGCGAGACGCTGCTCCTCGTCTGCTTCGCGCTGTTCGGGCTCAGCCTGCTCGCGACCCTGGTCATGCTGCCGCTGGTCTTCGGGCGGCTGATCACCGGCGGGCCGCTGCCGCTCGCCCTCACCCCGACGCTGTTCCTGGTGCTGGGGCCGCTCGGACAGTCCACGACCGCCGTCGGCGCGTTCGCGGACGTCGCCCCCGGGGTCGTACCGGCGCCGTACAGCCAGGGCTTCGGTGTCCTCGCCGTGCTCTACGGCGTGCCCGTGATGGGGTTCGCGCTGCTGTGGTTCTGCCTCGCCACCGCCCATGTGCTGCGCGCCCGGCGGCACGGGATGCGGTTCTCGATGACCTGGTGGTCGTTCACCTTCCCGGTCGGCACCTGTGTCACGGGCGCCGAGGCGCTGGGCCGGCACACCGGGCTCGTGGCCTACGCGGGGCCGGCGGTCGTGCTGTACACGGTGCTCGTCGCCGCGTGGGGCACCGCCGTCGTGGGCACCGTGCGCGGGCTGCTCAGGGGCGAGCTGCTCGCAGGGCCCGGCCCAGTACCCGTGGCGCCTCGGCCAGCGACGGTCCGTACCACGTCAGGTGCCGTCCGCTGACGAGCGCGCAGGGCAGGCCCGGGAAAGCCTCGGGGCCGTCGTCGGCGGTGAAGCGGTACGGCTCGTCCGGGAGGATCACCACGTCCGGTGCGGACGCCCGGAGTTCCGCCGGCGGGATGCGGGGGTAGCGGTCGGGGTGCGCCGCGTGGAGGTGGTCGACGCCGAGGCGGGCGAGGACGTCGCCCGCGAAGGTGTCGCGGCCCAGGACCATCCACGGGCGGCGCCAGATCGGTACGACCGCCGTCAGACGGGTCGGGGGCGGCGGCAGGGACGACCAGGTCTCCTCCGCCTCGTCGAGCCAGCGCGGGCGCGCCGCCACCCCGCAGGCGTCCAGGACCCGCGCCAGTTCCCGAAAGGCCTGCGGCACGTCGCGGATCTCCGTCACCAGGACCTCGACGCCCGCCGCGCGCAGGGCCGCGAGGTCGGGTTCGCGGTTCTCCTCCTCGTTGGCGATCACCAGGTCGGGAGCGAGGGAGGCGATCCGGTCGGTCTTGGGGTTCTTCGTGCCGCCTATGCGTACGACGTCGAGGCCGGACGGATGCGTGCACCAGTCGGTGACGCCGACCAGGGCACCGGGCGCTGACCGGGCCACGGCCTCGGTCAGCGACGGGACCAGCGAGACGACCCTCACCCGCGTGGCCGGTCCCGGACCGCCTCGATGTGCTCCGCCACGGCGACGACGACCACCCGGGTGTCGGACTCCGCCGCCCGCCAGCGGTGCCGCACACCGCCGGTGAGGTACAGCGTGTCGCCGCGACCGAGCCGGTAGGCGCGGCCCTCCGCCTCGATCTCCACCGCGCCGTCGGCGACGTACATCAACTGGTCGTTGCGGTACTGGAACTCACGGCCGGGGTCGTGGTCGCCGGTGAACTCGGAGGCGTGCATCTGGTGGTGGCCGCGCACCAGGGACCGGGCCCGGGGCTGGGGCAGCGGTTCGGTGTCGTCGGCGCGGACGACGTCCACGCTGCACGCCGGGTCGGCCGCGGCGAGGAGTTCGACCGCGGTGGTGCGCAGGGCGTCGGCGACCTTCTCCAGGGAGCTCGTGCTGGGCCGCGCCCGGTCGTTCTCGACCTGGCTGAGGAACGGGACCGACAGGCCGCTGCGCTCGGCCACGACGGCGAGGGTGAGCTCCAGCGCGCGGCGCCGCCGGCGCACGGCCGCGCCCACCCGAAGGGGCTGTTCTTTGTGGTCGCCCATCGCTCCGGCTCCCTCCTTCGCCCGTCGATCCGCTCCCTGTGCGCCGGTGTTCCGGCACACCGCTTCTGTTGAGTTGTCTGCACCCTACGCATATTCGGCAAACCGCTGCATGCGCCCGTCACATCGACGTCATACAAGGTGGTGCGCGACCTCACAGTTCGCGCCAGGGATCCGCCGTCCCAGGAGGCGGCGTACGGATTCCTCCTACGGGAGGAACAGGGAGGGCGGAGGGGTTCGGGGGGTGGCGTAGCGCTCTGTGGTTGTCCGGATCCTGCTCGTGGGTTCGGGTTCGGGTTCGGGTACGGGTACGGGGCGGGACGCGGCGTGTCGCGTCCCGCCCCGCAACGGGCCTCACTGCGGCGTCATGCGCTCCACCATGTCGGGGTGCTGCTTCAGCCACGCGGCGACGGCCTCTTCCTCATGGCCCTGGCCGCGGTCCTTGATCTCGCTCTCCAGGCTGCCGAGCTCGTCCTCGCTCATCTTGAAGTTCTTGATCCACTTCGTGAGCTGCGGGTACTGCTCGGGGAACTTCTCGTTGGAGATGGTGCGGATCGTGTTGCCCTCGCCGAAGGCCTTCTTGGGGTCCTTCAGCTTGGTCAGCCTGTAGTCGCTGTACGCCCAGTGCGGCGACCAGAGGGTGACGGCGATCGGCTCCTTCTTGGCGTACGCGCGCTTCAGCTCGGCCAGCATGGCCGGGGTGGAGCCGTCGACGACCTCGTACTCCTTGTCCAGGCCGTAGCCGGGCAGGACCTTGTTCTTCAGCAGGTCCATCTCGCCGGTGCCCGGCTCGATGCCGATGATCTTCCCGTCGAAGGTTCCGGCCTTGCCCTTGAGGTCCTCCAGGGAGTCGACGCCCTTGACGTAGGAGGGCACGGCGATCTCCAGGGAGGTCGGTTCGTACCAGGTGCCGAGGTCCTTGAGCCGGTCCTTGTTCCTGTCCCAGTAGTTCTTCTGGGCGTAGGGCAGCCAGGCGTCGAAGTTGAGATCGAGATCACCCGAGGCCAGACCCGTGTAGACCGGGCCGACGTCCATCTGCTTCAGGTTCATCCTGTAGCCGCGCCGTTCGAGGACGTTCTTCCACAGGTACGTGACGGCGATGTCCTCGTCCCAGGGGAACCACGCCACGTCCAGCGGTCGCTCGGCCTCGGCGGGCGTCCCGCCTCCGGTGCCCTTCACCGGGGCGAGCTTGTCGACGTAGCCGGGGTGCTGCTTCAGCCAGGTGCGGACCGCCTCCTGCTGGTTGCCCTTGCCGGCCTTGTTGATCTCGGCTTCGAGGCTGGTGAGCTCCTTCTCGCTCATCTTGAACTTCTTCAGCCAGCCGGCGACCGTCGGGTCGTCGTCCGCGAAGCCCTTGCGGGCCAGCGTGTGCACGCCGTCGCCCTTGCCCCAGGCGCCCTTGGGGTCCTTGAGCTTCTTCAGGTCGTAGTCGTTGTACGCCCAGTGCGGCGACCAGAGCGTGACGACGATCGGTTCCTTCTCGGCGTAGGCGCGCTTCAGCTCGGCCAGCATCGCGGGCGTGGAGCTGTCGACGACCTTGTACTCCTTGTCCAGGCCGTACTCCTTGAGGACCTTGCTCTTGAGCAGGGCCATCTCGCCTGCGCTGGACTCGATGCCGGTGATCTTGCCGCCGAACTCCGACGCCTTGCCCTTCAGGTCCGCCAGGGAGTCGATGCCCTTCATGTAGGAGGGCACGGAGAGCTCCAGGGACGTCTTGTCGTACCAGGCGCCCAGGTCGTCGAGCTGCTTGCCGTACTTCTTCCAGTACTGGGCGTGGGTCGTGGGCAGCCAGGCGTCGGTCTGGAAGTCGATGTCGCCCTGGGCGAGGGAGGTGTAAAGCGGTCCGGCGTCGAGCTGCTTGGCTTCGACCTGGTAGCCGCGCTGCTCCAGGACCTCCTTCCAGAGGAAGGTGGAGGCGACGCCCTCGTCCCAGGGGATGTAGCCGATGCTGATCTTCTTGCCCTGGCCGACGTCCTTGCCGCCGGCCGCGGCGGTGGAGCTGGTGCCGCCGCCGAAGACCCCCATGCCGCCCGAGACGAGGGCGAGGACGACGACGCCGATCACGGCGACGGCCGGGCGGGGCCGGTACGACCAGATCTTCAGCCCCTGGGCGGCGCGGAGCCTGGCGGCGGCGCGGCGGCCGAGCGGGGAGACCTGGGTGCCCAGCGCGCTGGTCATGCGGTCGAGGTAGATCGCGAGGATCACGATGCCGACACCGGCCTCGGCGCCCAGGCCGACGTTGAGCTGGCCGATGGCCTGGTTGACGTCGCCGCCGAGGCCACCTGTGCCGACCATGCCGGCGATGGCGGCCATGGACAGTCCGAGCATGATGACCTGGTTGACGCCGGCCATGACCGTGGGCAGGGCGAGGGGGAGCTGGACGCGCAGCAGGATGCTGCGGGGTGTGGTGCCGAACGCGTCGGCGGCCTCGACCAGGTCCTTGTCGACCTGCCGGATGCCCAGCTCGGTCATGCGCACGCCCGGGGCGAGCGCGAAGATCAGGGTGGCGACGATGCCCGCGGAGGCGCCGGTGCCGAAGAAGAGGATCGCCGGGATGAGGTAGACCATCGCGGGCAGCGTCTGCATGAAGTCCAGGACGGGCCGGACCAGACCGCTGACGCGGTCGGAGCGGGCCGCCCAGATGCCCACGGGTATGGAGATCACCAGCGCGATGACGGTCGCCACGAGGACGAGCGCCAGGGTGATCATCGCGTTCTCCCACAGTTCGAGGGAGTCGATGAACGCGAATCCCACGAAGGCGAGGGCCCCGGCGAGGGTGCCGCGCAGCCAGAAGGCGATCACGGCGAAGATGCCCGCGAGGAGCAGCGGTTCGGGTGCCTGGAGGACGGCGTTGATGCCGTCGTAGAGGCCGAGGAAGACGGTCTTGCAGAAGTCGAACAGCCACCCCATGTGGGTGGTGAGCCAGTCGACCGCGTCGTTGACCCAGGTGCCGAGCTGAATCCTAGGCACGGGCGGTCACCTTCTCTCCGCCCTTGTCCCGCGGGGAGTCGCAGGGCTCCGGGGTGGTGTCCCGCTCGTCGCCGAGGAAGCCGATCAGGCGCTGCCGGGGGACGACGCCGATCAGCTTGTTGTCCTCGTCCACGACCGAGACGGGGTGGGAGAGCCGGGCGCTGATCGCGCAGAGCTCCGTGAACGGGGTGTCGGCCGTGGCGGTCTCGCAGTGGCAGCCGGGGTCGTCACCGGTGACCGAGGTGTCCATGAGCTCGCCCGCGGTGAGCACGCGGGAGCGGTCGACGTCCTGGGTGAAGGAGGCGACGTAGTCGTTGGCCGGGCGCAGCAGGATGTCCTGCGCGGTGCCGTTCTGCACGATGCGGCCGTCGCGCATGACGGCGATCCGGTCGCCGAGGCGCATGGCCTCGTTCAGGTCGTGAGTGATGAAGACGATCGTCTTCTTGAGCTTCTGCTGGAGCTCCAGCAGCTGGTCCTGCATGTCGCGGCGGATCAGCGGGTCCAGGGCGCTGAAGGACTCGTCCATCAGCAGCAGGTCGGCGTCGGTGGCGAGCGCGCGGGCGAGACCGACGCGCTGTTGCATGCCGCCGGACAGCTCGTCGGGCCAGGACTTCTCCCAGCCGGCCAGGCCGCACAGGGCGAGCGCCTCGTCGGCGCGGCGTACGCGCTCGGCGCGGGGCACGCCCTGCACTTCCAGACCGTAGGCGGCGTTCTCGCGCACGCTGCGGTGCGGGAAGAGCGCGAAGTGCTGGAACACCATGCTGATCTTCTTGGAGCGGACCTCGCGCAGCTCACGGTCGCCGAGCGTGGTCAGGTCCTGGCCGTCGAAGCGCACGTGTCCGGCGGTCGGATCGAGCAGGCCGTTCAGCATGCGCAGCAGGGTGGACTTGCCGGAGCCGGACAGGCCCATGACGACGAAGATCTCACCGGGCTCCACGGTGAAGGACGCGTCGATGACTGCGGCGGTCGCGCCCTCGGCGCGCAGCTCGTCCCGGTCGGCCCCGGCGCGGAGCCGCTCGACCGCCCGGTCCGGTCTCCTGCCGAACACCTTGTACAGGCTCTCCGCCTGCAACCTTGCTGACACGTGCACCTCAATTTTCACGGCGACAGAACAGCGCGAGGGCAGGGCGCAAACAGTTGAAATGTGCAACGAGCCTCGCGCGGGCGGCGCCTCCCCCCGATCTCGAATTCCAAACGCGCAAGTGGGGCGCGTCACATATGAGGCGAGTCGCTGTCGGTGGCGTACGGCATGATGCGTGGCGTGACCGGACGACTGATGCTTCTCGACACCGCCTCCCTGTACTTCCGCGCCTACTTCGGCGTCCCGGACTCGGTGAAGGCACCGGACGGCACGCCGGTGAACGCCGTGCGCGGGCTGCTCGACTTCATCGACCGCCTGGTCCGGGACCATCGGCCGGACCGTCTCGTGGCCTGCATGGACGCCGACTGGCGGCCGCACTGGCGGGTGGAGCTGATCCCCTCCTACAAGGCCCACCGCGTCGCCGAGGAGCACACGGCCGGCCCTGACGAGGAGGAGGTGCCCGACACGCTGTCGCCGCAGGTGCCGGTCATCGAGGCGGTGCTGGACGCGGTGGGCATCGCGCGCGTGGGCGTCGCGGGATACGAGGCCGACGACGTGATCGGCACGTTCACGGCGCGGGCGACGGGCCCGGTCGACATCGTCACGGGCGACCGCGACCTGTACCAGCTGGTGGACGACGCGCGCGGGGTGCGCGTGCTGTATCCGCTGAAGGGCGTGGGCACGTTGCAGCACACCGATGAGGCGGCGCTGCGCGAGAAGTATGGCGTCGACGGCAGCGGGTACGCGGATCTGGCCCTGCTGCGCGGCGACCCCAGCGACGGCCTGCCGGGCGTGCCGGGCATCGGCGAGAAGACGGCCGCCAAGCTGCTGGCCGAGTTCGGGGACCTGGCCGGGATCCTGGCGGCGGTCGAGGACCGGGGGTCGAAGCTGACGCCGACGCAGCGCAGGCGGCTGGACGAGGCCCGCCCGTATCTGGCGGTCGCGCCGAAGGTGGTCCGGGTCGCGGACGACGTACCGCTGCCGGACGTCACGACGGCGCTGCCGCGGACACCGCGCGACTCGGCGGAGCTGGAGGTACTGGCGGCCCGCTGGGGGCTGGGCGGGTCACTGGAGCGCCTGCTGACGACGCTCGCGGCGTGACCTCTGCATGGGGCCGGTGGCCCTCCTGAGGCCGGTGGCTCTCATCAACATCTCATTCGAGAGGTGTTAAGTGGGGGCAGGTGCTAACTTAGGTAAGCCTAACCACATGAATTCAGGGAGGCCCTCATGGCAGAGCGACCGGGACGCCAGCCGCGCAAACCGCACTCCGCTCAGGTCGTCCGCACCGAGCGGCTGACCCCGCACATGCAGCGCGTGGTGCTCGGTGGCGAGGGTCTCGCCGACTTCGCGGCGGGCTCATGCACCGACCACTACGTGAAGCTGCTGTTCCCGCCGGAGGGTGTGACCTATCCGGAACCCTTCGACATGCAGCGCATCCGCGACGAGCTGCCGCGCGAGCAGTGGCCGGTGACCCGGACGTACACGGTGCGCCACTGGGACGCCGAACACCGCGAGCTGACCCTGGACTTCGTCATCCACGGTGACGAGGGTCTGGCCGGGCCGTGGGCGGCGCGCGTCCAGCCGGGCGAGACCGTGCGGTTCATGGGCCCCGGCGGGGCGTACGCGCCCGACCCGGACGCCGACTGGCATCTGCTCGTCGGCGACGAGAGCGCGCTGCCCGCGATCGCCCGCTCCCTGGAGGCACTGCCGCGCGGGGCCAGGGCGTACGCCTTCGTGGAGGTCTCCGGCACCGAGGAGGAGCAGAAGATCGACTCGGATGTGGAGGTCGTCTGGCTGCACCGCGGTGACCGGCCGCTCGGCGAGGCGCTCGTCGAGGCCGTGCGGGGCCTGGAGTTCCCCGAGGGCCGGGTGCACGCGTTCGTCCACGGTGAGGCGCACTTCGTGAAGGAGCTGCGCCAGCTGCTCCGCGTCGAGCGCGGCATCTCCCGCGAGGACCTGTCGATCTCCGGCTACTGGCGCCGCGGCCACAACGAGGACGGCTGGCAGGCCTCGAAACGGGAGTGGAACGCGCGCATCGAGGCGGAGCAGGAGAGCGCCCCCGCCGCCTGAGCGGCGCGAGCACGTCACTCCGACCCGGGCATACCGTGGTCAGGCGCCTCGCACGCGCGCGTGCAGATGCATGTCGTGCCAGCCGTCCGGGTGCAGGATGGCGCTGCGCTTGGTGCCTTCGAGGGCGAAACCGGTCCGCGAGGCGACCCGGCAGGAGGCCTCGTTGCGCACGGCGTGCAGCAGTTCGAGACGGTGGAACCCGATCTCGTCGAGCGCCCAGCGGGCGAGTGCGGTCGTGGCCCGGGCGGCGACGTCCCGGCCGCGTGCCGCCGGGACGGTCCAGTACGCCACCTCCGCCACGCCGTCGTCGAGCCGTATCTCGCGCAGCGCCACCCGCCCCAGCAGCCGGTCGGAGTCCGGGGCGACGACGGCCCACTGCGCCTCCCGCTCCTCCTCCCACGCCTGATGCCAGTCGCGGATCCAGCCGGCGACCTCCTCCTCGGAGTCGGCGGTCCGGGCGTGCCACTGGTGCATCACGGGGTCCTGGAAGACCTCGTACACCGCAGGGGCGTCCTCGGCCCGCCAGGGGCGCAGGAGGAGTCCGTCGCCGGTGGCCAGGGCGGGCTGCGGGTGGTCGGTGAGGACCTTGGGCGTCAGGACCGGGCTGATGAGGAAGGGCATGCCCACATCCTGGCAAGGGGGCGGTGGGCGGCCCCAGTGGTTTTCCGCCGGTGCCCGCCCGCCTCGTACGCTGGGCCGCGATGAGACGCAGGACCCGCATTCCGCCCGCTCCCCTCCCGCAGCGCCACGGGGTGGACCCGGTGCGCGTGCGACTGCCCGTCGCGGGGGCGTGGGCCACGGTGCGTGAGCATCTGGTGGAGCGGCTCTCGGGGGCCGGTGACGGGGTCGTCGACGGGATGTTCGACGCGGGGCGGATCGTCGGGGCGGACGGGCGGGCCGTGCCGGCGGACGCGCCGTATGTGCCCGGGATGTTCGTGTGGTTCCACCGGGAGCTGCCCGACGAGGTGCCGGTGCCGTTCCCGCTGGAGGTCGTGTACCGGGACGAGCACATCGTGGTCGCCGACAAACCCCACTTCCTCGCCACCACCCCGCGCGGCGGCCATGTCGCCGAGACCGCGCTGGCCCGGCTGCGCCGCGAGCTGGACATCCCGACGCTCGGCGCCGCGCATCGCCTGGACCGGCTCACCGCCGGACTCGTGCTGTTCACGGTGCGCCCCGAGGAGCGCGGTGCGTACCAGACGCTGTTCCGCGACCGGCGGGTGCGCAAGGAGTACGAGGCCGTCGCCCCGTACGAGCCCGGCCTCACCCTGCCCCGGACCGTGCGCAGCCGGATCGTGAAGGAGCGCGGCGAGCTCACCGCCCGGGAGGTGGCGGGCGAGCCCAACGCCGTCAGCCGCGTCGAACTCGTCGAACACCGCCCGGACGGGTCCGGCGGACTCGCCCGGTACCGGCTCGTGCCCGGCACCGGGCAGACCCACCAGCTGCGCGTGCACATGACCGCGCTGGGCGTGCCGATCCTCGGCGACCCCCTCTACCCCGAGGTCACCTCGCCCGTGCCGGCCGGCGACTTCCGGCGCCCGCTCCAACTGCTGGCCCGGGCCCTGGAGTTCACCGACCCGGTCACGGGCGTGGAGCACCGGTTCCGCAGCGGCCGGGTGCTCGCGGCCTGGGCGTCGCACGACCGGTGGGCCGCCGGGACGTACGACGGCCCGTCGCACGGTCAGTAGCCGCGCCACCAGCTCAGGAAGCGCTGCCAGACGCCCTTGCGGCGGGCCGGTTCCTGCGCCGTCGGCTGCGCCTGCGGCTGCACGGGGGCCGGCTGAGGTTGCGCCGGGGCCGGTTGCGGCTGTGCGGCGACCGCTACGGGCTGGGGCTGCGGTTGCGGTTGCGGTTGCGTGATACCGATCTGCCAGTCGGACCGCTGGGCGGGGACGTGGTTGTGGTTCGGCGTCTCCGTCACGTCCTGCGGTGGCTTCGGCGCGAACTGCACCGGCAGGGACACGAGGTGCCGCGAGGCGATGGACGCCGTCCAGCGCAACTCGTCCTCGTCGCAGTCGAGTTCGACGTCCGGCAGCCGCATCAGCAGCGCGTCGACGCCGACGTCGGCGATGGAGCGGCCGATGTCCTGGCCGGGGCACTCGTGCGGGCCGCCGCCGAAGGCGAGATGGGAGCGGTTGCCCTGCATGCTGGCGGACAGGTCGGGCCGTACCCGCGGGTCGACGTTGGCCGGGAGCGGCGCGAAGAGCAGCCCGTCGCCCCGGCGGATGCGCTGCCCGCCCAGCTCGGTCTCCTGCTTGGCGAAGTAGGCGAAGACCGTGCTGAACGGCGGCTCGTTCCACAGCGACTGCTCCACCGCCTCCGGCACCGTCATCTGGCCGCCGTTGAGCTGGGCCCGGAAGCGCGGGTCGATCAGCACCGTGAGCAGCACGTTGGACAGCAGGTTGGTGGTGGCCTCGTAGGCGGCGAAGAGCACCAGGCGCAGGTGCTCCCTGACCTCGTCGTCGGTCAGCCGGGCCGGGTGGGTGATCAGGTAGCTGGCCAGGTCCTCCTCCGGCTGGACGCGGCGCCGGGCGGTGAGCCGACTCAGGGCCTCCATGACGTAGGAGTGGCTGGTGATCGCCGTCTCGGTGCCCTTGAGCGCGTCGCGGGCGGCCTCGACGAGACGGTCGTTGTACTCGTCGGGCATGCCGAGGATCTCGCACATCACCGCCATCGGGAGGTGCTCGGCGAACTGTCCGACGAGGTCGGCCTCGCCCTGCTCGCAGAACCGGTTGACGATGGCCTGCGTGCTGCGGTTGATGTAGCGGCGCAGACTGCGGAAGTCGATGGTCGAGATGGCGCCCTGCACCGCGCCGCGCAGCCGCTTGTGCTCGTCGCCCTCGGCGTGCGAGGCGATGGGCTGCCAGGCGATGTGCGGCATCAGCGGGTGATCGGGCTTGACCAGGCCGTCCCTGAGCGGGGTCCAGATCCGGCTGTCCCGGCAGAACTGCGTGGGCGAGCGCACCATGTGCAGGTTCTCGGCATGGCCGAGCACGATCCAGATCGGTACGTCGTCGTGGAGCAGCACGGGTGCCACGGGGCCGTGCTCCTTCCGCAGCTGCTCGTACAGCGCTGCCAGGTCCTCCGACTCGTGCAGCCGGGGCAGCCCCCCGGCCCCGGGGCCGTGCGCGGGGCAGCCGGGGGGCGGGCCGGGCAGGGGGGCGTCCGTACCCGTCGAGGCGTGGGATTCAGGCGTCACAGTGGTCGCTCCGAAACTGAAGTAAATCCAGGTGTACAGGGGGGAGGTAAGGGATGGGGCGGATACGGGATCAGGTGAGCGAGCCCGTCATGGAGAGCGAGTGCAGGAAGCGCGTGAGGGTCATCAGGACGTCGCGGCTGGAGGCCCGCCGTCGCGCGTCGCACTCCATGATCGGGATGTCCGGGGAGAGGTCGAGCGCCGTGCGCAGCTCCTCGATGGGGTAACGGGGCGCGTCCGGGAAGGAGTTGATGGCGACCACGAACGGCACGCCGCGTTCCTCCAGGCGCCCCATCACGTCGAAGCTGACCTCCAGCCGACGCGTGTCGACCAGCACCACCGCGCCGAGCGCACCCTCGAACAGGCCGTTCCACAGGAACCAGAAGCGCTGCTGGCCTGGTGTGCCGAAGAGGTACAGCACGAGCTGGTCGGTGATGCTGATCCGGCCGAAGTCCATCGCCACGGTGGTGGCCGTCTTGGACGCGGAACCGAAGTTGTCGTCGACACCGATGCCGGCCTGCGTCATGGTCTCCTCGGTGGTCAGCGGTTTGATCTCGCTGACCGAGCCGACCATGGTCGTCTTGCCGACGCCGAAGCCTCCCACGATCACGATCTTGGCCGCGGCCTGTGCCGTGTGTGGCAACTGGTCCTCGGCCCGGGGGCCCGGGATGGTGTCAGAGCCTTTGAAGTCCATTCATCACCGCTTCGAGGAGGGAACGGTCGGGGACCGCCTGGCGGACGATCGGGGAGCGCGCCGTCACCAGATCCGCCGTCAGCAGCTCGGTGAGCAGCACGCCCATCGCGCTGAACGGCAGGCTGAGGTAGGCCGACAGTTCGGCGACGGACAGGGGGGCGGCGCAGAGCCGGAGCAGCGCCGCCTGCTCGGGCGAGGCGGAGGGCGGCGGGTCCGCGGCACGCGCCACGATTAACGTCACCAGGTCGAGCTCGGCCCGTTCACCGTCCGGGCCGGCCACCACGTACATCCGCTCCGGGTTCCTGACCTTGCCCTCGCCCTCCTGGGGCTTGGGCGGTTCCGGGGCGGACTCGCGCCTCTGGCGTTGGGGAGGCGTCATACGATCTGCCCGTTCCGCCGGGGCGGACTGGTGAGATGGCCGCCGATGCGGACGACGAGGTCGCGCATCATCGCGCTCATCCGGCCGGGTTCGCACCGCACGTCGGAGAGCACCGCGAGGAAGGCGTTGGCTCCGGCCTTCATCAGGTAGAAGTAGCCGCGGTCGATCTCGATCATGACGAGCTTCATCTCGCCGTCGCCGACGGTGAGTTCCTGGCAGATGCTGCTCGCGAGGGACTGCAGGCCGGCGCAGGCCGCGGCGACCCGGTCGGCCGCGTCGGGCTCGCCGCCGTGGCGGGCGATGCGCAGACCGTCGGCCGAGAGCACCACGATCATCTCGATGCCCGGCACGCCGTCGGCGAGTTGCTTGAGCATCCAGTCGAAGTTGCCTCGCTGCTGGATCACTTGAGGTCCCCCTCGTCGTCGGCCTCGGTGGGGGCCGGGTCGTTGATCAGGTGCAGGTACTTGGTCGGATTCCGCAGGAAGTCGGTCGGGTGCGTGCCGGGTTCGATGCCCTGCTTGAGTCCCTCCCAGAAGGCCTCGAGGCCCTTGCCGGGGGCGTCGGGGGCATTCATGTCGAGCAGGGGCTCGGGCTCGGGCTCCGCTGTCGCCCAGGGGTTCGCCTCACCCCGTGCGGCGGCCTCCCGGTCTTCCCGGTCGTAGGCGGCCTGCTGGGCGATCCGCTCGGTGAGGGACATCTTCACCCGGCTGCGGCGCTGCGGCAGGCCGTTCGGCGTCCACTCGGTGACCTCGGGGACATCGTCGTCCTCCAGGGAGACTGTTTCGGGGATGCGCGGGTTGGTGGGGCGGCGCTTCTTGGGCGTGCGCTTCGGCCCCTCGGGGATGCCGACGGTCATGGGGATGCCGGTGGCGCCGATGCCGTGGGCGAGTCCGACACCGGGCTCGTGGGTCACCATCTCGCTCGGCACGATGAGGATGGCGCGGACACCGCCGTACGCGGAGGCGCGCAGCGAGACCTGCATGTTGTACGCCGTGCAGAGGCGGCCGACCACGGCCAGGCCCAGGCGCGGGTGCTCGCCGATGTCCTGCAGGTCGACGCCCGCCTTGGCGGCCTCCAGCATGCCCTCGATCCGGGCCCGCGCCTCCTCGTTGAGGTTGACACCGCCGTCCTCGATCTCGATGCAGACGCCGGTCTGCACCTCGGTGGCCGTGACGTGCACCTTGGTCTGCGGCGGCGAGTAGCGCGTGGCGTTGTCGAGGAGCTCGGCGGCGGCGTGGATGACGGGCTCGACGTAGATGCCCTTGACACTGATCTTTGCGATGGAGGACAGCTGGATGCGCCGGTACTCCAGGATGCGGGACATGGCGCCGCGCAGTGTGCTGTACAGGGACACCGGCTCGGGCCACTGCCGTCCGGGGCGGCCGCCGCCGAGGACGGAGACGGAGTCGGCGAGGCGGCCGATCAGGGCGTTGCCGTGGTCGATGCGCAGCAGGTCGTCGAAGACTTCGGGGTTGCGGCCGTGGTCCTCCTCCATCTCCCTGAGTTCCTCGGCCTGTTGGTGGATGATCGACTGGACGCGGCGGGCGACACTGACGAAGGAGCGAGCGGCAGCGTCACGCATGGTCACTTCGCGGTCGACGATCCTGAGCACCGTCAGCAGCGTCTCGGTCTGCGGGGCGGGGAGGTCGCGGTACTCGGGGTTGGCGAGGCCGAGCTTGCGAATCACCTCCCTGGGGGATTCTCCGGTGCTCAGCAGACGGAGCGCCGCGGGGATGATCTCCCTCGAGAAGCGGACCAACTCGTGCTCGTGGGCGGCGATCCGCTGTTCCAGCTGCGCGCTGTGACGGGCGTGCTCGCCCCGCTGCTTCCGCAGGGCACGGCCGCGGCGCACCGCTTCGGCCGCCGTCGCGATCACCAGCACGGTGGCGATGCCACCGCACCAGCCGACGGCGAGCCGGGCCGGCGCCGTCACCAGGGCGACAGCGGCTCCGGTCGCCGCGGCCATAGCTATGGCCGGCAGCAGCAGCACGCGCGCGTAGGGAAGTTCACCGCGACCGGGAGGGGATTGAACACTCACCATGTGGGCCTTCTGAAAGGAGTCGGCTGGGGTTCGGGAGGACTTGCAAGGGGGTATGTCATGAAGCTGCAGGACTCTTCCGCACATTGGGGAACAAGCGCACGAATTCACCTCAAGCCGGTGCGCTGCGGGCGAGCTTAGTCCGACCGGATCATCGCCGTGTCATATTCAGCAACTGCCGGAAACCGGTCGCGAAGGGATAGTACGCTCAACCGTTTACACGCTGCGACACCGTTCGAATACGAAGGGTAGTTGCGAACGGGTATGCGAAAGTCCCTCACCTTCACGAGTGAGGGACCTTCAGAGCAACGTACTTTCAGGGGCGCGGGGCTGTGTCAATGTGCGGCTCCGCCGCCTGGGCGCGAGCAACCACGAACACCGGCACCCACGCAGCAAGCTCACCCCACCGACGAGTAGGCGACAACTCCCCGCAGCAACAGATCAACGGCCTTACGGGCGTTCTTCACCACTGAAGACCCCTCCGGCGCCGCCGCCGCGATCTGCCCCAGCACATCGATGACCTGCTTGCACCACCGCACGAAGTCCCCCGCCGGCATCTCCGCCTCGCGCAGCACCTCGTCGAGCCCCTTCCCGGAGGCCCACATGTACGCGGCCCAGGCGAACCCGAGATCGGGCTCACGCTGCCCGACCCCCTCCGTCTGGGTGATCCGGAACTCCTCCTCCAGGGCGTCCAGCCGCCCCCAGATCCGCACCGTCTCCCCCAGCGCGGCCTTGGCCTTCCCCGACGGCAGCTTCGGCGCCAGCGCGTCGTCCCCGGCGCGCGCCTCGTACACCAACGCCGAGACGCACCCGGCCAGTTCGGCCGGGCCGAGCCCCTCCCAGACGCCCTCGCGCAGGCACTCGCTGGCGAGCAGGTCCAGCTCGCCGTACAGCCGCGCGAGCCGCTTGCCGTGCTCGGTGACCTCGTCACCGCGCAGGTAGTCCAGTTCGGTCAGCAGCGCCACGATCCGGTCGAACGTCCGCGCGATCGTGTTCGTACGGCCCTCGATGCGCCGCTCCAGCTGCGAGGTGTCCCGCATCAGACGGTGGTACCGCTCGGCCCAACGGGCGTGGTCCTCACGGTCGTTGCACCCGTGACACGGATGCGCGCGGAGCGCGGTCCGCAGCCGGGCGATCTCACGGTCGTCGGCCGCCTGGGAGCGCCGCTTGCGGTGCCGGTCCGCCGGGATGTGCCCGGCCTTGGTACGCAGCGCGGACGCGAGGTCCCTACGGGACTGCGGGGAACGGGGGTTGAAGGACTTCGGGATCCGCATCCGCTCCAGCGGCTCCACCGGCACCGGGAAGTCGATGGCCGCCAGCCGCTTCACCTGCCGCTCGGCGGTCAGCACCAGCGGGCGCGGCCCGTCGTGGTGCTCGAATCCGCGGTGGCCGTTGGAACGGCCCGCGGGCAGGCCCGGGTCCAGCACCAGCGCCAGGCCCGCGTACTTGCCGGTGGGCACGTGGATGACGTCACCGGGCTTCAGCTTCTCCAGCGCGACCGCGGCCTCCGCGCGCCGCTGTGCCGCACCCTGCCGGGCCAGTTCGTTCTCCCGGTCCTTCAGTTCGCGGCGCAGCCGCGCGTACTCCTCGAAGTCGCCGAGGTGGCAGGTCATGGAGGCCTTGTAGCCCTCCAGTCCCTCCTCGTTGCGCTGCACCTGCCGGGAGATGCCGACGACCGACTTGTCCGCCTGGAACTGCGCGAAGGACGTCTCCAGCAGCTCGCGCGAGCGGTGCCGGCCGAACTGCTCGACCAGGTTGACCGCCATGTTGTACGACGGCTTGAAGCTGGAGCGCAGCGGATACGTGCGCGTGCCGGCCAGGCCCGCCAGGTGCTCGGGGTTCATGCCGCGCTGCCACAGCACCACGGCGTGGCCCTCGACGTCGATGCCACGTCGCCCGGCCCGGCCGGTGAGCTGCGTGAACTCGCCCGGGGTGATGTCCGCGTGCTGCTCGCCGTTCCACTTGACGAGCTTCTCCAGCACCACGGAACGGGCGGGCATGTTGATGCCGAGGGCGAGGGTCTCGGTCGCGAACACGGCCTTGACCAGGCCGCGCACGAACAGTTCCTCCACGACCTCCTTGAAGGTCGGCAGCATGCCCGCGTGGTGGGCGGCGATGCCGCGCTCCAGGCCCTCCAGCCACTCGTAGTAGCCGAGGACGTGCAGGTCCTCGTGCGGGATGGACGCCGTGCGCTCCTCGACGAGCGCGCGTACCCGCTGGCGCGCCTCCTCGTCGTTGAGCCTGAGGCCCGCGTACAGGCACTGCTGGACGGCGGCCTCGCAGGCGGCGCGGCTGAAGATGAAGGTGATGGCGGGCAGCAGCCCCTCGGCGTCGAGCCGCTCGATGACCTCGGGCCGGCTCGGCGTCCACACCCGGGACCGTTGTCTGCGCTCGCGCTCGCGGTCGGCCTCGCGCAGTCGGCCGCGCCGGCGGTCCTGGTACGACGGCCGGCTCGCCTCCATGCGCGCCATGCGCGTGAGGTCGGGGTTGACTGCCTTCTTGTGGCCCTCGCCCTCCTCGAACAGGTCGTACATCCGCCGCCCGGCCAGCACGTGCTGGAACAGCGGCACGGGCCGGTGCTCGGAGACGATCACCTCGGTGTCGCCGCGGACCGTGTCGAGCCAGTCGCCGAACTCCTCGGCGTTCGACACGGTCGCCGAGAGGGAGACGAGCGTGACCGACTCGGGAAGATGAATGATCACCTCTTCCCATACGGCTCCACGGAAGCGGTCGGAGAGGTAGTGCACCTCGTCCATGACCACGTAGCCGAGGCCCAGGAGGGTCTGCGAACCGGCGTACAGCATGTTCCGCAGCACCTCGGTGGTCATCACGACCACCGGCGCGCCGGAGTTGACGCTGTTGTCGCCGGTGAGCAGGCCCACCTTGTCCGTGCCGTAGCGGCGGCACAGGTCGGCGTACTTCTGGTTCGACAGCGCCTTGATGGGCGTCGTGTAGAAGCACTTCTTGCCCTGCTGGAGGGCGAGGTGGACGGCGAACTCGCCGACGATCGTCTTGCCGGAGCCGGTGGGCGCGGCTACCAGCACGCCCTTCCCCGCCTCGAGCGCCTGGCAGGCCTCGATCTGGAAGGGGTCGAGGCCGAAGTCGTACATCTCGCGGAAGGAGGCGAGCGCGGTGGCCTGCTCGGCAGCGCGCTGACGGGCTGCCGCGTACCGCTCGGCCGGTGAGAGATCCTCTGTCATCGTGCTTTCGAGCGTACCGGGCCGCACCGACAACAGGACGATCATTATCCGGAACCGATCCTGTGAAACCTCGGATCCCTCCAGCTCAGGGGCCGACGACGCGCACTCCCCCGCGCACGCAGCGCGCGCTCAGCGGCAGCGGCCCCAGCGGCTCCCCGTCCGCGTACCCCGTGATCCCCTCGGCGGTGATCTCGACCCGCGCCGCCCGCAGCACGGTCACCTTCGGATGCTCGACGTGGGCCCCCCGGTACACCCTCGGGAACACCCGCAGCAGCGTCGTACGGCTGCAGTCCCCGACCACCGTGATGTCGAACAGGCCGTCGGTCAGGTCGGCGCCGGGGCAGATCCGCATGCCGCCGCCGTACGAGGAGCCGTTGCCGACGGCCACCAGGGTCGCCTCGACCTCACGCACGTCGCCGTCGTCGAGCCTGATCCGGTACGGGACGGGCCGGAACGCCGCGAGTTCGGCGACCATCGCGAGGTCGTACTTGAAGCGGCCGGCGGGCCATCGCATGCGGTTGCCCCGGTCGTTGACGCGGGAGTCGAATCCGGAGGCGAGGACCGTGCCGAACCAGCTGTCGCCCACCTGCCCGAGGTCCACGTCGTGGATCCGGCCGCACTTGAGGGCGTCGGCGATCATGCGGCCCGCTGCGGCCGGCTCCCGCACGGGCAGGCCGAGGGTGCGGGCGAAGTCGTTGCCGGTGCCGACGGCGACCAGGCCGAGCGGGGTGCGCGTGCCCGCGACCGCCCGCAGCGCGAGGTTGGCCATGCCGTCACCGCCAACGGCTATCAGTGCCCCGGTACCGCCCTCGACGGCGGCACGCGCCCGTGTGAGGGCGTCGGCGGCGTCCTCCCCGAGCACCGTGCGTACCGAGAAACCGGCCGCCCGCAAAGCGGAAGCGGCCGGCTGCGCCGCGCGGGCGCCCCGGCCGCGGCCCGCGGTGGGGTTGACGAAGAGGGTGATCTCGCTGGTCACGCGACCGACCCTATGAGCTGCCTGCCGATCTTCAGGTCACGTCGTCATAACCGTTGACCCGGTCCGTCCGGTCCGCGCTCGCCTGCTCGGGCAGCGCGGCGCGGCTGGTGGTCACGGGCTCGATCGCGCCGATGTCCTCGGGGGTGAGATCCAGCTCGGAGGCCTCGTCGTCCGCCGGCTTCTCCGCCTCGCGACGGGCACGCCGCCTGTCGTTCGCGAGGGCGATCGCGCTCGCTGCGAAGTACATGACCCAGATGGGGCCCGCCAGGGCAAGCATGGAGATCGGGTCGGTGCTGGGAGTGGCGATCGCGGCGAACAGAGTGATGCCCATGATCATGCCGCGCCACCAGCCGGCCATCCTCTTGCCGGAGAGGACACCGCCGAAGTTCAGCATGACCAGCAGCAACGGCAGCTCGAAGGAGAGTCCGAAGACGATGATCATCCGCATGACCAGCTGCAGGAGATCATCCAGGGGAAGCTGGTTGTCGCTGCCGATGATCGAGAACTCGAGCATCACCGACGCCATCTTGGGCAGCGACCAGTAGGCGAAGAACCCGCCCATGAGGAACAGCGGGAATCCCGCGGCCACGAAGGCGAGTGAGTACTTCTTCTCGTGTCGGTGCAGGCCTGGCGCCACGAAGGCCCACAACTGGTACAGCCACACCGGAGCCGCAAGGGCCACACCCGAGGACAGCGAGACCGTGAGAGCGAGGGTGAACGGGCTCAGCAGACCGTTCTGGACGATCCGCGCACACTGGGTTTCCTCGGTGCCCTTCGCCAGTTCGGCGAAGCTGTACTGGCATCCCACCGCATCAAGGATGGGATCCGTGAAGAACTGGATGATGTCCTTGTAGAAGAAAGCGGCGACGATTGTCGTGACAACGATCGCCAGCAGGCTTTTCACGAGCCGGTTGCGGAGCTCGCGAAGGTGCTCCGCGAGGGGCATCCGCCCCTCGGGATCCGTCTCCTTCTTGCGGGCAGACTTCAGCAACCCACGTTCCCATCTCGTGCGGCGGGCCGGAGGTCACCGGCCCTGCGTCAGCGCTTGGTCGTGTCCGTCGGCTCGTTGACCGGGCGCGAGCTGGTCACGTCACCGGGGGCGGCCTGGATGGTGCGCTGCGAGGGCTGCTCGTCGTTGTTGGGCGGGCCGGCCGGGGTCGTGGACGACTTGTTCTCGTCCTTCATCGCCTTGGCCTCGCTCTTGAGGATGCGGGCGGACTTGCCGAGCGACCGAGCCATGTCCGGAAGCTTCTTCGCGCCGAACAGCAGGATGATGACGACGAGGATGAGAATGATCTCGGGGGCTCCGAGCCTTCCGAACATAAGTCTTTACCTTCTCACCGAGGCGGCTGTGGTGGGGTGCTGTCCGACCAGTCGGACATGTGTCCGAACGATCGTGTCGACAGCGATCGTAACGCTCAGGGGTAAACGTGAGGCAATCCCTCTGCATCCCCTGTGCGTACTCCCGTCCGCGGCCAGTGCCTCGTTAACCGGGCCGCGACCAGCAGCGTACCTGTCCGAACCGCCGAGGTGACAGGGCGAAGTGCCCCAAAGCCCGACTCACAGCCGCCCGCAGGACAGCTCACAGGGCGTCCACGGACCGGGCCGCGCTCTCCGCCGCCCGCTCCAGGTCCTCCGCTGCGCGGTTGATACGGCGCGCCGAATCCGTGACCTGGCTGCCCAGGCGCTGTGCCTCGACGAAGACCCGCACGGCGAGCACCCCGAGCACGGCGAGACCCACGAATCCCACGGCAATCGCGAACATCGGCCAGAACATGACGCCGAGCCTAGACCCTCCTGGAACGCCGCACGTCCAGACCCTCTACAGGGTCGAGTGCAGCCGAAGGGTCCGCACGCCGCCGCCGGTGAGCAGCTCCACGATCCGCTCCCCCGCGGGCTTGCGCACGGACGCACCGCACTCCGGGCAGGTGAAGGAGTAGAAGGTGGTGCGGCTCGTGGCGCCGATGGCGAGGCGCAGGGCACCCGCGGTGAGTTCGAAGCGCCCCCGGCAGTCCGGGCAGCCCGCCCGGAACACCACCGGGGTCACGCTCCTCATCCCGCCGAACGCGGACTCCACCGTCATGCCCATCGCACCGGACGTCACCGACTCGCTCACAGCCCTGGCTCCTCTTTCTCGGGTCGTTCGCCTTCGGGGCACCCGGGGGACGCCGGGGCGGGCCGGCTCGCCACCGACGTCGACCAGGTCCGCCCCCCGGCACCGCAGCGGTGGCGGGGGACGGCCCTGGCAACCGGCCGTCGGCGCCCCGGGCACCTGCGGCTCACACGCGCCTGCCGTCCGGCCCGTCCGCCACCGCGTGCGGCCCGCGGACCTCGGCCCCCTCCGCATCGTCGGCCGCCGCCACCGCCTCGATCCCGTCGTACGCCGCCAGCGCCTCGCGGGCGGCCTGCCGGGCGCTGTCCGCCAGCTCGGGCGGCGACACGATGCGGCCGTCGCGCCCCAGCCGCAGCGCCAGGCGCCGCAGCGACGCGGGCTCGGGGGTCCGCAGAGTGATACGCAGCCCGCCGTCCGGGAGCTCATCCGCAGTGTCATGCGGGTAGTACTCGGCGACCCAGCGGCCGCCGGGCCCGACCTCGACCACGACCTCCGGGTCCTCGGCCGCGGGCTGCACCAGCGCCTCCGACAGGTCCCGCAGCTCGATCTCCGGCGGTGCCGACGGCTCGTCCAGGATCTTGATCTCGGCGACCCGGTCGAGCCGGAAGGTGCGACGCGCCTCCGAGCGGCGGCACCAGGCCTCGACATACGTGTGCCCCACGCTGACCAGGCGGATCGGGTCGATCTCCCGCTCGGTGACCTCGTCGCGCGCGGGCGAGTAGTAGCGGATCCACAGGCGGCGGCGCTCGGCGATCGCCCGGTCGACGTCCGCGAAGACGCCACCCTCCGATTCGAAGGTCACCGACAGCCGCGAGCTGGCGCCCGCCGCCTCGCCGGCCGCGGCCTCCACCTTGGCCGTCGCACGCAGCAGCGCCTGCCGGTCGCTCTCACGCAGTCCGGGCAGCGTGGCCACGGCCCGGGCGGCGACGAGCAGGGCGGTGGCCTCGTCGGCGGCGAGCCTGAGCGGCTCGGCCGCCTCCGCCGCCAGGGCGGCCGGGTTGTGCCACCAGATGCGCTCGCCGTCGGTGTCGATGTCGAGCAGGTCGCCGCCGCGGAAGCTGGTGCCGCACATGGGCAGCACGTCGAGGTCGGAGACCAGCTCGTCCTCGGTGATGCCGAAGGCGCGCGCGACGTCCTCGACCCGGGCCCCGGGGCGCTCCCTCAGATACGTCACCAGGGAGAGCATCCGTCTGGTCTGGTCGATGGCGTTCACGGGCCTGACCGGTTTGCCTGCCACTGTCTCGTCCGCTCCCCCTCAGCCCTTGGCCACGGCCCGCAGCCGGTCCACCACGTCGGCCCGCAGCTCCGCGGGCTCAAGGACGACCACGTCCGGCCCGAACTCCACCAGCCAGGCGTCCAGCCCGTGGCCGTACGGAATCTCCAACTCGTCCCAGCCGTCACCGAGTTCCCGTACGGAGGTGGCCTTCGCCCGAAGGGGGTACCCCGCGTCCGAGCGCAGCCGGATCCGCGCCGACCGGTCGGTGATCTCCCCGGCCCAGCTCGCGACGGTCTCACGGACGGTGACGACGTCCGGCACGGGAGCGGTGTACCGGCCGCCGCGCGAGCGGACCTTGCCGGTGATCCGGGACAGCCGGAAGACCCGCTCGGCGCCCCGGTCGCGGTCCCAGCCCGCCAGGTACCAGTGGCCCCGCCAGCACTCCAGCGCCCACGGCTCCACGTGCCGCTGCTCGGGGTGTGCGGCGGTGGCCTTGCGGTAGTCGAACACGAGGGGCCTGCGGTCCCGGCAGGCGAGCATCAGCGGTTCGAACGCCGCCTCGTGCACGGGGATGCGCGGCTCAAGGGCGCCGTGCGACCCGTACGGATCGACGTCCTCGGGGAGCCCGGCCGCGCGCAGCTTCTGGAGGGCGCCGCTGGCCGCGCCGGCGAGCCGGGCCTGCTGCCACACCTTGGCGGCGAGCCCGAGCGCCGCGGCCTCCTCGGCGTCCAGGGTGATGGGCGGGAGACGGTTGCTGTCGCGGCGGGCCAGATAGCCGACCTCGCCGTCGAGGCTCTCGACGGTCTCGATGACCAGACCGAGTTCGCGCAGGTCGTCCTTGTCGCGCTCGAACATGCGGTTGAAGGAGTCGTCGTTGCCGCCCGAGCCGTTGCCCGGCCCGAAGGCCTCGACGTAGGCCTCGATGGAGTCGCGCAGCTCGCGCTTGCTGAGCGGCCGCCGCGTCCCGAGCAGACACAGCGCCAGGTTCATCAGACGCTCGGCCTTGGCAATGGCCATCGACGCGCTTCGCCTCCCTATGGTGCTTACGAGCGATGACCGTACCGCCACACGGTGGCCCGGCAAAAGCCGAGGGCCCATGCCCGAACAGGCATGGGCCCCACGTGATCGAGTCTGTTCGGATCCTGCTCAGACCCCGAGCAGGTCGACCACGAAGATCAGCGTCTCGCCGGGCTTGATCAGAGGGGTCGGGCTCTGGTTGCCGTAGGCGAGGTGGGCGGGGACGGTCAGCTGGCGGCGGCCGCCGACCTTCATGCCCTGCACGCCCTGGTCCCAGCCCTTGATGACCCGGCCGCCGCCCAGCGGGAAGCGGAAGGGGGTGCCGCGGTTCCAGCTGGCGTCGAACTCCTCGCCCGTGCTGAAGGCGACGCCGACGTAGTGCACGGTGACGGTCTGGCCCGCCTGCGCGACCGGGCCGTCGCCTTCCCAGATGTCCTTGATCTCGAGGTCCGCCGGGGGCTCGCCGCCCGGGAAGTCGATCTCGGGCTTGTCGATGCTCACGTCTCTAGCTCCTGCTTGTCTACGGAAAGGCGAACACGCACAGTCTTACATCCCACGCGCGTCACAGCTTCGCGAGGATGTCCACCGAAAAGACCAGCGTGGAGTCCTTCTTGATGCCGCTGCCCTGCGGCGGCTTGTCCCCGTATCCCAGCTCCGGCGGGATGACGATGAGGACCCGGCTGCCGACCTTCTTGCCGGTCAGGCCCTGCGCCCAGCCCTTGACGACCTGCTGGAGCGAGAACGACACCAGCTGCTTGTTGGCGTACGACGAGTCGAACTCCTTGCCGCCGTCCCACAGCACGCCCTTGTACTGCACGAGGACGCTGTTGTCGGCGGCGACCTCCTCGCCGTCGCCCTCCAGGACGTACTCCGCCACGAGCTTCTTCGGCGCGGCCGCCTTGGGCACCTCGATGGAGGGCGCCTTGCCGTCGGTGTTGGTGCCGACCTTGGGCAGGTCCGCGTTGCCCTGCGGGACCTCCTTGCCCTTGGCGGAGCTCTTGGCGTTGAACGTGTCCTGCACGTCGACGACGAAGACCAGGGTGTCGGTGCCCTTGATGCCCGCCTGCGGGTTGCCCTGCGAGCCGTAGCCCCAGGTGGGCGGGACGGCCATCTCGACGCGGCTGCCGGCCTTCTTGCCGGCCAGCGCGTACCGCCAGCCGTCGATGATCTGGCCCTGGGCGAGCTGGATGGCCAGGCGGGTCTTGCGGTCGTAGGAGTTGTCGAAGACCTTGGCGGTGTTCCAGACCTGGCCCAGGTAGTTCGCGACGACGAAGTCGTTCTCCGCGATGGTCTTGCCGCTGCCCGCGACCAGGGTCTTCACCGCGAGCTGCTTCGACGGGGCTCCACTGCCCTTGGCGATCGTCGGCTTCTCGTCGAACTTCGTGCCCGCGGTGACCGCCGGCAGCGGACCGTCGACGATCTTCGGCGGCGGGGCCGCGGACGGCGCCGACGCCGAGGGCGACGGGCTGTCGCTGGCCTTGCTCGAGTCGGACTTGTCGTCGCCGCATGCGGCGAGCGTGGCCAGTCCAGCGGGTACAGAGATGAGAAGTGAGCGTCGGCGCACTGTGGGGGCCTCGTAATCGATCGTCTCGTTGATGGCGTGCGCGCAACTCTACGGCGTGAGAAGGGCGCCGTACTTGTAACGTACGGCGCCCGTGTGGCGTTCCGGCGATTTCCCCGCCGGCGCATTTCCTCACATTCCGGCGATCAGCTTCTCCACCCGGTCGTCCACGGAACGGAACGGGTCCTTGCACAACACGGTGCGCTGGGCCTGGTCGTTGAGCTTGAGGTGCACCCAGTCGACCGTGAAGTCACGGCGCTGTTCCTGCGCGCGCCGGATGAAGTCGCCGCGCAGCCGGGCCCGAGTGGTCTGCGGCGGAACGGACTTGCCCTCGAAGATCTTCAAGTCGTTGCAGATGCGTGCTGCCTGACCCTTCTTCTCGAGCAGGTAGTACAGGCCACGACGGCGGTGGATGTCGTGGTAGGCGAGGTCTATCTGCGCGACGCGCGGATGCGACATGGTCATGTTGTGCTTGGCCCGGTACCGCTCGAGGAGCTTGTACTTCATGACCCAGTCGATCTCGGTGCCGATGCGGTCGAGGTCCTCGGTCTCGATCGCGTCCAGCGTGCGGCCCCACAGCTCCAGGACCTGCTCCACGGTGCCGGTGCGGATGCCGCGGCGGTCGCAGAAGTCCAGGGCCTTCTCGTAGTACTCGCGCTGCACCTCCAGGGCGGAGGCCTCGCGTCCGCTGGCCAGGCGGACCTTGCGGCGGCCGGTGATGTCGTGGCTGACCTCGCGGATCGCCCGGATCGGGTTCTCCAGGGTGAGGTCCCGCATCACCGTGCCCGCCTCGATCATGCGCAGCACCAGGTCGGTGGCGCCGACCTTGAGCAGCATGGTCGTCTCGGACATGTTGGAGTCGCCCACGATGACGTGCAGGCGGCGGTAGCGCTCGGCGTCCGCGTGCGGCTCGTCACGCGTGTTGATGATCGGCCGGGAGCGGGTCGTCGCCGAGGAGACGCCCTCCCAGATGTGCTCGGCCCGCTGGCTGACGCAGTACACGGCACCGCGCGGCGTCTGGAGCACCTTGCCCGCGCCGCACAGCAACTGCCGTGTGACCAGGAACGGAATCAGAATGTCCGCGAGCCGGGAGAACTCCCCGTGCCGGGCGACGAGATAGTTCTCGTGGCAGCCGTAGGAGTTGCCCGCCGAATCGGTGTTGTTCTTGAAGAGGTAGACGTCGCCCGCGATTCCCTCCTCGTGCAGGCGTCGTTCGGCGTCCACCAGGAGTCCCTCGAGAATGCGCTCGCCCGCTTTGTCGTGGGTGACCAGTTCGGTCACGTTGTCACATTCGGGTGTGGCGTATTCCGGATGTGAACCCACGTCGAGATAGAGGCGGGCGCCGTTTCGCAGAAAGACATTGCTACTGCGGCCCCATGACACGACACGGCGGAAGAGGTACCGCGCCACCTCGTCAGGAGACAGGCGGCGCTGTCCCCTGAACGTGCACGTGACGCCGTACTCGTTCTCCAGCCCGAAAATGCGGCGGTCCATGAGGGAACATTACGCCCGATCCCCTGAACTGAAACGGGGTTCGACGGCACGGTTTGGATCATTTTCCGAACCGGCGGCAACCACCGCTCCCCCACCGGGAGCTGCGAGTACCCGCCCCGTGGCGGTCAAAACCAGCAGGGACACGCCACCCGCCACACACGGCACGGCGAAGCCCCACAGGGCCCCGCCCGTCTCTACGACGGGCCCCGCGACGCCCGCTCCGACCGAGTGGCCCACGGTGAACGTCGTCACCAGCCAGGAGAACGCCTCGGTGACCGTGCCGCGCGGGGCGTGCCGGTCGACCAGGACGAACGCGCAGGCGATGGCGGGCGCGAGGAAGACGCCGGCGAGCGCCGTCAGCGCCACCATCGGCACCGCGTCCGGCATGAGCATCAGCGGCAGGTAACACACCACCAGAAGGGCCACCAGCACCCGCAGTCGCCGCGCGGGCTCACCGGCCCACTGCCGCGCCCCGTAGACGGAGCCGCCGACCAGCGCCCCGAACCCCAGGGCCGCCATCAGCCAGCCGTACACCACGTCACCGCCGTGGTCGTCCGCGTAGGGCACCGAGGCGACCGTGATGGAGCCGAGCGCCATCCCTATGAACAGGAACGCCGCCAGCAGCGCCAGCAGCCCCGACGAGCGCAGCGCCCCGAGCCAGTGCGCCTCACGCGGCGCCGACCGCCACGCGCGCGAGGGCGGCGACACCACCACGGACAGCGCCCCCAGCACCCCGACCACGTTCAGCACGAGCAGCGCGGCCTGGGCGGACCACAGGGACACGCACAGCGTCACGAGGAGCGGCCCGACGGTGAACATCACCTCCTGGGCCACGGCGTCCATGGCGTACGCGGTGTGTACGTGCTCCTCCTTGCGGAGGACGGACGACCACAGAGCCCGCAGCCCGCCCTCGAGGGGCGGCGTGAAGAGCCCGGCGGCCGCGACGGCGGCATACGCGAGGGGCAGCGACCCGATACCGGCAAACGCGAAAACAGCCATGGCGAGCCCGGAGAGAAGAGCCGCCGGCAACTGCACCCGCGGCTGCCCGCGCAGGTCCACGAGCCGGCCCAGCACCGGCTGCCCCACGGCGTTGGCGACGCCGTACACGCCCACCAGCGCCCCCGCGACGCTGTACGAACCGCCTTCGGCCCGTACGAACAGCAGGATGGCGATGGCCGCCGTGGCGTTGGGCAGCCGGCCGACGAGCGTGCCGACGAGCAGCCGGGCGGCGTGTCGCGCCCGGAGGATCTCCAGATATCCCGTGGCCATGTCCCCGCCCTAGGTTTTACGTATAACGTCGGCTTCCATACGTACCATGGCCGCTGTTCACGAGTCCAGACGAAGGAGCGGCCCGACGGTGGCACGAGGCAGCACCCGCCCCACGAGCCGGGACGTCGCCCAGGCCGCCGGCGTCTCCCAGGCGGCGGTCTCCCTGGTCCTCGGGGACAAGTGGCGCGGGCGCGTCTCGGAGGCGACGGCGGAGCGGGTCCGCGAGGCCGCGCGCGACCTGGGCTACCGCCCGAACCTGGCCGCCCGCAACCTGCGCCTGGGCCGCACCCGCACGGTCCTGCTCGTGGTCCCGGCCCTGACCACGGAGTTCTTCGCCGGTGTCTACACGGGCGCCACCCGCGTCGCCGCCGAGCACGGCTTCGGCGTGGTCCTCTACCCCTCCCCCGAGGGCATCGGCCCCGCCCGGGATCCCTTCGCCTCCGCCCAAGCCGCTCTGGACGGCGTCATCGCCTCGTCCATGGCCGCGGACGCGCTGACCGCGATCCGTGGGGAGGCTTTGCCGCTGGTGATGCTGGACAGCGACCCGGCGGGCAGCCTGGGGGCGGCGACGGTGAACCTGGACATCGCCGACGGTGTCCGCCAGGTCGCGGAGCACCTGCTGTCCCTCGGCCACCGGCGGTTCCTCCACCTCGCGGCGGACGTACCGTCCTGGACCTTCGAGGTACGCGCCCGGGAGCTGGCGGCTCGTCTGGCCGAGGTGCCCGGTACGTCCGTCCGCACGGCCCGCTCACCGATCTCCATCGAGGGCGCGGTGGCCGCGGCCGAACCCGCCCTCTCGGAGCCCGGCCCCCGCCCTACGGCCGTGATCTGCGACGACGACCAGCTGGCCGCCGGCACGTACAAGGCAGCTCGCCGCCTGGGCCTGCGCGTCCCGGACGACCTGTCGGTCACCGGCCTGGACGATCTGGCCCTGGCCACGGCGATCGACCCTGAGCTGACGACGGTCCGCCTGGACGCCGAGTTGTTCGGCGAACGGGGCATGCGGGCGCTGCTGGCCGTCCTGGAGGGCCGTGAGCCCGAGGGCGGGGACATTCCGGTGCGGCTGGTGGTGCGGGCCTCTACGGCACCACCGGTCTTGCCGTAGCCGCTCGGCGTTGGTGCCGGGGCGGGGTGGTGCCCGCAACTTGGCGGAACGGGATGGCCTGCGGCAGCACAGCAGGCCCCCAGGCACCTGCACCTGCACCTGCACCGCAGCCCACAGCGACGGCCTGCGACTGATGGGCGGGGGTGTCCGCCCGCAGCGGTTGGCGCGTCAGCGGACAGTCAGTCGGCGTCCGACCCCATCACGCCGTTCCGAGGACGGACACCCCCGACGCGGCCCCGACCCACAAGCCGGCCGCAGGCGCCACACGCACCCCCACCGCACCCGCACAGGCCGCCGCAGGCACCCCGCCCAACCGCCGGAGGCACGCGCAGGCATACGACCGCGCGCCCCGACCGCAGAAACGGCCAGGGCGCGCGACAGTGGACGACTACTCGCCGTCCCCGGACGCCTCAGCTTCAGCATCCGCGTCCGCCTCGGCCTCCGACGCCGTGGTCGCCCCGCCCGCCTCCAGCAGTCGGCCCAGCTGGCGCCCACTGATCCGCTTGAACTTGCGCTTCTGCGGCCGCGTACGGTCCAGCACCGCCACTTCCAGCCGCTCCGCGGGAATCTCCCGCTCGCTGCCGTTCGTGTCACGGGACAGCGCCTGCACCGCCAGCTTCAGCGCCTCGGCCAGCGTCATACCGTCCTGGTGACGCTGGTCCAGATAGCTGCTGATCTGCTCCGCGTTGCCCCCCACCGCGACCGAGCCGTGCTCGTCCACGATGGAACCGTCATGCGGCAACCGGTAGATCTGGTCGCCCTCGGGCGTCTCCCCGACCTCCGCGACGACCAGCTCCACCTCGTACGGTTTCTCCCCGACACTGGAGAAGATCGTGCCCAGCGTCTGCGCGTACACGTTCGCCAGGCCCCGGGCCGTCACATCGGCCCGGTCGTAGGTATAACCCCGCAGGTCGGCGTAGCGCACACCGCCGATCCGAAGGTTCTCGTACTCGTTGTACTTGCCGGCGGCCGCGAAGCCGATCCGGTCATAGATCTCGCTGAACTTGTGCAGCGCACGGGACGGGTTCTCCCCGACGAACACGATGCCGTCGGCGTACTGCAGCACGACCAGGCTGCGACCACGGGCGATGCCCTTGCGGGCGTACTCGGCCTTGTCGGCCATCGCCTGCTGGGGTGAGACATAGAACGGCGTCGACACCGGTTATCCGTCCCTCTCTTGAAGATTCCGTCGGTTCACTGGACCACCCTCATGAAGACAGCCCGCTGCTCACAGCAGTGCGGCCCGCGGGCCGTCGGGCTGCTCCAGACGCCGCTCCAGAACCGAGCGTGCGATCTCGGACGACTCGTTCTCGGAGAGCCGGCGGAAACCGTCCTCGGTGATCACGGTGACGATGGGATAGATCCGGCGGGCGACATCGGGACCGCCGGTCGCCGAGTCGTCGTCTGCCGCGTCGTAGAGCGCCTGGACCACGAGCGTCGTGGCCTCGGCCTCGTTCAGGTCGTCCCGGAAGAGCTTCTTCATCGCGCCGCGAGCAAAGATCGACCCGGAACCCGTGGCCGCATAACCCTGCTCCTCGGAGCGCCCGCCCGTCACGTCGTAGGAGAAGATCCGCCCCTTCTCCCGGTCCACGTCGTACCCGGCGAACAGCGGAACGACGGCCAGCCCCTGCATGGCCATCCCCAGGTTCGAGCGGATCATCGTCGACAGCCGGTTCGCCTTGCCCTCCAGGGACAGCTGCGCGCCCTCGACCTTCTCGAAGTGTTCCAGCTCCAGCTGGAACAGCTTCACCATCTCCACGGCCAGACCCGCCGTACCGGCGATGCCCACGGCCGAGTACTCGTCGGCCGGGAAGACCTTCTCGATGTCCCGCTGCGCGATGACGTTGCCCATGGTGGCCCGCCGGTCACCGGCGAGGACGACGCCGCCGGGGAACGTCACGGCCACGATCGTCGTGCCGTGCGGCGCCTCGATCGCCCCCTGCACCGGCGGCAACTTCTTGTTACCCGGCAGCAGTTCGGGCTGGTGATCGGACAGGAAGTCCATGAAGGAGGAAGACCCTGGCGTCAGGAAGGCAGCTGGTAGACGCCCGGTGCTACGAGTGTTGGCTTCCACGCGATTCCTTCCACGTATGCGACAGCCCGCCCTGTGACGTCGGGCCGATCCTTGGAACAACCCCGGTCCGGTTGCGACCGGGGGCACGGTATGCCTCGGACCCTACCCGTCCTTCGGCGGTGATCCACATGCCCGGCGGGACCAACTCCGCCGGAGCGACGCCGCACTTGCCCTCCGCGCTCATCAGGCGGGCGAACGGCTCCGGACGCCACCGGCGCCCGGAGCGCCGCACGCGAAGGCATCACGTCATGCACTGCCCGCGCGCAGCGCTCCGCGCCGCCCGTCCATCACCCATGCACCCCATACACCTTCGAATTGAAGGCAGAGATGCTCTACTGGCCACCCTTTTGAACGAAGGAGCGCACGAAGTCCTCGGCGTTCTCCTCGAGGACGTCGTCGATCTCGTCCAGAACCGAGTCCACGTCGTCGCTCAGCTTCTCGTGACGCTCCTTGACGTCCTCCGAAGCCTGCGCCTCTGCCGCCTGCTCCTCGACCTCCTCGGTGGACCGGGTGGCCTTCTGCTGTCCGCCGCCGGTGTCCTTGGTCGCCATATCCCTCACCCCGCTCGGTTCGCCCGACACAGTTGCTCGGTCAAGATCAGACCCTACTCGCCGGGTCTGACAATGGCCCCGCAGTTGCTCCAACGTACGGGGACCACCTCGATGATTCCCGGACCTGGGATTTTCCACCCTGTCCGGCGGGCCCCACCCGAGTACCCGCTGAACGCGCTCACCCGCCCGAAAGGACCCTGACCAGGTCTTCCGCGGTGCGGCAGCGATCCAGAAGCTCCTTGACGTGATTACGCGTTCCGCGAAGCGGTTCCAGGGTTGGAACCCGCTGGAGGGAGTCCCGGCCCGGCAGGTCGAAGATCACCGAGTCCCAGGAGGCCGCCGCCACGTCGTCCGCGTACTGCTCCAGGCAGCGGCCGCGGAAGTACGCGCGGGTGTCCTCCGGCGGCGCCGTACGGGCCCGCTCGACGTCCGTCTCGTCCAGCAGCCGCTTCATGCGCCCGCGGGCCACCAGACGGTTGTACAGACCCTTCTCGGGCCGTACGTCGGCGTACTGCAGGTCGACCAGGTGCAGCCGCGCCGCGTCCCAGTCGAGGTCGTCCCGGCGCCGGTAGCCCTCCATGAGCTCCCGCTTGGCGACCCAGTCCAGCTCGCCGGCGAGGCTCATCGGGTCGTGCTCCAGACGGGTGAGGGTGTCCTCCCAGCGGGACAGGACGTCCTTGGTCTGGTCGTCGGCGTCGGCCCCGAACCGCTCCTCCACGTACTTGCGCGCGAGCTCGTAGTACTCCATCTGAAGCTGGACCGCCGTGAGCGTACGGCCGCTGCGCAGCGTGATCAGGCGCTTCAGGGACGGGTCGTGCGAGACCTGGTGGAGGGTGCGGACCGGCTGGTCGACGGCCAGGTCGACGGCGATGAAACCGTCCTCGATCATCGACAGGACCAGGGAGGTCGTCCCCAGCTTGAGGTACGTCGAGATCTCCGACAGGTTCGCGTCGCCGATGATCACGTGCAGACGGCGGTACTTCTCGGCGTCCGCGTGCGGCTCGTCGCGGGTGTTGATGATCGGGCGCTTGAGCGTCGTCTCGAGACCGACCTCGACCTCGAAGTAGTCGGCTCGCTGGCTGAGCTGGAAGCCGTGCTCGTGCCCGTCCTGGCCGATGCCGACGCGCCCCGCTCCGGTGAAGACCTGGCGGGAGACGAAGAACGGCGTCAGGTGGCGCACGATGTCCGAGAAGGGGGTCTCCCGCTTCATCAGGTAGTTCTCGTGCGTGCCGTAGGACGCGCCCTTGTTGTCGGTGTTGTTCTTGTACAGGTGGATCGGCTGGGCACCGGGCAGCTGGGCGGCCCGTTCCGCGGCCTCCGCCATGATCCGCTCGCCGGCCTTGTCCCACAGGACGGCGTCCCGCGGGTTGGTGACCTCGGGGGCGCTGTACTCGGGGTGTGCGTGGTCGACGTAGAGCCGTGCGCCGTTGGTGAGGATCACGTTGGCCAGGCCGATGTCCTCGTCGGTGAGCTGACTGGAGTCGGCGGCCTCGCGGGCGAGGTCGAAGCCTCGCGCGTCCCGCAGCGGGTTCTCCTCCTCGAAGTCCCAGCGGGCCCGGCGGGCCCGGTGCATCGCCGCCGCGTAGGCGTTCACGATCTGGGACGAGGTGAGCATGGCATTGGCGTTGGGGTGGCCGGGGACGGAGATTCCGTACTCCGTCTCGATGCCCATTACTCGCCGTACGGTCATGCGGCCCTCCTTGCCCGGCGGCGCCCTCGGTCGTGGGCGCCACTCAGATACCGCTGGCGCTCGGTTGCGTGTGCGGTGCCCGTCCCCGCACTGCGCGACTTGGCGGTACGCAAGAGCCTAGAACGCCTTTGCGCTGGTGGGGAGATCATTTGCGTCATTGCGTTGCTCCAGCTGGCCTGAAAAACAGTCGGCTGCGGGTACCCGCCGAGGGCACCCGCAGCCGCCCTGCCTTTTACAGGTACTGACCGGTGTTCGCCACCGTGTCGATGGAGCGTCCGGTGTCCGCGCCCTGCTTTCCGGTGATGAGCGTACGGATGTATACGATCCGCTCGCCCTTCTTTCCGGAGATCCGGGCCCAGTCGTCCGGGTTGGTGGTGTTCGGCAGGTCCTCGTTCTCCTTGAACTCGTCCACGCAGGCCTGGAGGAGGTGGGAGACCCGGAGGCCCTTCTGGTTCTTCTCGAGGAAGTCCTTGATCGCCATCTTCTTGGCGCGGCCCACGATGTTCTCGATCATGGCGCCGGAGTTGAAGTCCTTGAAGTAGAGGACTTCCTTGTCGCCGTTGGCGTAGGTGACCTCCAGGAAGCGGTTCTCCTCGGATTCGGCGTACATCTGTTCGACGGCCGTCTGGATCATGCTCTGAACCGTGGAGGCCTTGGATCCGCTGTGCTCGGCGAGGTCGTCGCTGTGCAGCGGGAGGCGCTCGGTGAGGTACTTGCCGAAGATGTCCTTGGCCGCCTCGGCGTCCGGACGCTCGATCTTGATCTTCACGTCCAGCCGACCGGGCCGCAGGATGGCCGGGTCGATCATGTCCTCACGGTTGGAGGCACCGATCACGACCACGTTCTGCAGGCCCTCCACACCGTCGATCTCGGCGAGCAGCTGCGGGACGATGGTGTTCTCCACGTCCGAGCTGACACCGGAGCCACGAGTGCGGAAGAGGGACTCCATCTCGTCGAAGAAGACGATGACGGGCGTGCCCTCGCTGGCCTTCTCACGGGCCCGCTGGAAGACGAGGCGGATCTGCCGCTCCGTCTCACCGACGTACTTGTTCAGGAGCTCGGGGCCCTTGATGTTGAGGAAGAAGCTCTTGCCTGCGGCCTGGCCGGTCACCTCGGCGACCTTCTTGGCCAGCGAGTTGGCCACGGCCTTGGCGATGAGCGTCTTGCCGCATCCGGGGGGCCCGTACAGCAGGACACCCTTCGGCGGCCGCAGTTCGTGCTCCTTGAACAGGTCCGGGTAGAGGTAGGGGAGCTCGACCGCGTCGCGGATGGCCTCGATCTGGCCGCCGAGACCACCGATCTGCTCGTAGCCGATGTCGGGGACTTCTTCGAGGACGAGTTCCTCGACCTCGCTCTTCGGAACGATCTCGTAGACGTAGCCCGAGCGGGGTTCGAGCAGCAGGGCGTCACCGGGCCGGATGTTCACGTCCAGCAGCGGCTCGGCGAGCCGTACCACTCGCTCCTCGTCGGTGTGCCCGAGCACGAGGGCCCGCTCGCCGTCCTCGAGGATCTCCTTGAGGGTGACGATGTCACCGACGCGCTCGTACTCCATGGCCTCGACCACGTTGAGCGCTTCGTTGAGCATTACTTCCTGGCCACGCCGGAGCTCTTCGAGCTCGACGCTGGGGCTGACGTTCACCCTGAGCTTGCGGCCGCCGGTGAAGATGTCGGCGGTGCCGTCCTCGTTCGCCGTCAGGAAGACCCCGAAGCCGGCCGGCGGCTGTGCGAGCCGGTCGACTTCCTCCTTGAGGGCCACGATCTGGTCACGGGCCTCACGGAGCGTGTTGGCGAGTCGCTCGTTCTGCGCGGACACGCCGGCCAGATTGGTCTGCAGCTCGACGATCCGCTCTTCGAGAATCCTCGTGTGTCGCGGAGAGTCGGCGAGCTTGCGTCGCAGGACGGCGATCTCCTGCTCAAGGTAGGCGATCTGCCCGGCCGGGTCGTCGGACCCGCGTCCCGGGCGGATGCCGCGGTTCATGTCGTCGTCGTGGGCTGCCACGGTCCTCACCTCCTCCAAGGGGAGCTGGACGCTTCCAGACCCTACCTGGGCGGGTGTCGATTGAAACCCCTAGATCACAAAGACGGTCGGGGTGTGTCCGATCTTCACCCTTGCGCTCTCCCTCACGCCAGGGGAATACCCAGCGAACATGATTGGAACCCAGCCGGAGGTAGGGTCGAAGCGTTCAACACCCGTCAGAGCTGGCCGGATTCCCGACATGGCTCGACGTATGAAACGGCAGGAGACATGAGCGTGCAGCAGGAGGCCGGGGTCGACGGCGAGGCGCTGGAGGTCTGGATCGACCAGGACCTGTGTACCGGTGACGGCATCTGCGCCCAGTACGCGCCCGAGGTGTTCGAGCTGGACATCGACGGTCTGGCCTATGTGAAGAGCTCCGACGACGAGTTGCTCCAGGACAAGGGCGCGACAACGCCCGTTCCGTTGCCGCTTCTCACGGACGTGATCGACTCCGCGAAGGAGTGTCCGGGCGAGTGCATCCACGTACGTCGAGTTTCGGACAGGGCCGAGGTGTACGGGCCGGACGCAGAGTGACTACTTCTCCACGCTCCGTCACTACTGTCTGATATCTCACACGTGGGGCGCAGGGACCTCACGCGCTGCGGGCACCGGCCGGCGCCGAGCGCACGAACGCGCCGTTCTGCCAACGCCATTTCACGTCGCTGTGCACATCGGGGCAGCAACGCGGCACATCGGGCGACGAGTAGCCGAGGAGCGTGGCCGTGACGGCGCCGTCGCGTACGGCGAAGTCGCTGACGGTGGTGCCGTCCTTGGGGTCGAGCAGGGTCGCCACCACGCGCGGTTCGCCGCCGTCGCCGCCCCTGGTGAGGACGTACACGCCGTCCGGCGGGGTGCCCATCGGGGAGTCGCAGTGGACCACGGCCACCGTCTCGGGGCTGCCGTCGCCGTCGAGGTCGCCGGAAGCCCGCTTCTTCACCACGGCCTTCACCGGGCCGCACTCGATCGGGAACGTCACCGCGGCCGCGTCGGGCGGCGCGACGTGCGCCGGAGCGCTTCTGGTCTCGGGACCGGCCGCCTGGGCCGCCGTGGCCGCGCCCGGCTGGAGGATCGAGGAAAGGGCCACGACGCCGGCGACGGCCGTGGCGGTGGCGAGCCAGTGGATGGGACGGGTGTGAGTGTGAGCGAGCTCCGGGACGGCGGAAGGCTGCACTAGGAGTGTCTCCTGAGGGCTGTGCCGGTGGTGGGGTGGCCAGCATGGTGCCACACGTCACACCGCGAGGGAACGGCGGGGTGCACGTCCTGCGCCGGGGGAGGCAGAAGAGTTACGGTCCCTGCCGCTGTGTCAGCAAGCACCTGCCGGCGCGGGCCGCCGCCGGTCCGCGTCACGTCGGCAAGGCGGGCCGCAGGAGGTCTGTTACAGGTCAATGGAGACACGCGCTGGTTCACCCGCCGCGGCAACCCGGGGCAACAGCGAGGCGCCGTGGCGGAGTTCGGATCGGGTCCGGGAACTCCGCCACGGCGCCTGTGTGTTGTGCGGGGCGGCGGGCCGTCTCAGCGGCCGGTGCCGCCGTCGGCGTTGGGGCCCGCATAGTCCTCGCCGTAGGCGCCCTTGGCGGGGCGGCGGCGGCGCATGGGCGGCTCGACGCCGTCGGCGAGGCGGCGGGCGGTGAGCAGGAAGCCGGTGTGGCCGATCATCCGGTGGTCCGGACGGACGGCCAGGCCCTCGATGTGCCAGTTGCGGATCATCGTCTCCCAGGAGGTCGGCTCGTTGAAGCAGCCGATCTCGCGGATGGACTCGACGGTCCGGGCCAGCTGGGTGGTGGTCGCCACGTAGCAGCACAGGATGCCGCCGGGGACCAGCGCCTTGGAGACGGCCTCCAGGCACTCCCAGGGAGCGAGCATGTCGAGGATGACGCGGTCGACGTCGGCGTCGGACAGGTTGTCCTGGAGGTCGCCCACGGTGAGCTGCCAGGCGGGGTGCGGGCCGCCGAAGTAGCGCTCCACGTTCGCCTGGGCGATCTCGGCGAAGTCCGCACGGCGCTCGTAGCTGTGCAGCATGCCCTGGTCGCCGATGGCGCGCAGCAGGAAGCTGCTGAGCGAGCCCGAGCCGACGCCGGCCTCCACGACGCGGGCGCCGGGGAAGATGTCGGCGAAGGCGAGGATCTGCCCCGCGTCCTTGGGGTAGACCACGGCGGCGCCGCGGGGCATGGACAGGACGTAGTCGGGGAGCAGGGGGCGCAGCGCGAGGTAGGCGACGTTTCCCGTGGTGCGGACAACGCTGCCCTCGGGAGCGCCGATCAGTTCGTCGTGCGGGAAGGAACCCTTGTGGGTGTGGAAGTTCTTCCCGGCCTCGAGCGTGAACGTGTAGTGGCGGCCCTTGGGGTCGGTCAGCTGTACCTGGTCCCCGACCTTGAAGGGCCCGCGCCTGCGGGCGGCACCGGTCGGTTCGGACATGTGACCAGCCTACCGGCACATGAGAGGCCCTCCGACCACTAGGAGGGACGGGCCATGGCCTTCACGAAGGCTCGTTCCACATCGGCCGCGGACAGGACGCCGTAGATCTCGCCGGTCTCCTCGACCACCAGGTACTCGGTCGCGGGGGTCGCCCGGAGGGCGTCCAGGAGCTCCTCGCCGGACAGTTCCGCCGAGACGCGCATGCCGTCGGTCAGTTCCTGGGCGAGGCCGCTGACCGCGACCCAGGGGCGGCGGTGTTCGGGGACGCCCACGATGGCGGCCTCGCGGACGAGGGAGACGGGGTTGCCGTGGGCGTCGACGACGACCAGGGCGCGGGCTCCCGCGGCGTTGGCGCGGCGCAGGGCCTCCGAGAGCGGGGTGTCGGTCTCGACCGGGACGGCACGGCGGGTGAGCGCACGGGCGCGCAGTTCGGGGAGGTGCTCGCGCAGGCGGGCCATGCGCAGGCTGCTGCCGGCGCCGGTCCAGATGATCGCGGCGAGGATGGCGGCGAGCAGGGCGTCCAGGACGGTGTCCATGCCGACGTTGTCCACGGCCTCGGTGCCGAGGGCGCCGGACTGGGTCAGCAGGGGCAGGCCGATCAGGACGGAGACGGCGAGGGCGCGGCCGACCCAGGCGGCGGCGATGGTGCCGCTCATCGGCTTGCCGGTGATCTTCCAGATGACCGCGCGGAGCATGCGCCCGCCGTCGAGGGGCAGGCCGGGCAGGAGGTTGAACGCGGCCACGATGAGGTTGGAGATCATCAGGCCGGCCAGCAGGACGCCCGGGACTGTCCCGGGTTCCACGGTCTGCATGGCGGCGTAGAAGACGCCTGCCAGGGCGAGGGAGAGCAGCGGCCCGACGAAGGCGAGCACGAACTCCCGTCCGGGGGTCTCGGCCTCCTTCTCGATCTCGGAGACGCCGCCGAAGAACTGGAGCCTGATACGGCGGACCGGAAGCTTGAAGCGGAGGGCGGCGACCGTGTGGGCCAGCTCGTGCACCAGCACGGACGCGTAGAAGGCGACCGCGAAGAACAGGGAGACCAGGTAGCGGGCGGCGCCGAGCTCGGGCAGCACGCGCTCGAGCTGCCCGCCGAACACCCAGGTGATCAACGCGGCGACGAGGAACCAGCTGGGCGCGACGTAGACGGGCACGCCGAACGGCCGCCCCATCAGGAGCCCGCCTCGCGGCTCCGGGGGGCGCTGGGGCGCGGGGCCCTTGCCGTCGGCCGAGTGCGCGGGGTGGCGGTCACCGGGGCCGGGGGTGGTGTGCCGGCTGTTCGCATCGGGCTTGCCCGTGGCAGAGGCTGTGTGCGGGCCGGTGGCGTAGGCACGGTCGGGGTGCGCGTCGCTCGCCGACGGACGGCTGCCGCCGTGCTCGCCCTGGTCGGGGGCCTTGCGAAAGGCATCATGCTCGGGGCCGTCCGCGTGCGCGCCGGTCTCCGACCGGCGGCTGCCCTCGTGCTCACCGTGGGCGGGGGCGGACTTGCGCAGGGCATCGGGCTCGGGGCGGCCGGGATGCGCCTCCGGGGGACCGTCGGCGGTGGCGGCTGAGTCCTGGTCGGGCTCCGGGTCTTCCGGTCGACCGGCCGGACGGCCGGCGTCGGGGGCCTGGTCCGCTGCCGGGGCGGGCGCCGGTTCGGGTGTCTGGGGGGCCGGGCGGTCGTCCGGCCGGGGCGGCGGCGTCGCGGCAGGGGTGTCGTCGTCACTCGTGGAGGGGAACCGCCGTACGTCCGTGGACTGTTCGTCGGCGGAGGTGGGGTCGGTGGCCCGGGCCGGAGGCCCTGCGTGGCGCTCGGCCGACTCCTCGTTGCCGGACCGCGGCTGCCCGCGCCCGCCGCTCTCGTCCACCGGTGTCCCCTCGTTCGCTGCGTCTCCCGCGCCTGCCGGACGGGAGGGTCTCGAGTCGATGGTATGCGTCCGTCGAGGTGCGTTCCGCCCCGGCACCCCTGAGTTTCCCTCCGCCCCGCCTCCGCGCTCCCGCCCGCGGCTGGGTCACTGTCAGTGGCGGGCCGTATGGTCTGGGGCATGGAGACGAGCACCGAGGGCGCGGCGCAGCCCGACAGCAGCCCTGCCGCGGCGGTGGATCCGCCGGTCCCGGCCGGGTCCGTGGAGGCGGTCATCGAGACGGCAGTGGAGACGGCGACCGAGACCGCGCCCACCGCCATACCGCCCGCCTCGCTGTCCCCCTCGCGTGCCAGTGATTTCATGCAGTGCCCGCTGCTCTACCGCTTCCGGGTCATCGACCGGCTGCCCGAGAAGCCGAGCGAGGCGGCGACCAGGGGCACACTGGTGCACGCGGTCCTGGAGCGCCTCTTCGACGCCCCGGCGGCCGAGCGCACGGCGCCCCGGGCGAAGTCGCTGATCCCGGGCCAGTGGGACCGGCTGCGGGAGACGCGGCCGGAGGTCGTGGAGCTGTTCGCCGACGATCCGCAGGGCGAGCGGCTGGCGCGCTGGCTGGGCGAGGCCGAGCAGCTCGTCGAGCGCTGGTTCAGTCTGGAGGACCCCAGCCGGCTGGAGCCGGCCGAGCGGGAGCTGTTCGTCGAGGCGGAGCTGGAGTCCGGGCTGCGGCTGCGCGGGATCATCGACCGGGTCGACGTGGCGCCCACGGGTGAGGTGCGGATCGTCGACTACAAGACGGGGAAGGCCCCCAGGCCCGAGTACTCCGAGGGCGCCCTGTTCCAGATGAAGTTCTACGCCCTCGTCGTCTGGCGGCTGAAGAACGTGGTCCCGCGGCGGCTCCAGCTGGTCTATCTCGGCAGTGGTCAGGTGCTGACGTACGACCCCGTCCTCGCCGACCTGGAGCGGGTCGAGCGCAAACTGCTGGCGCTGTGGGAGGCGATCCGGCTGGCGACCGAGACGGGCGACTGGCGGCCGCGCCCCACCAAGCTGTGCGGCTGGTGCGACCACCAGGCCCACTGCCCGGAGTTCGGCGGCACTCCCCCGCCGTACCCGCTCCCGCTGAGGGAGACCGGCCAGGGCGGCTGAGTCCGGCGGCCTCGCGCAGGGCAGAATGGGGCCGGACTAGCGAAGGAGACTTACGTGGCCATCCGCGTCCTACTGGTCGACGACCAGCCCCTGCTCCGTACAGGCTTCCGGATGATCCTGGAGGCCGAGCAGGACCTCGCGGTCGTCGGCGAGGCCGGAGACGGCCTCCAGGCGCTCGACCAGGTGCGGGCGCTACAGCCCGACGTGGTCCTGATGGACATCCGCATGCCGCGGATGGACGGTGTGGAGGCGACCCGGCAGATCACCGGTCCCGGGCGGGACGGTCCGGCGAAGGTCCTGGTGCTGACCACCTTCGACCTCGACGAGTACGTGGTGGAGGCCCTGCGGGCGGGTGCCAGCGGCTTCCTGCTGAAGGACGCCCCGGCCAACGAGCTGGTGCAGGCGATCCGGGTCGTGGCCGCGGGCGAGGCGATGCTCGCGCCGAGCATCACCAGGCGGCTGCTCGACAAGTACGCCACGCATCTGCCGTCGGGCGAGGAGCCGGTGCCGGACACGCTGCACACCCTCACCGACCGCGAGGTCGAGGTGCTCAAGCTGGTGGCGCGCGGGCTGTCCAACGCCGAGATCGCCGCCGACCTGTTCGTCAGCGAGACCACCGTCAAGACGCACGTCGGGCACGTGCTCACCAAGCTGGGCCTGCGCGACCGCGTGCAGGCCGCGGTGTACGCGTACGAGAGCGGGCTGGTGCGCCCCGGCGCCCAGTGAGCCGCCCCCACCCGGAACACGACGAGGGCGCCCCCTGCCGAGCAGGGGGCGCCCTCGTCACGCGTGTGCGTCAGGAGTCCTTGCTCAGCTCCCAGAAGCGGAACACGGTGGACGCGTCGAGGCAGTACTCCAGGCCGTAGACGCCGTCGCGGACGACCGCGTACTGCTTGGCCTGCCACACCGGCAGGACGGGCAGTTCGTCGGCGACGATGTCCTGCAGCTCGCCGAACTCCTTGTCGGTGGCGGCGCGGTTGGTCAGGGCGGCGGTGCGCGGGATGAGCGTGCCGCTGATGGTGCTGTTGTCGTAGTTGTTGCCCAGCACGTTGCCCTTGCCGAAGAAGGGGGCCGTGAAGTTGTCGGCGTCCGGGTAGTCCGGCACCCAGCCCTTCACGTAGACGCCGTACTTGCCGGCGGCGATGTCCTTCTCGTACTGGCCGAAGGGGACGGACTTGACGTCGGCGTCGAACAGGCCGCTGGCGTTGAGCTGGCCGGCGATGGCGTTCAACTCCTGGTCGGTGGCGGGGCCGTAGCGGGACGGCGTCGACCAGAGGGTCAGCCTCACCTTGCCGGTGATGCCGTCGGCGCGCAGCGCGGCCTGTGCCTTCTCCTTGGAGGGGCGGGCGCCGTAGGTGTCGAAGAAGGCCGTGTTGTGGCCGGCGATCCCGGCCGGGATGATCGAGTACAGCGGGGCCGCGGTGCCCTGGTAGACGTCCTTGATGAGGGCCTCGCGGTCGAGCAGGTGGGCGATGGCCTTGCGTACGCCGGCCTTCCCGGCGACCGGGTCGTCCATGTTGAACACCAGGTGCTGGACCTCGGCGCTGCTGCCCTCGACGACCTCGACGCCGGTACCGTCGTCGGCCTTCTCCATGTCCGCGATGTCGCCGGCGGTCAGACCGCGGTAGGCGATGTCGACTTCCTCGTTCTGGATGGCCTGCTTCAGGGCGGTCTGGTCGCCGTCGAAGAACTTGAGCGTCACGCCGGTGTTCTTCACCTCGGCGGTGCCCTTGTAGTTCTCGTTGACGGAGAAGACGGCCTGCTCGTCGTCGATCGAGTCGAGCTGGTACGGGCCGGAGCCGACGGCCTTGCCGTCCTTGCGCAGCCCGTCCGCGTCGTACTGGCGGTGGTCGACGATGGAGCCGGCGCCCGAGGCGATCTTGCTCGGGAAGGTGGCGTCGGCCGTGTTGAGCCGGAAGACGACCGTCTTCTCGTCCGGCGCCTCGACGTTCTCCAGCGTGGGGAACATGATCGCGGGCCCGTCGGGGTCGTTGATCTTCAGCATGCGGTCGAAGGAGAACTTGACGTCCTCGGAGGTGAGCGCGTCACCGTTGCTGAACTTGAGGCCGTCCTTCAGCGTGCACTTGTAGACCGTGGTCTGCGTGTCGCTGAAGACGCAGCTCTCGGCAGCCTCCGGCTGCGGTTCCGTGGCGCCCTTGGGGAAGCTGAGCAGCGACTGGAAGACGTTGTTGAACAACAGCCAGGAGCCGGGGTCGTAGCCGGAGGCCGGGTCGGTGGCCAGGACGTCGTCGGACATCCCCACCACCACGTTGGAGCCGTCCCCCGCGGAGTCCCCGGTCTCCGTGCCACAGCCGGTCAGCAGGCCGGAGGCGAGCCCCGCCACGATGGGCAGGACCGGCCACTGGTTGCGTATGTTCACGTGTGTGCCTTGTCGTCGGTTCTCGAGAACACCCGGAGCATGTCCCTGGCTCCGGGGCACGGTTCCCCGGGGGTCGCGGTCACCGGCCCCGGGGTTCCAGCGGGTCCGTCAGTCACTCACGCCCCGGCCGAGCTCCCACAGCTGGAGCGTCGACGAGGAGTTGAGCGCATAAGCGGTACCCGTGATGTCGTCGCGCGCGGCGACGTACTGCTTGCCCTGCCACAGCGGCAGCACCGGCACGTCGGAGGCGACGATGTCCTGAATGTCCGTCAGGCTGGTGGAGGCGGACAGCCGGTCCGCCTCACGGCGGGACTCCGGGATCAGGGTGTTGCGGATCTGGCGGTTGTCATAGGGCGAGCCGAGAGTGTTGTCCGCGTCGAGGAACGGCGCGAGGAAGTTGTCGGCGTCCGGGAAGTCCGGGAACCAGCCCATGCCGTAGACGCCGTACTCGCCCTTCTTCTCGGCCGGGCGGAACGTGTCCCACGGGGTGCCCTTGATGCTGACCTCGAACAGGCCGCTGGAGTTCAGCTGGTCGCGCAGGACCTCGAACTCCTTCTCGGTGGCCGGGCCGTAGTGGTCGGTCGTGTAATGCAGCGTCAGCTTCACCGGGGTGGTGACGTTGGCCTGGTTGAGCAGTGCGCGGGCCTTGGTGACGTTCGGGTCGCCGTACTTGTTGAAGAACGAGTTGGAGTGGCCCGTGACGGTGGCCGGGACGAGCGAGTACAGCGGCTCGGCCTGAGAGCCGTAGACCTTGGAGACAAGCTCGCTGCGGTTGACGACCTGGGCCATCGCCTGGCGCACGGCCTTGGACTTCACGGGCGGGGCGTCGGTGTTGAAGCCCAGATAGCGGATCTCCAGGCCGGGCATCTCGACGAGGTCGATGCCGGTGTCCGCGTCGCCCGAGAACTTGCGGATCTGGTCGGGCGACATGGTGCGGGTCATCAGGTCGATGTCGCCCTTGCCCAGAGCCTCGCCCATGGCGTCGGTGTCCTTGAAGGAGACCATCTCGACCTTGCCGTTGTTCACCTTCAGGCTCCCCTTGTAGTCGGGGTTCCGGGTGAACTCGGCCTTGACCATCTCGTCGTTCTCGACGTCGGCCCTGAGGGTGTACGGGCCGGAGCCCTGGAGGTCGAAGCCGTCGCGCAGCTTGTTCTTCGGGTACTCGTCGGGGTCGACGATGCCGGCGACCGGTGTCGACAGCTTGTACGGGAAGGTCGCGTCGGCGGTCTTGAGGTGGAAGATGACCTCGCGGTCGCCCTGTGTCTCGACGGTGTCGATGGTGGACAGCAGCGCGAACACGCCGCTGTCGGCCTTGAGGGAACGGGCCCGGTCGATGGAGTACTTGACGTCGGCCGCGGTGACGGGGTCGCCGTTCGCGAACTTCAGGCCGTCGCGCAGGGTGCAGGCGTAGCGCTCGTTGCCGGTGTCGGTGAAGCCGCATCGCTCGGCGGCCTCCGGTACCGGCTCGCCCTCGCCGCGCGGCTGGATCATCAGGGTCTGCACGGTCTGGCGCAGGATGTTCCAGGTGCCGACGTCGTAGGCGTACGCCGGGTCGAGGGGCGCGGGGGCGTCCTTCGAGGCGGTGAACCGGTCCGTGGTGCCGACGACGATCGCGCCGCCGTTGTCGCTCCCGCTGTCGGACCCGCCGCAAGCGGCGAGCACCGGCGCGAGCAGGCCGATCACGGCCGGCAGCACCAAAGTCTTGCGGTTCATGCTCGAGTTTCTCCAGAGCTGTCGACTCCGTGTACCCGGCATGCAGGGGTGGCGCAGCGGATCACGGGGGTGGGGCGATGTTCTCGCGACGAGATTAGTCGCGGCCGGCAGGAGGGTTCGCAACCACCGGAGTTGAGTACCCATCACGCTGCGGAACCGGGCGTGGACACACTGAAAACCCGACAGCGGAAGCATTGGTGCAGCATCCCATCAATCGGGACACAAGGGCACGCCGACGGCCTCCCGGAGGGGGTGTGCAGCACACGCCGACTCCGCTGTCGACCCCGGAGTGCGTGGGGAACGTCACACCCGTAAATGGGTGCGAGGGCAGGGGAATTCAGCCATCCGGAAGAGGTCGAATTCACCTTCGGAATTACCGTCCTAACACCGCTGCACGCTGGGTGAACACCTAGCGCATTTCCGTCATCAACCCGTGCAGAAATGTCAGGTCAACCTCTTCGAGGGAGGTGACGACCGTGCGCCTCAGGGCCGGGGCGATGGGGGCCACGGAGGGCACCGCCACGACCTGGCAGCCCGCTGCCTCGGCGGCGGCGACCCCGGTCGCGGTGTCCTCGATGACGGCACACCGGGCGGGCTCGGCGCCGAGTCCGGCGGCGGCCACCAGATATGGGTCGGGGTGGGGCTTGGTGCGTGGGACCTCGTCGCCGGCCACCGTCAGGGCGAAGTGGTGCGCGCCCAGGGAGGCCAGCACCCGTTCGATGATGCGCCGGTGGGAGGCGGAGACCAGGGCCGTGGGGATCTCGTACTCGTACAGCTCGGCCAGCAGCCGCCCGGCGCCGGGCATCAGCGGCAGGGCGCGGCCGATGCGGTCCTCGAAGCCGTCGTTCAGGAGCACCGTGAGCTCGTCGAGGGTGATGTCCGCGCCGGTGGCCTCGATCAGGAACCCCGCGCTGCGGGTCATGGGGCCGCCGACGACGACGTGGCGCCAGGACTCGTCGAGCACGTGGCCGAGGGAGGCGAAGACCTCGACCTCGACGTCCCACCAGAAGCCCTCCGTGTCCACCAGGGTGCCGTCCATGTCGAGGAGCACGGCCTGCAGGGCCGAGCCCTCGGCCGTACGTGTACCGAGCGCGGGGACCGTACTGGTCATCCACCTACCTCCTTGAGGGACGATCAGGCCGGTTCCCACGTGGGAACCGGCCTGCAGTGGACCGACCAGTCTACGTCGTGTGCGGAGGAAGCGCCTCGTTTAACCGCTGTGCCCCCGGGCACACCGTGCATACACCGGGGGCCGGCGTGCCGTGTGCCCGGCGGGGCGGCTCAGCGGGCGTTGAAGTACTTCGCCTCCGGGTGGTGGATCACGATGGCGTCCGTGGACTGCTCGGGGTGCAGCTGGAACTCCTCGGACAGGTGGACGCCGATGCGTTCCGGCTGGAGCAGGTCGGCGATCTTCGCGCGGTCCTCCAGGTTGGGGCAGGCGCCGTAGCCGAGGGAGAAGCGGGCGCCCCGGTACTTCAGCTCGAACATGCCCTGCATCTCGTCCGGGTCCTCGCCGGCGAAGCCGAGTTCGGAGCGCACGCGCGCGTGCCAGTACTCGGCGAGCGCCTCGGCCAACTGCACGGACAGGCCGTGGAGTTCGAGGTAGTCGCGGTAGGCGTTGGACTCGAAGAGACGCGCGGTCTCCTCGCCGATGCGCGAGCCGACGGTGACGACCTGGAGGCCCACGACGTCCGTCTCGCCGGACTCCTCCGGGCGGAAGAAGTCGGCCAGGCACAGGCGCCGGCCGCGGCGCTGGCGCGGGAAGGTGAAGCGGGTGCGCTCGTTGCCCTGCTCGTCCAGGATGATCAGGTCGTCGTCCTTGGAGACGCACGGGAAGTAGCCGTAGACCACGGCCGCCTCCAGCAGGTTCTCCGTCTGGAGCTTGTCCAGCAGCCCGCGCAGCCGAGGCCTCCCCTCGGTCTCGACGAGTTCCTCGTACGACGGGCCCTCGCCGGTGCGGGCCTGCTTGAGGCCCCACTGGCCCTTGAACAGGGCGCCCTCGTCGAGCCAGCTCGCGTACTCCTTGAGCTGGATGCCCTTGATCACGCGGGTGCCGCGGAAGGGCGGCTCGGGCACGGGGTTGTCGGTGGCGACGTCGGAGCGGACGTGCCCCTCCTCGGGGCGCTCCTCCACGGCGGCCGGGGCGGTGGCCCGCACCCGGCGCTGCTTCAGCTCGGGCAGCTTCACACCGGGCACACCGCGCTTGACGCCGATCAGGGCGTCCATCAGGCGCAGGCCCTCGAAGGCGTCGCGGGCGTAGCGGACCTCGCCCTCGTACAGCTCGTGCAGATCCTGCTCGACGTAGGCGCGGGTGAGGGCGGCGCCGCCGAGGATCACCGGGAAGCGGGCGGCGAGGCCGCGGGTGTTCAGCTCCTCCAGGTTCTCCTTCATGATCACGGTGGACTTGACCAGGAGACCGGACATGCCGATGACATCGGCCCTGTGCTCCTCGGCGGCGTCCAGGATCGCGGAGACCGGCTGCTTGATGCCGAGGTTGACGACGTTGTAGCCGTTGTTGGTCAGGATGATGTCGACGAGGTTCTTGCCGATGTCGTGCACGTCGCCGCGCACGGTGGCGAGCACGATGGTGCCCTTGCCGGCCTCGTCGGTCTTCTCCATGTGCGGTTCGAGGTGGGCGACGGCCGTCTTCATCACCTCGGCGGACTGGAGGACGAACGGCAGCTGCATCTGGCCGGAGCCGAAGAGCTCGCCGACGACCTTCATGCCCTCCAGCAGGGTCTCGTTGACGATGTCGAGCGCGGGCCGCTCCTGGAGGGCCTCGTCCAGGTCCTGTTCGAGTCCGTTGCGCTCACCGTCGATGATGCGCCGCTTCAGGCGCTCGTCCAGCGGCAGGGCGGCCAGTTCCTCGGCCTTGCCGGCCTTGAGGGACTTGGCGGTGGCGCCCTCGAACAGCTGCATGAGCTTCTGGAGGGGGTCGTAGCCCTCGGCGCGGCGGTCGTGGATGAGGTCCAGAGCCGTCTGGACCTCCTCCTCGCTGAAGCGGGCGATCGGCAGGATCTTCGACGCGTGCACGATCGCCGAGTCCAGGCCCGCCTTGACGCACTCGTCGAGGAAGACGGAGTTGAGCAGGATGCGGGCGGCCGGGTTGAGGCCGAAGGAGATGTTGGACAGGCCGAGCGTGGTCTGCACCTTCGGGTGGCGCCGCTTCAGCTCGCGGATGCCCTCGATGGTGGCGATCCCGTCCTTGCGGGACTCCTCCTGGCCGGTGCAGATGGTGAAGGTCAGGCAGTCGACGAGGATGTCCTCCTCGTGGATGCCCCAGTTGCCGGTCAGGTCGTCGATGAGCCGTTCGGCGATCTCGACCTTCTTCTCGGCGGTGCGGGCCTGGCCCTCCTCGTCGATGGTCAGCGCGATCAGCGCGGCGCCGTGCTCCTGCGCGAGCCGCGTGACCTTGGCGAAGCGGGACTCCGGACCGGCGCCGTCCTCGTAGTTCACCGAGTTGATCACCGCGCGGCCGCCGAGCTTCTCCAGCCCGGCCCGGATCACGTCGACCTCGGTGGAGTCCAGCACGATCGGCAGCGTGGAGGCGGTGGCGAAGCGGCCGGCCAGTTCCTCCATGTCGGCGACACCGTCGCGGCCGACGTAGTCCACGCACAGGTCGAGCATGTGCGCGCCCTCGCGGATCTGCTCGCGGGCCATCTCCACGCAGTCGTCCCAGCGGCCGTCCAGCATGGCCTCGCGGAACTTCTTCGAGCCGTTGGCGTTGGTGCGCTCGCCGATGGCCAGGTAGGAGGTGTCCTGCCGGAACGGCACGCTCTGGTAGAGGGAGGCGGCGCCCGGCTCGGGCTGCGGGTCGCGCTCGCTCGGGGTGACGTCCCGGACGCGCTCGACGAGTTGGCGCAGGTGCTCGGGGGTGGTGCCGCAGCAGCCGCCGACCAGGGAGAGGCCGTAGTCGCGGACGAAGTTCTGCTGGGCGTCGGCCAGGCCCTCGGGGTCGAGCGGGAAGTGGGCGCCGTCCTTGGTGAGGATCGGCAGGCCGGCGTTCGGCATGCACAGCAGCGGGATGCGCGAGTGGCGCGTCAGGTAGCGCAGGTGCTCGCTCATCTCGGCCGGGCCGGTGGAGCAGTTCAGGCCGATCATGTCGATGCCGAGGGGCTCCAGCGCGGTCAGCGCCGCGCCGATCTCGGAGCCGAGCAGCATGGTGCCGGTGGTCTCGAAGGCCATCGAGCACAGCAGGGGCACCTCGACGCCGGTGGCCTCCATGGCCCGGCGGGCACCCAGGATGGACGCCTTCGTCTGGAGCAGGTCCTGCGTGGTCTCCACGAGCAGCGCGTCCGCGCCGCCGGCGAGCAGGCCCTCGGCGTTGGCCTGGTAGCCGTCGCGGATCGTGGAGTAGGTGACGTGGCCGAGCGTGGGCAGCTTGGTGCCGGGGCCGATCGAGCCGAGCACCCAGCGCGGCCGGCCGTCTCCGGCGGCGTACTCGTCGGCCACCTCGCGGGCGATCCGGGCGCCCGCCTCGGACAGCTCGTGCACCCGGTCGGAGATCTCGTACTCCGCCGCGGCCGTGTGGTTGGCGCCGAAGGTGTTCGTCTCGACGCAGTCGACGCCGACCGCGAAGTACGCGTCGTGGACGGAGCGGACGATGTCGGGCCGGGTCAGGTTGAGGATCTCGTTACAGCCTTCGAGATTCTCGAAGTCCTCGAGCGTCGGGTCCTGCTCCTGGAGCATGGTGCCCATGGCCCCGTCGGCCACGACCACACGGCTGGCCAGGGCCTCTCGGAGGGCGGACACACGAGTCCGGCTGTCTGCGGAAGGGGTCGGTGGCAACGAGGCCATGTAAAGGGCTCCCTCGAGTGCGACGGCTGTCGGCTATGCGGCTGCCCGGAGACACGGAGGGCATCCGGGGGAAAGGCGCACGGCGCCAGCGTAACCGGGAGCGGGCCGGGATGGGCAGGGCGTCCACGGGGCGGACGCGGATGGCGTCCCGAACGGCTGCTGTGCCACTGATGAGCCATCTGTGACGCACCCCCGGGCGGCGCCGATGCCCACACGGCGACCCGCCGGCGCAACAAATGGCGACCCGCCATTAGCGAGAGGTCGGCAACGACCGGTAGTGTTCGACATTGCCGAACAAGGGCTGCGGGCGCCGCTGGTCGGCGGCCGAAGGGGACGGAGGCAGTACGGCGATGGCACGGAACATCCAGTCGCTCGAACGGGCGGCCGCGATGCTGCGCCTGCTCGCGGGCGGCGAGCGGCGGCTCGGCCTGTCGGACATCGCCTCGTCGCTGGGCCTGGCCAAAGGCACCGCCCACGGCATACTGCGCACCCTCCAGCAGGAGGGTTTCGTCGAGCAGGACGACACCTCCGGGCGCTACCAGCTCGGCGCGGAGCTGCTGCGCCTGGGCACCACCTACCTCGATGTGCACGAGCTGCGGGCGCGCGCCCTGGTGTGGGCCGACGACCTGGCCCGGTCCAGCGGCGAGAGCGTCTACCTGGGCGTCCTGCACCAGCAGGGCGTGCTGATCGTGCACCACGTCTTCCGGCCCGACGACAGCAGGCAGGTCCTGGAGATCGGGGCCATGCAGCCGCTGCACTCCACGGCCCTGGGCAAGGTGCTCTCCGCCTACGACCCGGTGGCGCACAGCGAGGCCCTGGAGGCCGACCGCAAGGCGTTCACCGACCGGACCGTGTGCGAGCCGGAGGCCTTCGAGCACATCCTCGACGTCACACGCGCGCGTGGTTACGCGGCGGACGTCGAGGAGACCTGGGAGGGCGTCGCCTCCCTCGCCGCGCCCATCCACGACCGGCGGCGCATGCCGGTCGGCGCGGTAGGCATCACGGGCGCCGTGGAGCGGCTGTGCCGGTCCGACGAAGAGCGAGCGCTGCGCCCCGAGCTGATCGCGGCGGTCCGGGACTGCGCCCGCGCGGTGTCGCGGGACCTGGGTGCCGGGCGGTTCTGACGGGACACGAGGGACCGGGGCGCCGCAGGGCGTTCCGGCCCCGCGGCATGCCCGCGCTCACCTGCCGCCGGAGATCCACCAGGCCGCGGCGATCAGTAACGATCGTGTTTTCGACAACACAGCCCTTGACGTGCTCGTAACGCCGAAGCAAGACTCCCGTCCATCGGTCGACATTGTCGAACAGCTACCGGCAATACGCGCTAGAGTGTGACAACGCCAGGCCGGTAAAGAACTTCACCCCTGGACGAAGGACAAAGGAGTCGCGGGTGTCCAGCTCCGACATCTTCATCGGCGAGACCATCGGTACCGCCATACTCATCCTCCTCGGCGGCGGAGTCTGCGCCGCCGTCACGCTGAAGGCATCCAAGGCCCGCAACGCCGGCTGGCTCGCCATCACCTTCGGGTGGGGCTTCGCGGTGCTCACGGCGGTCTACACCACTGCGCCGCTGTCCGGCGCCCATCTGAACCCCGCCGTGACCCTGGCGATCGCGATCAAGGACGGCGACTGGAAGAACGTCCCGGTCTACTGGGCCGGACAGATCCTCGGCGCCATGATCGGTGCCGCCCTGGTCTGGATCGCCTACTACGGCCAGTTCCACGCCCACCTCACCGACCGCGAGATCGTCGGCGGTCCGGGCGCACAGGCCACCACGGCCAAGGCCGTCGAGGCCCAGGAGAAGGGCGCCGGCCCCGTGCTGGGCGTCTTCTCCACCGGGCCCGAGGTCCGGGTCGCCTGGCAGAACGTCGCCACGGAGATCATCGGCACCGTCGTGCTGGTGCTCGCCGTGCTCACCCAGGGCCTGAACGACAAGGGCAACGGCCTGGGCACCCTGGGCGCCCTGATCACCGCGCTCGTGGTGGTCTCCATCGGCCTCTCCCTCGGCGGCCCGACGGGCTACGCGATCAACCCGGCCCGTGACCTCGGTCCGCGCATCGTGCACGCCCTGTTGCCCCTGCCCAACAAGGGCGGCTCCGACTGGGGCTATGCCTGGGTCCCCGTGGTGGGTCCGCTGATCGGCGGCGCCATCGCGGCCGGCATCTACAACGTCGCGTTCGCCTAGAAGCGATCCTCGCGCCTTTGCGAAACTCTCGGCACGCGCCGTACGTAAAGCCCCATAAACCCGGAACTTCCAGGAGCACACAGTGACCGACGCGCACACCGCCGGCCCCTTCATCGCCGCCATCGACCAGGGCACCACCTCTTCCCGCTGCATCGTCTTCGACCGCGACGGCCGGATCGTGTCCGTCGACCAGAAGGAACACGAGCAGATCTTCCCGAAGCCGGGCTGGGTCGAGCACAACGCCACGGAGATCTGGACGAACGTCCAGGAGGTCGTCGCCGGGGCCATCGAGAAGGCCGGCATCACCCGTGACGACATCAAGGCCATCGGCATCACGAACCAGCGCGAGACGACCGTGCTGTGGGACAAGAACACCGGTGAGCCGGTCCACAACGCCATCGTCTGGCAGGACACCCGCACCGACGCCCTGTGCCGCGAGCTCGGCCGCAACGTCGGCCAGGACCGCTTCCGCCGCGAGACGGGCCTCCCCCTCGCCTCCTACTTCGCCGGTCCGAAGGCCCGCTGGCTGCTCGACAACGTCGACGGGCTGAAGGAGCGCGCCGAGGCGGGCGACATCCTCTTCGGCACCATGGACACCTGGGTCATCTGGAACCTGACCGGCGGTGTCGACGGCGGCAGGCACGTCACGGACGTCACCAACGCCTCCCGCACGATGCTGATGAACCTGCACACCATGCAGTGGGACGACAAGATCTGCGAGTCGATCGGCGTCCCGAAGCAGATCCTGCCCGAGATCCGCTCCTCCGCCGAGGTCTACGGCGAGATCACCGGCGGCAAGCTGGGCGACCTGCTCGGCGGCATCCCCGTCGCCTCCGCGCTCGGCGACCAGCAGGCGGCCCTGTTCGGCCAGACCTGTTTCGCCGAGGGTGAGACCAAGTCGACCTACGGCACCGGCACCTTCATGGTGATGAACACCGGTGACAAGATCATCAACTCGTACAGCGGCCTGCTGACGACCGTCGGCTACAAGATCGGCGACCAGGACACGGTCTACGCCCTGGAGGGCTCGATCGCCGTCACCGGCTCGCTGGTGCAGTGGATGCGCGACCAGATGGGCCTGATCTCCACGGCCGCCGAGATCGAGACGCTCGCGCTGTCGGTGGAGGACAACGGCGGCGCCTACTTCGTGCCGGCCTTCTCCGGCCTGTTCGCCCCCTACTGGCGCTCGGACGCCCGCGGTGTGATCGCCGGCCTGACCCGGTACGTCACCAAGGCGCACCTGGCGCGTGCCGTCCTGGAGGCCACCGCCTGGCAGACCCGCGAGATCGCTGACGCCATGACGAAGGACTCCGGCGTCGAGCTGGCCGCCCTGAAGGTCGACGGCGGCATGACCTCCAACAACCTGCTGATGCAGACCCTCGCCGACTTCGTGGACGCCCCCGTGGTGCGCCCGATGGTCGCCGAGACCACCTGCCTCGGCGCCGCCTACGCCGCCGGCCTCGCCGTCGGCTTCTGGAACAGCACCGACGACCTGCGCGCCAACTGGCGCCGGGCCGCCGAGTGGACCCCCCGCATGGACGCGGAGACCCGCGCCCGTGAGTACAAGAGCTGGCTCAAGGCCGTCGAGCGGACCATGGGCTGGCTCGAGGACGAGGAGTAAGAAACAGCATGACCACTCAGTCCACCCTGAAGTCCGTGCCTGCCCTGGGGACGCGCCCGTCCTCCGGCTCGAACCCGAGCCGAGCCGAGACCAGGGAGCAGCTCGCCAAGGCGTCGTACGACCTTCTCGTGATCGGCGGCGGCATCCTGGGCATCTCCACCGCCTGGCACGCCGCGCAGTCCGGCCTCAGGGTGGCTCTGGTCGACGCCGGCGACTTCGCCGGTGCCACCTCCTCCGCCTCCTCCAAGCTGCTGCACGGCGGTCTGCGCTACCTCCAGACCGGCGCCGTGAAGCTGGTGGCGGAGAACCACTTCGAGCGCCGTGCGGTCTCCCGGCAGGTGGCTCCCCACCTGGCGAACCCGCTCACGTTCTACCTCCCCGTGTACAAGGGCGGGCCGCATGGTGCGGCGAAGCTCGGGGCGGGCGTCTTCGCCTACTCCGCGCTGTCGGCCTTCGGTGACGGCGTCGGGCATCTGCTCTCGCCGGCCAAGGCCGCGCAGGACGTGCCCGAGCTGCGCACCGAGAACCTCAAGGCCGTGGCCGTGTACGGCGACGACCAGATGAACGACGCGCGCATGGCACTGATGACGGTCCGCGGGGCCGTCGAAGCGGGCGCGGTCGTCCTCAACCACGCCGAGGTGACGGGCCTGCGCTTCACCCAGGGCCGCGTCACCGGCGCCGAGTTGAAGGACCGCCTGTCCGGCGACGAGTTCGGCGTCAGCGCCCGGCTGGTGCTGAACGCGACCGGCCCGTGGGTCGACCACCTGCGGAAGATGGAGGACCCGAACGCCGCGCCGTCCATCCGCCTGTCGAAGGGCGCGCACCTTGTCCTGAAGCGCACCTCCCCGTGGAAGGCCGCGCTCGCCACCCCGATCGACAAGTACCGCATCACCTTCGCCCTCCCCTGGGAGGACATGCTGCTCCTCGGCACCACCGACGAGGAGTTCGAGGGCGACCCGGCGGACGTCTCGGTCAACGACAAGGACATAGCCCAGATCCTCGACGAGGCCGCCTTCTCCGTCCGCGACCAGCAGCTGAGCCGCGACCTCATCACCTACGCCTTCGCCGGTCTGCGCGTCCTGCCGGGCGGTCCCGGCGACACCGCGAAGGCCAAGCGCGAGACGGTGGTGACCGAGGGCAAGGGCGGCATGCTGTCCATCGCGGGCGGCAAGTGGACCACCTTCCGCCACATCGGCCGGACGATCATGAAGAAGCTGGAGTCGCTGCCGGGTCACCCCCTGGGCGACGACTTCGAGCCCATCGGCTCGCTGCCGAAGAAGCTGCCGCTGCCCGGCATCGCCAACCCGCGCGCGGTCGCCCACCGGCTGCTGACCGACCGCCCGGCGCCCGGCCCGCGCATGGCGGCCGACACCGCCAGGCACCTGGCCACGCACTACGGCTCGCTGGCCTTCGACATCGCCCGCCTGGCCAACGAGAGCCCCGAGCTCGCCGAGCGCGTCCACCCGGACGCCCCGGAGATCTGGGCACAGGTCGTCTGGGCCCGGGACCACGAGTGGGCCGAGACGCAGGACGACGTGCTGCGCCGCCGCACGACGCTGACGATCCGCGGCCTGGCCACGGACGACGTCCGCGCCAAGGTCCAGGACCTGCTCGACAAGAGGTAGGCACAACCTGGGGGATCCCGTTTCCGGGAGGGGCGGCTCCACGCCGACGGAGCCGCCCCTTCCGCGTTCCCGACCCCCCATAATGGCCTGACACGTCGGAGGTCTTGAGCGACAGGGAGGCCGGCCATGGCAGTCACCGACGAGGCGATCGAGAAGATCAAGGGCATGATCGTCTCCGGCGCGCTGCGGCCGGGCGACCGGCTGCCCAAGGAGAGCGAACTCGCCGCCGACCTCGGCCTGTCCCGCAACTCCCTGCGGGAGGCAGTGCGCGCGCTGTCCCTCATCCGGATCCTGGACGTCCGGCAGGGCGACGGCACGTACGTCACCAGCCTCGACCCGCAACTCCTGCTGGAGGCGATGAGCTTCGTCGTGGACTTCCACCGCGACGACACGGTCCTGGAGTTCCTGGCCGTACGCCGCATCCTGGAGCCGGCCGCGACGGCCATGGCGGCCCTGCGGATCAGCGAGCAGCAACTGGACGCGCTCACGGCCCAGCTGGACAAGCTCGGCGACGACCCGTCCGTGGAGGATCTCGTCGCCTGCGACCTGGAGTTCCACCGGGGGATCGTGCAGAGCTCGGGCAACTCGGTTCTGTGCTCGCTGCTCGACGGTTTGTCGGGGCCCACCACCCGGGCCCGGATCTGGCGCGGCCTGACCCAGGAGGACGCGGTCGGCCGCACCCTGCGCGAGCACCGGGCGATCCTCGCGGCCCTGCGGGACCGGGACGCCGAGGCGGCGCGTTCCTGGGCGACGGTGCACATCGCGAGCGTGGAGCAGTGGCTGCGCTCCACGCTGTGACCAGGGCCTCACTGACAGCTCGGATGAATCCAGTGTGTTCCGGGGTGGATCGCGGGGCAGTGATGGGGTCACTCCCCCTGCGAGGGGGCTGCGGGCGCCCCCTTGGCACGCCGTAAGGTTGGGGGGTACGCGAGGGCACGTCGGAAGGAGGCGCTGGGTGATCGAGCTCGAGGGGGTTCCCGAGCTGATCGACCCGGTCATGGTGGCCGCGTTCGAAGGCTGGAACGATGCCGGCGACGCCGCCTCCACCGCGGTCGCGCATCTGGACAGGGAGTGGAAGGGCGAGGTCTTCGCTGCGCTGGACGCCGAGGACTACTACGACTTCCAGGTGAACCGCCCCACGGTGTTCATGGAAGCCGGCGTCCGCAAGATCACGTGGCCGACGACAAGGCTGTCGGTGGTCCGGGTCGGCGGGGACAAGCCACGCGACCTGGTCCTCGTCCGGGGTATCGAACCGTCCATGCGGTGGCGGTCGTTCTGCAACGAACTGCTCGGCTTCGCGCACGAACTCGGCGTGGAACTGGTGGTCGTCCTGGGCGCCCTGCTCGGTGACACCCCGCACACCCGTCCGGTTCCGATCAGCGGGACGACGTCCGACCCGGACCTGGCCCGCCGCATGGACCTGGAGGAGACCAAGTACGAGGGGCCCACGGGCATCGTCGGCGTCCTCCAGGAAGCCTGCACACACGCGGGCGTTCCGGCCGTCTCCCTCTGGGCGGCGGTGCCGCACTACGTGTCGCAGCCGCCGAACCCGAAGGCCACGCTGGCCCTCCTGAACCGGCTGGAGGACCTGATCGACGTGCGCATCCCGCTGGGCGAGCTGCCCGAGGACGCGCGCGCCTGGCAGGTCGGCGTGGACCAGCTGGCCGCCGAGGACAGCGAGGTCGCCGAGTACGTCCAGTCGCTGGAGGAGGCCCGGGACACCGCCGAGCTGCCGGAGGCGTCGGGCGAGGCGATCGCCCGCGAGTTCGAGCGCTATCTGCGCCGCCGCGACGGCGGCGGACCGCCCTCCTCCGGCGGCCACGCCACGGCGGACGGCAGCGACAGCACGTCGTACCTGCGGGACAACCCCAGCGGCCGCACACGCCCGCCGAAGCCACCCAAGCCGGGCACGGACGACGAGGAATCGTCCGAGGACTGAGGCACGATCCTCGCCTGCCGCGGGCCGCCCACGCCGGGCGGCGGCGAGCGAGCGCCGGGGGACGCGCCCACAGCCTCGCGGCCTGGCGGGGGCCACCGCAGCACCTCGCCACCCCTACCGTCGGCGACGACGAGCACGCCGGAGCGGCGACCGGAGCCCGCGCAGCCTGCCAGGGCCCAACCCCAGCACCTCGCCGCCATGCCCTCGACGACGAGCAGGCCGGACACACCACCGAAGCTCGCACGGCCTGCCGGGGCTCCGCTGCCGCACCTTGTCACCCTTGCCGGTGAGGGCGGGCGCCCGGGGCGGGGAGACACGCCCGCGGCCCTCGCCACCTGCCAGGCCCCATCCGAGCACCTCGTCACCCACGCCGTCGGCGACGACGAGCAGACAGCAGGCGCCCCCCCCAAAAAAAGGAGCCGTCGCAGCCTGCCCGGGCCCCACCGCACCACCTCGCCACCCGCGTCGGCGACGGCAAGCGGGCGCGGGGGGGGGGACGGACCCGGAGCCCCTCGGGGCCGCCAGAGCCCCACGGCAGCCATCTCGCTGCCCATCCGTCGCCGACGAGCAGGCCGGAGACGCCACCGTGGCCTGCCGGCGGCCCATCGCAGCACCCGCACGCCAGAGGGGGCGTCTCCCGAACGGAAGACGCCCCCTCTGGCTGTGGCCGGCTACAGCGCGACGCCGAGCAGTGCGTCCACGGCGCGGGAGACCACCCCGGGGGCGCCCTCGTCCGTGCCGCCGTTCTGCTCCTGCTGCGCGGTCCAGCGGTCGACCGCGGTGAGTGCGGCCGGGGCGTCCAGGTCGTTCGCGAGGGCCTCGCGGATCTCCTCCACGAGCGCCTCCGCCGGCGGTCCGTCGGGCCGGGACACGGCGGCCCGCCAGCGGCCGAGCCGCGCGACGGCGTCCTGGAGGACCTGGTCGGTCCACTCCCAGTCGGCGCGGTAGTGGTGGGCGAGCAGCGCGAGCCGGATGGCGGCCGGGTCGACGCCGTCACGCCGGAGTGTGGAGACGAAGACCAGGTTGCCCTTGGACTTGGACATCTTCTCGCCGTCGAGGGCGACCATGCCGGCGTGCACGTACGCCTTGGCCATGGGGAACTCGCCGGTGAGGGCCTGGGCGTGCGAGGCGCCCATCTCGTGGTGCGGGAAGGCCAGGTCGGAGCCGCCGCCCTGGATGTCGAAGCCCATGCCGAGGTGGTCGAGGGCGATGGCCACGCACTCGATGTGCCAGCCGGGCCGTCCACGCCCGAGCGATCCGCCGTCCCAGCTGGGCTCGCCCTCCCGGGCCGCCATCCACAGCATCGGGTCGAGCGGGTTCTTCTTGCCCGGCCGGTCCGGGTCGCCGCCGCGCTCGGCGGACAGCAGCCGCATCGCCGCGGCGTCCAGCCCGGAGACCTTGCCGAAGTGCGGGTCGGACTCGACGGAGAAGTAGACGTCGCCTTCGAGTTCGTAGGCCGCGCCCATGTCCCGCAGCCGCTCGACGAGCGGGACGATCCCGGGTATCGCCTCGACGGCGCCTATGTACTGCCGCGGCGGCAGCATCCGCAGGGCCGTCATGTCCTCGCGGAAAAGGGCCGTCTCCTGCTCGGCGAGCGCGGCCCAGTCGAGGCCGTCGCGCTGCGCGCGTTCCAGGAGCGGGTCGTCGACGTCGGTGACGTTCTGGACGTAGTGAACCTGCCGCTTGGTGTCGAGCCACACGCGCTGCACGAGGTCGAACGCGTTGTAGGTCGCCGCGTGTCCCAGGTGCGTGGCGTCGTACGGGGTGATGCCACAGACGTAGATACGGGCGACGGGACCGGGGTCGAGGGTGACCGGACCGCCGGTCGCGGTGTCGTGGATCCTCAGGTCGCGGCCCTGACCAGGCAGGGCGGGGACCTCGGAAGCGGGCCAGGCATGCATGCCTTGAGCCTAACCGGACTGGAGTTCCATATACGAATGGGAGCGGGCCGGACGGCCGAGAAGGCGCTCTTGCGGCGAACCGGCGGCTGTGCTGCTAGACGGGTGGCCATGGAATCGGCGGCCATTCCCCGCTCGGCTCCGGATGCTTCCCCGAGGCGAGCAACGCGCCGACACGCGCGCGTGCGGCGTCGATCTCGGCGCCGGTGATCAGCGGCTGGAGCCGAGCGGTGAGAGGGCCGTCCTCCGCCAGGTCCTTCCTGAGGCCTTCGAGGACGTCGACGGCCTCCCGCGTGAGGGGCTCCCCCGCCCATCCCCACAGCAGGGTCCGCAACTTGTTCTCGACGTTGAAGGTGACCCCGTGGTCGATCCCGTACAGCCGCCCCTCGGAGGTCGGCAGCAGGTGCCCGCCCTTGCGGTCGGCGTTGTTGAGCACGGCGTCCAGCACCGCGAGCCGCCGCAGCCGCTCGTCGTCCGCGTGCACGAGGAGCGCGGTGCGGCCCTCGCCGATCTCGGCGAAGCCGATGGCCTTCCAGCCCGGCTCCGGTTCCTCCCCGTCGACCAGGGCGAGCAGCTCCGCCTCGGGCACCGCCTCGACCCACAGCTGGCACATGCCCTCGCCGTAGGGGCCGTCCCGCAGCACGGTGGGCGGGACGAGGCCCCAGCCGGTCGCCTCGGACACCTCGTACGCGGCGACCTCGCGCTGGGCCAGCGTCCCGTCGGGGAAGTCCCACAGGGGCCGCTCCCCGGCGACCGGCTTGTAGATGCAGGCGGCGTCCCGGCCGTCGTGGGACACCGTGCAGTACAGGGCCGCGTTGGACGCCTCACGGATGCGTCCGCGCACGGTGAGTTCGCCCCGGGCGAGCAGTTCGGTGGCGTCCGGAGGAGGTGTCACGCTCCGCGGCGGTATCCGTTCTGGCGCGGACATACGTGTCCTTCCGGGTCGAGCGGGAGGCTGCACAGCGGGCACGGCGGCCGCCCGGCGTTGACGATGTCGAGGGCGCGCTTGGCGAAGGCCCTCGCCTGCGCGCCGGTGAGCCGGACCCGCAGCATCGGTGGTCCGTTCTCCTCGTCCTGGAGCAGTCGTTCCTCGGCCTCGGCGAGGTCCTCCTCGGAGTCGGCGTCGAGCTCGACGAGCGCCTGTGCCTCGACGATCATCAGCTCCTCCTCGCCGTCCCAGGCGAGCGCCATGGTGCCGACCCGGAACTCCTCCTCGATGGGGGTGTCCAGCGGAGCGGTGTCGGTGATCTCCGACGGTGCGACGGCGGGGACGGAGGCGCTGCCTCCGCTACGGCGTACGACCTCGTCGAGCAGTTCGTCCATGCGTTCGGCGAGCGCGGCGACCTGGGTCTTCTCCAGGGCCACGCTGGTCACCCGGGAGCCGGCGGAGGCCTGGAGGAAGAACGAACGGCGCCCGGGCAGTCCGACCGTACCGGCCACGAAACGCTCCGGATGGTCGTAGAGGAACACCTGACGGGACACGTCCTGTCTCCATTGGAATCGTGGGAACCGTGTGACCACGGCACTGCTGCGACCGCTTCACCCTACTGCGGCCGACGATCACGGTGCGCCCGCACCACCCCCGACGGGGGCCTCGTCGCCCGGCGGTTCCTCGCGCGGCACCAGGGACGTGAAGTCGCCGGTGTCGCCGAGGCGGACGAGAAACGGCCGCAGTCGTGTGTAACGGATCGCGGTGATGGAACACGGTTCAACGGAAATCCGCTGGAAGAGGTCCAGATGAAGTCCGAGTGCGTCCGCGACGAGCGACTTGATGATGTCGCCGTGCGAGCACATGAGGTAGACGGCGTCGGCGCCGTGGTCGCGCTCCACGCGCGCGTTCCACTCGCGTACGGCCTCGGCGGCGCGTGTCTGCATGGCACGCATGGACTCCCCGCCGGGGAACGCCGCCGCGGAGGGGTGCGCCTGCACCACCTCCATCAGGGGCTGGTCCTTGAGCTCGTCGAGCTTGCGCCCCGACCAGTCGCCGTAGTGGCACTCGCCGATGCGCTCGTCGGTGTGCGGGGTGAGTTCCGGCCGGGCCTGGAGAAGGGGCCGGATCGTCTCCTGGCAGCGCTGGAGCGGGCTGGTGACGATCTCGGCGAGGGGCAGCTCGGCGAGCCGCCCGGGCAGCGCGGCGGCCTGCGCCGCGCCGCGTTCGTCGAGGGCGACACCGGGCGTCCAGCCGGCGAGCAGTCCCTCGGTGTTGGCGGTGGAACGTCCGTGCCGGACCAGGATCAACGTGGGCATGCGGTCCAGCGTAGGCGCACGCGCGCGTACGGTGTCGTTCGAGTGACGGGAGACTCGCTTCGTGATCGTCGACTGTGCCATCTACCGCGACGGACACCGGTCGGAAGGGCCGGAGGACTTCTCCGATGCCCTGGGTGAGGCCCGTGCGGCGGGCGGTTTCGTGTGGATCGGGCTGCACGAGCCGTCGGAGCGCGAATTCGACCTCGTGACCCAGGAGTTCGGGCTGCATCCCCTGGCCGTCGAGGACGCCCTCAAGGCCCACCAGCGGCCCAAGCTGGAGGTGTACGACGACTCGCTCTTCGTGGTGCTCAAGCCGGTGGCGTACGAGCCGCAGAGCGACACCGTCTCCGCCGGCGAGATCATGATCTTCCTGGGCGACTCCTTCGTCGTGACCGTACGGCACGGCGAGGGCGCCCCGCTCAAGGCCGTACGGCACCGGCTGGAGCACGAGCCGGACCTGCTGGGCAACGGCCCCACCTCGGTGCTCTACGCGGTCACCGACGCCGCCGTCGACCACTACCTGGACGTCGCGACCGAGTTGCAGGCCGACCTGGAGGGGCTGGAGGCGGAGGTCTTCTCACCGGACGGCGGGGGCTCTCGGCACACCGCGTCCCGGATCTACAACTTCAAGCGGCAGGTCCTGGAGTTCCGCCGGGCGACCGGGCCGCTGGCCCTGCCGATGAGCCGGCTGGCGGGCACGGCGCCGTCCGGCGTGGCGGTGCCGTTCGTGGACGACCGGGCCCGGCCGTTCTTCCGGGACGTGAGCGACCACCTCACGCGCGTGAACGAGTCCGTGGAGAATCTGGACCGGCTGGTGTCGGACATCCTCTCCGCGCATCTGGCGCAGATGAGCGTCCGGCAGAACGACGACATGCGGAAGATCTCCGCGTGGGCGGCCATGGCCGCGATCCCCACGATGCTCGCGGGGATCTACGGCATGAACTTCGAGCACATGCCCGAGCTGCGCTGGGAGTGGTCCTATCCGGTGCTGATCGCGGTGATGGCCGTTCTCGAGGTGCTGGTGTTCCGGCTGTTCAAGCACCGGGGCTGGTTGTAGACCGGGCCGTCTCAGACGAACTCGGGTGCCGCGGACGCGGGCCCGCCGAGGGCGTCGCGGCGCTCGGGCAGCTTCAGCGACACCATCCGGCGCCAGCCGCCCAGCCGTTCGTACGCGTACATCGCGTGGATGCCCGCCGCGAGCACCGCCGACTTGGCCCTGGACCAGCCGAGGATGCGGCCCATGTTCGCCATGACCGCGAGGCTGACGTCCCGGTAGATCCGGATCTCGGCGAGCGCGCACTCGCGCAGGATCCGCTGGATGGCCCGGCCGTGGCCCGCGCGGGCGAAGCGCAGCAGCTCCTCGTGGCAGTAGGCGAGGTGGTTGTCCTCGTCGTTGGAGATCTGCTTGACCGCGCGGCCGATGTCGGGGTCGTCGGCGAAGTACTTGCGGAGCAGTTCCATCTGCTCGGAGGCGCGCTGTTCGGTGACCCTGCTGTGCGAGAGGTACGTGACGATGTCCTGGACCGTGAGCCGCTCGTCGCGCCCCAGTTGCTCGTGCGCGAGGCCGATGCCGTTCTTCTCCAGGAGCATCGTGTAGTCGGTCTCCGGCGGGACCGGGACGGGGTCGAGGCCGCGCTTCTTCATCAGGGCGTTGAAGATCCGGCCGTGCTTGTCCTCGTCGGCGCCGTGCCGGGTGATCTTGGGGGCGAGTTCCCGCTCGCTGTCGGGGACGAGCGCGGCGATACGGGCGTTCTCCCAGCCGCCTTGGGACTCGCCGCTCGCGGCGATGGAGCAGAACAGGGCGAAGGACTCGTCGTTGGCGAGGATCTCCTGGAACACACTCTTGGCCGAAAGCATCGTGAGCACCTCTCCCGCGCACGTGCGCGTGCTGCGTGATTCCGCAGGATTCCGCACAGAACGAGTCAAGTGCGGCGGGGCAGGTGGTGCAACAGGTACGTCGGACAACTCCGCCGAATGGCGGACAGGGGAGACCGGCAGGCCTGCGGGCGGTCGTGCCCCGGGACGGGGGAGATCTCGGCGTAACCGCCGGGGGCGTACGGCGTTGTTCTGCGTGACGGCCGTGGCGGGGAAGACCCCCGAGCCCCCACCACGGCCGCAGACAACCCCGCCGGGCTCCGCCGTGTCAGGCGAGCCCGGCACGCTCCAGGGCCTCCGTGCCGGCGCGGAGGGACGCGAGCCGCTCGTCGAGGGTGAAGCCCGCCGGGGCGAGGCTGAGGGTGGTGACGCCGGCCTCCGCGTAGGCCTTCATCCGGTCCGCGATCCGGTCGACGGACCCCAGCAGCGTGGTCTTGTCGATCAGCTCGTGCGGTACGGCGGCCGCGGCGCCCTGCTTGTCGCCGGCCAGGTACTTGGCCTGGATCTCGGCGGCCTCCTTCTCGTAGCCCATGCGCTGGGCGAGCTGGTTGTAGAAGTTCTGCTTGGGGCTGCCCATGCCGCCGACGTACAACGCGGTGTAAGGGCGGAAGGTGTCGGCGAGCGCGGCGACGTCCTTGTCGTCGCCGACGGCGAGCGGGAGGGTCGGGCAGATGTCGAAGCCGTCGAGCGTCTTGCCGGCCTTCTCGCGTCCGGCGCGCAGGTACTTGATCGTCGTGTCCTCGAGGTGGTCGGCGGAGGGGAAGATCAGCAGGGCGCCGTCGGCGATCTCGCCGGTCTGCTCCAGGTTCTTCGGGCCGATCGCGGCGATGTACAACGGGATGTGCTCGCGCTGCGGGTGCACGGTCAGCTTGATGGGCTTGCCCGGGCCGCCGGGAAGGGGCAGCGTCCAGTGCCGGCCCTCGTAGGACAGGCGTTCGCGCGTCATGGCCTTGCGGACGATCTCGACGTACTCACGCGTACGTGCCAGCGGCTTGTCGAACTTGACGCCGTACCAGCCTTCGGAGACCTGCGGGCCGGAGACGCCGAGGCCGAGCCGGAAGCGGCCGCCGGAGAGGGAGTCGAGGGTGGCTGCCGTCATGGCGGTCATCGCGGGCTGGCGGGCCGGGATCTGGAAGATGGCGGAGCCGACGTCGATACGTTCGGTCTGGGCGGCGACCCAGGTCAGTACGGTGGCGGCGTCGGAGCCGTAGGCCTCGGCGGCCCAGCAGACGGCGTATCCGAGCCGGTCGGCCTCCTGGGCGACGGCCAGATTGTCCGCGTCCATTCCGGCACCCCAGTAGCCGAGGTTGATACCGAGCTGCATGCCGAATCCCCTTACCGATCAGTAACGTGCACGTCCGGAGACCTTAGCGTGCGGCTGTGCGGGGACCTAGCGGCGGGCAGTCGTGCCGGACAACTCATGGTCGTCTCCCGGAAATCGGCCGTCCACAGCCCCCCACACGGAAGGTTCTGGCCAGTAATCTCGGCGTTCATGGAGCAGAGGCATCTCGGCCGCACCGGCCTGCGTGTGTCCCGGATCGGGCTCGGCACCCTGACCTGGGGACGGGACACCGACGAGCACGACGCCGCGGACCTGATGAAGACGTTCTGGGAAGCGGGCGGGACCCTCGTCGACACCGCGGACGTGTACGGCGACGGAGAGGCCGAGTACCTGCTCGGCAAGCTCATGGACGGCCTGGTGGCCCGCCGGGACCTGGTCATCTCGACCAAGGCCGGCAGCGTGCCGGACCCCGACCGCCGCTTCGACACCTCCCGCGGTCATCTGCTCTCCGCGCTGGACGCCTCGCTCTCCCGGCTCGGCACCGACTACGTCGACCTGTGGCACGTGCACGCCTTCGACCCGGACACCCCGCTGGAGGAGACTCTCCAGGCCCTCGACCTCGCGGTCGCGAGCGGCCGGGCCCGCTATGCCGCCGTCTCCAACTTCTGCGGCTGGCAGCTGGCCAAGGCGGCGACCTGGCAGCTGGCGGCCCCCGGCACCCGGAGCCGGCTGGCGGCTACGCAGCTGGAGTACTCCCTGCTCCAGCGGGGCGTCGAGCGCGAGGTGCTGCCGGCCGCGCTGGACCTGGGTATCGGGCTGCTGCCGTCCTCGCCGCTGGGGCGCGGGGTGCTGACGGGCAAGTACCGCAACGACACGATGCCGCCGGACTCGCGCGGTGCCTCGGAGCACCTCGCGCCGTTCGTCGCGCCCTATCTGGACGACACGGCGAGGCGGATCGTGGACGCCGTGACGACCGCGGCCGACGGTCTCGCGGTGACACCGCTCCAGGTGGCGCTGGCCTGGGTCCGCGACCGGCCGGGGGTGGCCGCGCCCATCGTCGGCGCGCGCAACGCTCTGCAGCTCACGGCGGCATTGTCAGTGGAGACCCTTAGTCTTCCTGACGAGATCTGCCGGGCGCTCGACGACGTGTCGGCGCCTGTGCACCGCTATCCCGATCACGACTGGAGCACGCTGTGAGCACGGAGCCGGAGACCACGGACGACGCCGAGCCGGGGACGCCGACCGGTGGTGCGGAGACCGAGGGGACCGAGGGGGAAGCAGCCGGTTCCGGCGAGGTGTCCGCGGCCGAGGGGGCCGAAGATGAGGCGGCCGGCTCTGGTGAGGTGTCCGCGGCCGAGGGGCCCGAAGGTGAGGCAGCCGCTTCCGGCGAGGTGTCCGCGGCCGAGGCCGAGCTGCGGGCCCAGCGCGCCGAGCGGGAGCGTATCGAGCAGCGCAAGGCCGAGAAGAAGACGCCGATCGAGGCCGGCACCAAGCTGAGCGGCAAGGCCGCCGATCTGCTCGCGGCCGTGCGGGCCGTGGAGAGCGGCGAGAAGCCGGCCGCCACGGTGTTCGAGGAGCCCGAGCGCGCCCCCCGGCGCTCCGCCCCGGAGCCGGTACGACGGCCGCAGCCGGTGGCCGCGGAGGCAGTCGCCGCGTCTACGGCTCCCGCGCCGGCGGCGGTGCAGGCCGTACGGCAGGTGCTCGGCGAGGGCGGTGCCCCCGAGGTGCTGGCGCCGCAGGTGGCCGCGGCACTCGGCGAGGGCGCGGACGAGCTGCTGCGCGCGGACCCCTGGCAGTTGCTGCGGATCGCCGGCGTGCGGCCCGAGCAGGCCGACGGCTTCGCGCGTGCCCTGCTCGGCGCCGAGTGCGGTCCGGACGACGAGCGGCGGGGCCGGGCCGTCACCGTCTGGCTCCTGGAACAGGCGGCCCTGGCCGGGCACACCGCCTTGGAGATGCCGGCGCTCCTCGCGGCCCTGGCCCAGCGGGGCGTGCCGGACCCCGACAGCGCCGTGCAGGACGCGATCGCGGAGGGCGACGCGCTGGTCTTCCAGGACGCGCTGGAGGAGACCGGTGCCGTGCCGGCCCGGGCCGAGGAGGAGGGCACGGAGGAGGACGAGGAGCGTCCGGTCCGTGTCCTGGTCGGCCTTGAGCGGTACGCGCTCGCGGAGGAGAGCCTGGCCGACGGTCTGGCCCGGCTGGTGAACTCGGTGCCCAAGCAGGACGGTTCGGCCGAGAACTGGGAGCGGGGCGCCGCCGCGGCCCAGGGTTCGACGGGTGAGCTGCTGCGCGCGGTCGCCGCTCATGGCCTCGTCCTGCACACCGGCGGCGAGGCCTCCCTGCCCGAGCCCGCGGCGCTGCTGACCGCCGCGCGCGCCCTCGGCCTGCGCGCCTGGGCCGCCACCCACGGCCCGATCGGCCGCACCCGCTTCGCGGCCCTGCTGCGCCGGTCCGAGGCCGCGCCCGGCACCCCGCCCCCCGGCACCCACTCCCCCGTCGCCACCGTCGCCGGACTGCTGTCCGGTGTCGAGGGACCCGGCCGGGATGCCGACGGGGCGCTGGATCTCGATCTGCTCGTCGTGCTCGACGCGCCGCAGCTGGATGTCGAGACGGCCGCACTGCTGACGGAGTCGCTGCCGGACGGGGCGCGGCTGGTGCTGGTCGGGGACCCGGGAGTGCTGTGGTCCGTGGGCCCGGGCCGGGTGTTCGCGGATCTGCTCGCGGCGCGGATCTGCCCGCAGGTCGCCTCGCGGCGGCCGGATCCCGGGCCGCTGGGCGAGCTGGTCTCCGGTATCGGTATCGGCGAGCTGAACCAGGTCGAAGCCCCCGGCAAGGAGGTCGTGATCGTGCCCGTGCGGGATGCGGGCGAGGCCGTGCACCGGACGGTGCAGCTCGTCGTGGACTCGGTGCCGCGGGCGATCGGCGTACCTGCCGAGGAGACACAGGTGATCACACCGGGGCACGGCGGCGCCGTCGGCACGCGTGCGCTCAACGCGGCGTTGAAGGAGCGGCTCAACCCGGGCCCGGGCCGCTTCGGCGGCTTCGACCCCGGTGACCGGATCGTCTACTCCCCCGTGCCGGGCCGTGCGCTGCCGGGCCGCGTGGTGAAGGCGGACGCCGAAGGGTTGCACCTGTCGTGCGAGGGCGAGGGCGTCGTCGTACCCAAGGAGCGGGTGGAGCAGTCCGTGCGGCACGGCTGGGCGCTCACCGCGCACCAGGCGGTGGGGAGCCGGTGGCCCGCGGTGGTCGTGGTGCTGCCCGGCGATGCCGCGCAGGCCCTCAGCCGGCCGTGGGTGTACACGGCGTTCGGGCGCGCCGACCGCCATCTGTCCGTCGTGCACGGTGTGGAACAGGCGTTGGCCAGGGCCGTGGCCGAGGTTCCGGCGAAGCCCCGCACGACCCGGCTCCCGGTGCTGCTCGCTCCGCAGATCAGCGGCTGACGACGACGGCGGTGGTCACGGGTCGTCCCCGTGACCACCGCCGTCGAGTGGCCGACGCGTGCGCTCAGCGGCGGTCGGCGTCCAGCGGCTCCAGATCCTCGTCCTCGTCCAGATCGGTGTCGAGGTCCTCCGCCAGCTCCTCCGGGTCGTCGTCATCGTCGTCGTCATCGTCGTCGTCATCGTCGTCGTCGATGCCGATCTCGTCGTCGAACACGGCACTGACGTCGAAGCGGCAGACCACACTCTGCGGATCGACCTGCTCGAACGGCGCCTCCAGCCACTCGCCGGGTTCGGCCGGTTCCTCCGCCGCCGTCACCCAGAGCGTGGAGTCGCCCTCCTCCAGCCCGAACTCCTTGTGCCGGGAGGCGATCTCGTCGGGTTCGAACTCGCCGAAGAGGAGGCCGAGCGCACCATGGATCGTCCCGGAGGCCGCCGGGCCGTCCTCCCCCTCCGCGGACTCGATCCGCTGCGCCTGCGCGAGCAGCCGCTGCGGCTCCGCCACCGCGTAGTCGCGGCGGATCAGTACGCTCAGCGCGTTCGGTTCCTCGGGCCCGGTGTACGGGGGCAGCGCGTCCTCCGTACCGGGGATCTCGAAGGGTGTGACCTCGTCGTAACGGTCGTAGAGCAGTTCGTCGTACACCTCTGCGGCCGCGGCCAGCTGGTTGAACGCCTCGTAGACGGCCGGGTCGTCCTCCCCCGACCTGCGTTCGACCGCGGCCAGGTGGCGGTCGAGCGCGGTCTTGACCGCCTCGGCGGCGGCGCGTACCTCGGCAGCGGTGGGCTGCGCAGCATCAGACATAGTGCAGACGCTATCCGTACCAGGCCCCAGCCCGCACAATAGATGCGATGCCGGAATACGAATTTGTCGACGTGTACGTACCGCGTGGGGTCTCCCGCAAGGAAACGGCACGTCTGCTGACGGACCACGCGGAGTACGGACACTGGGAGTTGCACCGTCTGAGCCTGCTGCGCGACGGCAGCCGCAAGGTGCGGTTGCGTCGGCGGATCATCCGCCAGGTGCGGGCTACGTGGTGAGCTGAGACGGCGCACTGGGAGAAGGCACACACGGGAGCGGGCCCCGCGTCGGCGGGGCCCGCTCCGTTTTCCGGGGCCGTCAGGCCTTTCCGGGGCTGTCAGGCCGAGGTGCGCGCCTTGCGGTAGAGGATCGAGCCCGCGAGCAGCGCGCCCGCGCCGGCCGACAGGGCGAGGCCGAGCGGCAGGTCGCTGCCGGTGCTGGCGAGCTGCGAGTCGCCCCTGGGCTGGGTGACGAACTGGCCGCCCGGCTGGTTGCCGTGCGCGGAGCCGCCCGGCGCCTCGCCGTCCGCGCCGAGCGGCGTGCCCGGGGTGCCGGGATCGCCAAGGTTTCCGGGGGTGCCGGGGGCACCCGGGTTTCCAAGATCACCGGGGTTGCCCGGGTTTCCGGGATCGCCCGGATCACCGGGGTGGCCCGGGTTTCCAGGGCCACCCGGGTTCCCGGGGGTGCCCGGGTGGCCCGGGTTCTCGTTGCCGCCGCCGGGCGGGTTGCCGTGGTGCCCGCCGGAGCCGCCGTTCGCGCAGTCGTTGCCCGTGCTGGAGTTGCCGACGCCGATGACGTCGACGCTGTTGCCGCAGACGTTCACCGGCACGTGGAGCGGCGCCTCGACATGGTTGCCCGAGCCGACGCCGGGCGAGTCACTGGCATGGCCGCCGGCGTGCGAGCCGCCGTGACCGCCTGATTCGCCGTATCCTCCCGACGACGATCCACCGCCCTGGTTGGCGCACGAGTTGCCCACCGACGGGTTGAGGACACCGATCACATTGACCGTGTTCCCGCACACGTTGACCGGCGTGTGCACCGGCGCCTGCACCGTGTTCCCGGACAGCACGCCGGGCGAGCCCGAACTGGAGCCCTGCGCACCCGAGTCGGCGTGAGCGGAGCCGCCCGCGGCGGCGATCACGCCGGTCGCGGCCGCCACTGTCATCAGACCCTTGCGGGTGACCTGTCGCATTCCTGAATACCTGCCTTCGACCTGTCTCGAATTCTTCTCGAATTCCTCGAAAGAAGCGTTCGGTCCCGGAGCGCATGGCACGCGCTCCGGGACCGGTGGCTTGGAACTCCCCTCAAAGAGGGGGGAGCGTCACTTGTTGACGCAGGTGTTGCCGAAAGCGGGATTCAGCAGCCCGATCACGGAGACCGTGTTGCCGCAGACGTTCACCGGGGCGTGAACGGGCACCTGAATGACGTTGCCGGACACGACGCCCGGGGAGTGCGCGGCGGCACCCTGGGCACCCGAGTCGGCAACGGCCAGGCCCGCGCCCGCGAGAACCAGCCCACCGGTGGCAGCCGCAGCAGCGACGACCTTCTTGATCATTATTCCTCCTAGTTGGCAAAACGACCCATCTTGCGATCGCATTACCTGTAACGAGGAGGGAGTAATGAAGCTACGAGCTTATGGTCGCATTCACCCTTCCCAGTCGATCTCGCACACCCGACCGAATAGCGGTGCTTCGTATGGCCGCTTTCAGGACGCGTCGATGAACCGGTCGAGCACCCGAGCTCCGAACTTCAGGCCCTCCACCGGCACCCGCTCGTCCACGCCGTGGAACATGCCGGCGAAGTCCAGCTCCGGCGGCAGCTTCAGCGGAGCGAAGCCGAAGCAGCGGATGCCGAGGTCGTCGAAGGACTTGGCGTCGGTGCCGCCGGAGAGCATGTACGGCACGGCCCGGGCGATCGGGTCCTCGGCGCGCAGCGCGGTCTGCATGGCGTCGACGAGCCTGCCGTCGAAGTCGGTCTCCAGCGCCTTGTCGGCGTGCACGTCCTCCCGCCGCACGCGCGGGCCGAGGATGCGGTCGAGGTCGGCGAGGAACTCCTCCTCGTAGCCGGGCAGGAAGCGGCCGTCGACGTGCGCGGTGGCCTGGCCGGGGATGACGTTGACCTTGTAGCCGGCGCCCAGCATGGTCGGGGCCGCCGAGTTGCGCAGGGTCGTACCGATCATGCGCGCGATGCCGCCGAGCTTGGCGAGGGTCTCGTCCATGTTCTCGGGGTCCAGCTCGACGCCGAGCGCGTCGGAGAGCTCGTCGAGGAAGGCCCGTACGGTCTTGGTGACCCGGACCGGCCAGGTGTGCCGGCCGAGCCGGGCGACCGCCTCGCACAGCTCCGTGATCGCGTTGTCGGTGTTGGTCATCGAGCCGTGGCCGGCCGTGCCGTCGACCGTGAGCCGCATCCAGTGCATGCCCTTCTCGGCGGTCTCGACGAGGTAGAGCCGCAGCTTCTCGTTGACCGTGAAGGAGAACCCGCCGACCTCGCCGATCGCCTCGGTGACGCCCTCGAACAGTTCAGGGTGCTTCCGCACGAGGTGCTTGGCGCCGTAGGTGCCGCCCGCCTCCTCGTCCGCGAGGAACGCGAGGACGATGTCGCGCGGGGGCTTGCGCCCGCTGCGCAGCCGGTCCCGGACGACCGCGAGGGTCATCGCGTCCATGTCCTTCATGTCGACGGCACCGCGGCCCCACACGCAGCCGTCGGCGATCTCTCCGGAGAAGGGGTGGTGGGTCCAGTCGTCCGCGTTGGCCGGTACGACGTCGGTGTGGCCGTGGATGAGGAGCGCGGGCCGGGACGGGTCCTCGCCCTCGATCCGGGCCACCGTGGAGGCGCGGCCCGGGTGCGACTCGAAGATCTGCGGTTCGAGCCCCACCTCGGCGAGCTTCTCGGCGACGTACTCCGCCGCCTTGCGCTCGCCCGGACCCGAGTGGTCGCCGTAGTTGCTGGTGTCGATCTGGATCAGCTCGCGGCAGAGGTCCACGACCTCGTCCTCGCCGGTGACGCTCCTGGCCGTGTCCGTCTCGCTCACGTGCTTCCTCCCGGTGTCACTGCTGGTGGGTCCCCCTCATCCTCTCTCTCCCCGGCCCGCTCCCCAAGAGCGCTCCCGGCCCGTCACACGTCGTTCACGCCCGGCCGGGTGCGGGCGGGGGGTGATCGGCCACCCCTGAGAGCCTGGTAATGTTTACGTCGTCGCCGCGGGGAGAACCCGCGCGACAGACACCTTGTCCGGGTGGCGGAATGGCAGACGCGCTAGCTTGAGGTGCTAGTGCCCTTTATCGGGCGTGGGGGTTCAAGTCCCCCCTCGGACACACGAAGCTGAGGGCCGTGACCGCGAGGTCACGGCCCTCAGGCGTTGTCGCGAAGAGGTGACCATGACCAGGCGTTCCTGCCCCTGCGGGCTCCCCGAGGCCTACGAGGCGTGCTGCGGCCGCTACCACTCCGGCTCCGCCGCCGCGCCGACCGCCGAGGCGCTGATGCGGTCGCGGTACAGCGCCTTCGTGAAGGGGGACGCCGGGTATCTGCTCCGGACATGGCATCCGCGGACGCGGCCCGCGACGCTGGAGCTGGATCCGCGGATGCGGTGGACCGGGCTGGAGATCCTGGACACGAGAGACGGGTCGGCGTTCCACTCCGTCGGGACCGTGGAGTTCCGGGCCTCGTACCGGGGCGGCTCGCTGCACGAGCGGAGTCGGTTCGAGCGGGTCGACGGGGCATGGGTGTACATCGACGGGGAGTATCTGCCGTAGCGGGCGCTACGGCGCGAGGATGTCGAGTTCCTGGAGGGCGCCGACCGTGATCTCGCGGGTCAGTTCCTCCGCGCGGACCGCGTCTCCCGCGCGGACCGCCTCGGCGACCTGGACGTGCAGGGTGACGGCGGCCGGGTCGGGGTCCTCGAACATCACGTCGTGGTGGGTGCGGCCGGCCAGAACCTCGGCGACGACATCGCCGAGGCGGGCGAACATCTCGTTGCCGGAGGCGTCCAGGATGACGCGGTGGAAGGCCATGTCGTGGACGAGGTACCCCTCCAGCTTGTGACCACGTGAGTTGGCGACCATGCCGAGGGCGCACTGGGTGAGTTCGGCGCACTGCTCGGACGTGGCGTGCCGGGCGGCGAGGCCCGCGGCGACCGGTTCGATCGCCGAACGCAGCACGGTGAGGGAGCGCAGTTGCCGGGCGCGGTCCTTGCCGGCCAGGCGCCAGCGGATGACCTGGGGGTCGTAGACGTTCCACTCCGACGTCGGGCGGACCGTCACGCCCACGCGGCGGCGGGACTCGACCAGATGCATGGACTCCAGGACGCGGACCGCCTCGCGCATCACCGAGCGTGACACGTCGAAGCGCTGGGCGAGCTCGTCCGTGCGCAGGACACTGCCCGGCGGATACTCGCCCGCCGTGATCTCGGGGCCGAGGGTGTCCAAGACATGGCCGTGCAGCCCCCGGCCCGGTGTGCTCATGCACTCAGCGTACGGGGTAGATCACGGAGATAAAAAGTCAGACTTATTCGTCACCGACTCTTGAATTCGTCGTACCTAATGGGTTTCAGTTGCGTCGACATCACGTGTCGACGGAGACAGCAGACAGTGAGGCAGCGATGAACACCCCCCACGTCGTCGTGGTCATGGGCGTCGCCGGCACCGGCAAGACCACCATCGGTCCCCTGCTCGCGGCCCGGCTCGGCGTTCCGTACGCCGAAGGCGACGACTTCCACCCGCAGGCCAACATCGCCAAGATGTCGGCCGGTACACCGCTCACCGACGAGGACCGCCTGCCCTGGCTGGACGCCATCGGCGCGTGGGCGCACAGGCGGGCCGGGCTCGGCGGGGTGGTCAGTTGCTCGGCGCTGAAGCGGTCGTACCGCGACCGGCTGCGGGCCGCCGCGCCCGGCGTGGTCTTCGTGCACCTCACGGGTGACCGCGCGCTCATCGAGGACCGGATGTCGCACCGGCAGGGGCACTTCATGCCCACGGCGCTGCTCGACTCCCAGTTCGCCACGCTCCAGCCGCTTCAGGCGGACGAGGCCGGGGTCGACGTGGACGTCTCGGGCAGCCCGGAGGAGATCACCGAGCGGGCGGCGCTCGCCCTGGAAGACCTCCCCGAACCCGTCCAGTAACCCCTGCCGGCCCCCTCCCCCAGTCCCCTCCAACGCAAGGGAACCCACCCCGTGACCAGACTCAGCGTCGAGATGCTGGCAGCGGACGCACCCGAGCCGATCACCTCGGCCGGCCACGCTCAGCTGGGCATCGCCGTCCTGGCGGGCATAGCCGTCATCGTCCTGCTCATCACCAAGTCCAAGCTGCACGCGTTCCTGGCGCTGACCATCGGGTCGCTGGCGCTCGGCGCGATCGCCGGGGCACCGCTGGACAAGGTCCTCACCAGCTTCAGCACCGGCCTCGGCACCACGGTCGCCGGCGTCGGCGTGCTGATCGCCCTCGGTGCCGTCCTCGGCAAGATGCTCGCCGACTCCGGGGGCGCCGACCAGATCGTCGACACCATCCTCGCGAAGGCCGGCGGGCGGTCGATGCCGTGGGCGATGGTGCTCATCGCCTCCGTGATCGGGCTGCCACTGTTCTTCGAGGTCGGCATCGTGCTGCTGATCCCGGTGGTGCTGATGGTCGCCAAGCGCGGCAACTACTCGCTGATGCGCATCGGCATCCCGGCGCTCGCGGGCCTGTCCGTGATGCACGGCCTGGTGCCGCCGCACCCCGGTCCACTGGTCGCGATCGACGCGGTCAAGGCCGACCTCGGAGTGACGCTGGCCCTCGGTGTCCTCGTCGCGATACCCACGGTGATCATCGCCGGCCCGCTGTTCTCGCGGTACGCGGCCCGCTGGGTGGACGTCCCCGCCCCGGACCGCATGATTCCGCAGCGTGCTTCGGAGGACCTGGAGAAGCGTCCCGGCTTCGGCGCCACGCTGTTCACGGTCCTGCTGCCGGTGATCCTGATGCTCGCCAAGGCGCTGGTCGACATCGTCATCGACGACCCGGAGAACCTGGTCCAACGCGTCTTCGACGTCATCGGCGCCCCGATGATCGCGCTGCTCGCCTCGGTGCTGGTCGGCATCTTCACGCTGCTGCGGCCCGCCGGGTTCTCCAAGGAGCGGATCTCGCCGCTCGTCGAGAAGAGCCTCATGCCCATCGCGGGCATCCTGCTGATCGTCGGCGCGGGCGGCGGCTTCAAGCAGACCCTGATCGACACCGGGGTGGGCCAGATGGTCCTGGACATCTCCAAGGACTGGTCGATTCCCGCGCTGCTGCTGGCCTGGCTGATCGCGGTGGCGATCCGGCTGGCGACCGGTTCGGCGACGGTGGCGACCGTCTCGGCCGCCGGTCTGGTCGCCCCGCTCGCGGCCGACATGTCGACCACGCACGCGGCCCTGCTGGTCCTCGCCATCGGCGCCGGCTCGCTGTTCTTCAGCCATGTCAACGACGCCGGGTTCTGGATGGTGAAGGAGTACTTCGGGCTGAGTGTCGGCCAGAACATCAAGACCTGGTCGGTCATGGAGACGATCATCTCGGTGGTCGCCGGCGGCATCGTCCTGCTCTTGTCCCTCGTGATCTAGGAGTGCCACGGCCATGACGGCTCACCCCCTCTTCGACATCAGCGGCCGTACGGCTTTGGTGACCGGTTCCAGCCGGGGCATCGGACTCGCGCTCGCGCGTGGTCTGGCGGAGGCCGGCTGCACGGTCGTCCTCAACGGACGCGACAAGGACCGGCTCGCCGAGGCCGCCGCCGGATTGCCCGGCGACCGGGTGCACACTGCGGCGTTCGACGTGACCGACGGATCGTCCGTGGCGGACGGGATCGCTGACGTCGAGGAGCGGGTGGGCCCGCTCGACATCCTCGTCAACAACGCGGGCGTGCAACTGCGCGCCCCGCTGCTGGAGTTCACCGACTCCGACTGGCACCGGATCCTGGACACCAATCTGACCAGTGCCTTCCTGGTCGGCCGGGAGGCGGCGCGCCGGATGACGGAACGCGGCCACGGCAAGATCATCAACATCTGCTCGTTGCAGAGCGAGGTGGTACGGCCCGGGATCGCCCCGTACGCCGCCACCAAGGGCGCGCTGAAGATGCTCACCAAGGGCATGTGCGCGGACTGGGGTCCGAGCGGTGTGCAGGTCAACGGGCTCGGCCCGGGCTACATCGAGACCGAGCTGACGCGGCCGCTGGTCGAGGACGAGGAGTTCAGTGCCTGGGTGCGGCGACGCACCCCGGCCGGCCGCTGGGGCCGCACCCGGGACCTGGTGGGCGGGGTGCTGTTCCTCGCCTCCCCCGCGGCCGACTTCGTCAGCGGGCAGGTGCTGTACGTCGACGGCGGTATGACGAGCGTGTTGTGACCACCTGCCGGGAGGCTGTGATGCTGGGTTGTGTGATCCACGGTCAGGGTGACCTGCGCGTGGCGGAGTTGCCGGTCCCCGAGCCCGGGCCGGGGCAGGCGCTGGTCGCCGTCCGCTACGGCGGGGTGTGCGGGTCCGATCTGCACTACTGGCGGCACGGCGGGGTCGGCGACTTCCGGCTCCGGGAGCCGATGGTGCTCGGGCACGAGGTGGTCGGGACGGTGGTCGAGTACGGTGCCGGCGCCTCGGGACCGGCACCGGGTGCCGCTGTCGCCGTGCATCCGGCGACGCCGTGCGGGGTGTGTCCGGAGTGCTCGGACGGTCGGCGGAACGTGTGCCGGGACACGCGGTATCTGGGCAGTGCGGCGCGCTTTCCGCATGTGCAGGGGGGATTCGCGGCGCAAGTGGTCGTGCCCTGCGGGCAGTTGCGGGCGTTGCCGGACGGGCTGGAGCTGCGCCGGGCCGCGCTCGCCGAACCTCTGTCCGTCGCCCTGCACGCGGTGCGGCGGGCCGGGCAGGTGGCCGGGCGGCACGTCCTGGTGACCGGTGCCGGACCCATCGGCTGTCTCGTGGTCGCGGCGGCGAAGGCGGCCGGGGCCGCGCGGGTGACCGTCACGGATCTGCTGCCCGAGGCGCTGGAGTACGCCCGGATCGCCGGTGCCGGGACGGTCGTACGGGCCGATGACCCGGACGACTCCGGGTGGCCCGATGAAGTGGACGTGGCGATCGAGGCGTCCGGGGTGGCGGCGGGGCTCGACACGTGTCTGCGGCGGGTGCGGCGGGGTGGGGTCGTGGTGCAGTTGGGGATGCTGCCGCCGGGGCACAGTGCGTTCGCGGGGAACCTGGTGGTGAGTCGGGAGATCGAGTTGCGGGGGGCGTTTCGCTTCGACGGGGAGTTCGATCAGGCGCTTGAGCTGCTTGCGGGGGAGGCGGTGTTCGATGGGCTGATCAGTGCGGTGGTTCCCGTGGGGGAGGCCGAGGGTGCTTTTGCGCTGGCCGCTGATCGGAGCCGGTCCTGCAAGGTGCTGTTGGATTTCGCCGTGGCGCCGTAGGGGTTGTTGTTGTCGCGCGGGTGCGGGTGCGTTGTGGTTGGTCGCGCAGTTCCCCGCGCCCCTGGGCTGTGGCGGACATTTCGTGACGGCCAGGAGCTGCTCGCCGAAGCGTACGAGCACCGCCGCGCCGCCTTGGAGGGCCTGTTTTGCGAGCGTGGGCTGACGCCGCCGTGGACGCTGTGCCCGATGACGACCGATCCGGTTGTCGCCCAGGAGTGGCTGACCTCCTGGATGGAAGTTCCAGGCGTGGGTGCCAGAGGCTGGTTCAAGGTCCGCCGTGAGACCACCGAGGCGATTGTCGACCTGGTGCGCGAGGCCACGGTGCCGCTGAAGCCGGACTCTGCCGACGTCCAGGCCATGATGGCCCTGGAAGCGGGAGCACTGGCAGATGCCGTTGCCCGCCTGAGCCTGCTGCCGCGGTGCTCCTGGCTCCTGATCGCCTCGAACATCGACTGTCTCGTCGAGGCGGTCGGCCAAGAGACGCCCAGCTGGACTACGCTGCGCGCTGTCGCGACCTTGACGCCTCCGCGGGGTCGTCCGCCGGACTCTGCGCACGTCAAGCGTTGCCGATGGGCATGGCGGGTCGGGGCAACGCTGGAGGAACAAGCAGAACCAGGGTCGGCTATCGATCGCGAGCCTGGAGCAGGGACTGCGCAAGTCCGATGCCGCCTCCGGGATACCAGTGACCGACCGGCCGTTCCTGGAAGTACGAGAATCGTCTTCCGGTCGCCTCCGCCCATGTCGGCAGCGCATCACTGCCGTGCGAGTTGTCACTGAGGACGACCGCCCGTTCACTGAGAAGTGGTGCCACAGCCTGGTACTCCGCGAATTCGTGTGTACGGGTGTGGCAACTATCGTGCAGGAAGAAGTCCACCGGGCGCGGCAACTTCGGGATGGCCTGGAGAGAGTCGGCAATGGTCAGCGTGGTGACCGTCGCGTATTCGCGCTGAATGAGGTAACCGGCGTTCGGGTTCACATCCATCGTGGTGAGCCGGCCCTCTCCGTTGCGCAGGAGTGCGGCTGCGAGTACCACAGCGCCGAGCCCCTTGTCCGTGCCGGTCTCCACGACATGCAGGGGCCGCAGCGCACGGACGAGGGCGTACCAACCGAGCCGCTTGTGCAGACGTACCTCGGTGTCGGCCAGTCGGCGTCGGCTGCTGGCGAGAGTGGCGGCCTGGACATGGCGCTTCAACTGCTCGTCGTCCTCGGCCTCAGCCATGTACTTGCGGGCGTCGGTCACATGTACGTCGGCCACATCCGCGACCCACCAGGCAAGGTGCTCCAGATTCAGCGGCTCGAGATGGAAGGTGTAGTTGGTGTGCTCGCGAGAACGGACGAGCCAGCGACCGGACAGCGCCAGGATCCGAGCATCAAAACGCGCGACATGAGCGGCCCGAAACGGAAATGCGGCAAGGTGTGCAAATCTGGAATTTGCCACACTTCTTGAGAAAGAAGACATAGAGGCACCTTAGCTACTGAAGTTGAATGGGTGGTGTCGGCCTGACCGTGGATGCTCCTATGGTTGCCAAGCCACTGGAGTGAGGCTGCTTTGAGTGATTCGTCCCGGTTGGTCAGAGTATTCCTTGCGGGCGACGAACCGTGTGAGGCAGCGCATGATGTCCTTCTTGGACAACCCTTCCTCGGTCCGGCGTTCGACGTAGGCGCGAGGGCGAGGATGGGGCAGGGCGGGTGCGCCTCGCTCACCAGACACCAAGAGGCCCCGCGGAACAGCGCCCGCGGGGCACTCGCACGTAACGGCTAACCTGCCCCCTTCCCGGTACTGCGCCCCCGAATGGCGGTCTCAGCCAAGGGCGATAGCTACGGGCGCCACAGGGAGTGCTCTCGGTTTGCCCACTCTTTGCTCACCGAGCCTGTGCGCATGCCTCTGCGCGATTCCGGGTCGGCCAGGGCCATGCCGATGTGGCCGGCCAGGACTATGCCGATGGTGAGGGCCAGCCAGTCGTGGACGAAGGTCGCGCTGGTGCGCCACAGGAGTGGAGTGAGGTGGGTGAACCACATCATGAGGCCGGTGCCGAGCATGACGAGGGTGGCGCCGGCGATCCAGGCCGCGTAGATCTTCTGGCCGGCGTTGAACTTGCCCGCGGGGCGGGACGCGTGCCGCTTGTCGCGGTGCAGGGCGGCGCGCAGCCAGGTGCGGTCGTGCGGGCCGAAGCGGTTGAGGTGGCCCAGGTCGGTACGGAGGGCGCGGGAGGCGAGCCCCGCCAGGACCGGGACGGGCAGGGCGAGGCCGGCCCATGTGTGCAGGGTGACGACGAGGGCGCGGCGGCCGACGAGTTCGGCGAGCTGGGGGACGTAGAGGCAGGCCGCCGTCAGTACGCAGACGCCCATGAGCGCGGCCGTCGTGCGGTGTACCCAGCGCTCGGTTCGGCTGAAGCGCCTGACAGCGACCGTGGTGTCAGCTCGTAGGCTCATCGTCACGTCCGTTCGAGCGTCCCACCCAGGCGTCGACGTCGTAGCCGCGCTCCTCCCAGTAACCCGGCCGGACCTCGTCGGTGACGGTGATGCCGGAGAGCCACTTGGCGGACTTGTAGAAGTACATGGGCGCCACGTAGAGCCGGACCGGGCCGCCGTGGGAGTGGCCGAGGTCCTCGTCCTGCATGCGCAGGGCGACCAGGACGTCCGCGCGGCGGGCCTGGTCGAGGGTGAGGCTCTCGGTGTACGTGCCGTCGAAGCAGGTGAAACGGATGGCTTTGGCCGTGGGGCGGACCCCGGCCGCGTCGAGCAGCCGGGACAGGCGTACTCCCTCGAAGGGGGTGTCTGGGACGCGCCAGCCGGTGACGCACTGGACGTCGCGGACCATGCGGGTCTGGGGCAGGGCCTTGAGGTCGGCCAGGGTGTAGGTGGTGGGGCGGTCGACCAGTCCGTCGATCTCGAGGCGGTAGTTGTCGGCGTTCTTGCGCGGCACGGACGAGGCGACCGAGTAGTAGCGGAAGCCGCCGCCGTTCGGGAGCAGTCCGGTCAGGCCGGTGGGGTCCTTGTCGGCGGCGCCGCCGAGGAAGCCCTCCAGGCCGCGTTGCAGCCGGGGCGCGGCGACCACGCCGAGTGCGCCCAGCCCGAGGGTGCCGAGGAAGACGCGGCGGCCGACCGGGGTGCCCCGCTGTGGGGGTTGTCCGTCGTTCACGCCCTCATGTACGTCCTCGTTCACGTTCTCATTCGAGCACCCGCGGCCCCTGTAGGACAGGGGCCGCGGGTGCTCGTCAGAGTTCCGTAACCACTTCTTACGTGGCCGGGGTCAGGACGACGCGGCCTTGTCCAGCTGGAACGCCTCGTTGCCGAGCCCGATCCGGGCGTGCTTCTCGGGGGCGCGGGCGCGCAGCACCAGGCCCAGGGCCAGGCCTGCGACCAGAGCCAGGCCGATGGTGCCGGGCAGCACCCAGCTCAGCGAGGAGCCCGGGCCGGCGCCGACGAGGACCTCGAAGTCCTTCACCGTGTAGCCGGCGATCACGAGCAGGGCGAGGCCCGCCAGCGCGGAGGTGACCAGCCGCCAGGCCTGGGCGCCCGCGGCGCCCCGGCGGACGAAGAAGACGACGACCGACAGGGAGGCAGCCGCCATCAGCACGATCACGCCGAGGGCGCCGATGTTGCCGAACCAGGTGAACAGGTGCAGGACGGGCGCCGTCGGGTCGCCGACCGGCCCGTCGTCGGCGATCGCGAAGGCGACCACGACCACCACGGCCACGACGGTCTGGAGCAGCGAGCCGGTGCCGGGAGCACCGCTGGTGCCGCTGGTGCGGCCGAAGGCGGTGGGCAGCAGGCCCTCGCGGCCCATGGCGAAGGCGTACCGGGCGACGACGTTGTGGAAGCTGAGCAGCGCGGCGAACATGCCGGTGACGAACAGGACGTGCAGGACGTCCGTGAAGGTGCCGCCGAGACGGGAGTCGGTGAGGAAGAACAGCAGCCCGGCGCTCTGCTTCTGTGCCGTGCCGATGATCGCGGAGGGGCCGGTGGCGACGGTGAGGGCCCAGCTGCTCAGCGCGAAGAAGACGGCGACCCCGCCGACGGCGAGGAACATCACGCGCGGCACCAGGACGTGCGGGCGGCTGGTCTCCTCGGCGTACACGGGCGCCTGCTCGAAGCCGAGGAACGCGGCGATGCAGAAGCACAGCGCGGTGCCGACGCCCGCGCCGGTGAGGGTGTCCGGGTTGAAGGCGTGCAGCGAGAGGCCTTCCTTGCCGGGGTCGGCGAGGGCGGCGACGTCGAAGATCACCACGAGGAGCACCTCGATGACGAGCAGCACGCCGAGCACGCGCGCGTTGACGTCGATCTTCAGCCAGCCGAGCAGACCGACGGCGAGCGCGGCCACGAGCGCCGGTATCCACCAGGCGATCTCCACCTCGGCGTAGGTGGCGAGGAGCCCGGAGACCTCGAAGCCGAAGATGCCGTAGATGCCGATCTGGAGCGCGTTGTAGGCGACGAGGGCGACCAGGGCGGCGCCCGCGCCGGCGGTGCCGCCGAGGCCGCGGGAGATGTACGCGTAGAAGGCGCCGGCGTTGTGGACGTGGCGGCTCATCTCGGCGTAGCCGATGCTGAACAGGATCAGTACGACGCCGAGGACGACGAAGAGCAGCGGCTGGCCGACGATGCCCATCACCGCGAATGTAGTGGGCATGACACCCGCGACCACCATGAGCGGGGCGGTCGCGGCGAGGACGGAGAGCAGCAGGCCCCCGGTGCCGAGCCGGTCGGCGCGCAGGGCGCGCTCCTGCCCCTTGAACGTACTGATGCCGCCCGGGGCGGATGTGCTCGTGCTCGAACTGTCCGTGGTCATCGGGAGAGCGTCCTCACTTCTGGATTTCCGGGGGTGTCAGGCCGCGCCGAGCGCGGCGGCGCGGGCGGCGGCGAAGGCGGTGTGCGGGTCGCGGTCCGGGTACGACCAGGGCGCGGGGGTGGCGTGCCGGCCGATCCGGTGGAACAGGGCGGCGGCCTCGGCGCCCCGCCCCTCGCAGAACTTGGCGTGGGCGAGGAAGTTCAGGTCGATCAGCCGGCGCGGATGCCCCTCCAGTTCCCACTCCAGCCACCAGTCGAAGGCGGCCTTCATCACCTGCCGGGCGCGGCGGCCGGTCCAGTGCCCCGATGCGGCCGGGTCGGCGGGTTCGTATTCGGCGGCGGCCAGCACGCGGAAGCGCTCGGCGTGGGCGATGACCGGCAGGATCGCGAGCGGTGAGTCGGCTGGTGCCTGTTCGGCGGCCCAGTTGGCGAACTCGTAGACCTCGTGCAGCGGATCCGGGCCGGCCTCCGTGCGGCGTGCGGCGAGCCGGGCGACCATCAGGTGGTGGGCGTGGTGGTGGTCGGCGTACCGGGCGCGGACCTGCTCGAAGGCGCGGACCACGTCCTGGTCGGTGCCGACCGCGCACTCCAGCAGGAGCAGGCCGAGCCAGGGGGTGGGGTCGGCGGGGGCGCGGGCGGCGGCGGTCTCACAGGCCTCGCGGGCCCGGACCGGCTTGCCCTTGCCGTGCAGGGACCGCCGGACCTGGGCGAGGGCGAGCAGGACGGAGGCGTCGGCGGACTCGGGTTCGGCGAGCAGCCACTCGCGGGACCATGCGGCGCAGTAGGACTCCCGGGCCAGGACCGTGACGCGGTGGCCGCGCCGGTCCCAGTCGTCTCCGGTGTGCACCAGCAGGGAGCGGGCGTTCTGCCAGCGGCCCTGCGCCAGCGCGGCGCGCGCGGCCACGAGGTCGGCGTCGTCGAGGGCCTCGTCGAAGGCCTGAGACGCACGTCTGCGGCCACGGCCGAGGGGAGGCGGGGGTGGGGGCACCGCGGAACTTCCTCACGCGCTCTTCTTGTGTTCCGGCTCACGGCCGTTGATGGAGCGCGTGTGTGCGCTTCGCCATGAACTGATCACACACAGCCAACCCCCAGCCAACGGTTGACGTCAAGAGTCACAAGGGCGTTACACGCGTCAACTGCTGTTACGAGTGAGGGTTTTGTGATCAGCGAGAGAGCAGAGGAGGATGTGACGGGCATCCGATTTATCCGTTTCGCCCTTTGTGGCGTGCGTCATAGTGCTGAGTGGTCAGCGCCCCGCACGATGGGACGACGTACGGGCGCGCCGGGCGAAGCCGGCCGGTACAGTCGGCCCCTACGCCATAGTGACCCGACCTGACGATCGAGGTACACCGCGTGTCGGTTCTAGTACTGGTGCTCGCCGTGAGTGCCGCCTGCTGTCTGGGCTTCGGCTTCGTGCTCCAGCAGAACGCGGCCCAGCGCGCCCCGCTCAACGACTTCCTGTCCTTCCGGCTGCTGGTCGACCTGGTGAAGGTGCCGCGCTGGCTCGGCGGTATCGCGCTGATGGTGGTCGGCATGGCGCTGGGCGCCGCCGCGCTGGGGCAGGGCGAGCTGTCGCTGGTGGAGCCGCTGCTGGCGACGAACCTGCTGTTCGCGCTCGCGCTGTCCCGCCGGCAGACCCGGCAGCCGCTCGGCCGCCAGGGCTGGGCGGGACTGCTGCTGCTGGCGGGCGGGGTGAGCGCGTTCATCGTGGCGGGCGAGCCGCAGGGCGGCGCCGCGACGGCCGATCCGACGCGACAGTGGCTGATCATCGGGGCCATGGTCGGGCTCGCCCTGCTGTTCACGGCGCATGCGAAACGCTCCCGGCTGAGCTCCGGGCCGGTGCTGCTGGCCCTGGCCGCCGGGCTGCTCTACGGCGTGCAGGACGCGCTGACCCGGGTGAGCGGGGAGAAGTTCTCCGAGGGCGGCTTCACCGAGCTGCTGACCGGCTGGCAGCCGTACGCCGTGCTCGCGCTGGGCGTCACGGGGCTGCTCCTCGTGCAGAGCGCCTTCGAGACCGCGTCCCTGCGCAAGTCACTGCCCGCCCTGACCGCGGCCCAGCCGATCGCCGGGATCATCTGCGGCGTCGGCTTCCTGGGCGACCGGCTGCGGACCGACGCGGTGGCCATGAGCTGGGAGGCGGGCGGTCTCCTGGCCGTGGTGGCCGGGATCGTGCTGCTGGGTCTCCATCCGGCCATGCCGACGGGGACGGCGGAGCGGGCACCCGTGGGGCGGCTTCAGCCGCAGCCGCAGTGACGCCTCGCGCCCTGCTTGGATGAGGGCATGAGTGCTGTGGACGACGGCATGAGTGCCGCTGACGAGATCCTCGACATCGTCGACGAGAACGACCGGGTCATCGGGCAGTCGCCCCGGGGCGAGGCCTACGCCAGGGGTCTGCGGCATCGCTGTGTGTTCATCCAGGCCCGGGACGCCGAGGGACGGATCTTCGTGCACCGGCGGACGCCGACCAAGCTGGTCTTCCCCTCCCTGTACGACATGTTCGTCGGCGGAGTGGTCGGCGCGGGCGAGGCCTACGACACCGCGGCCCTGCGCGAGGCCGAGGAGGAACTGGGCGTGACGGGTCTGCCGCTCCCGCGGTACCTCTTCAAGTTCCTCTACGACGACGGCGCCGGCCAGACCTGGTGGTCGGCCGTATACGAGGTCCGCTGCGACCTTCCCGTACAGCCGCAGGTCGAGGAGGTGGCCTGGCACGACTTCCTGTCCGAGGACGAGGTGCGGCGGCGCCTGCGGGACTGGGAGTGGGTACCGGACGGACTGGCGGCGTACGAGCGGCTCAGGGCGTTCCGGTCGACGGACTGAGCGGGTTGTCCCAGGGCTGCGGAGGGACATGGCGGAGGCGGCACTGGCAACGCCCGGTGACGTGTCCCCGGTAGGGTCGCGCACGTGATCGAGTTCGTACGGAACGTCCGCTTGTGGTTCGCGCCCGCGCAGGTGCGGCAGGACGGCGAGACGCCCGACTACCGGTTCTCGCTGGCGAACGAACGCACCTTCCTGGCCTGGCTGCGCACCGCGCTCGCGCTGATCGGCGGCGGCTTCGCCGTGGACCAGTTCCTGCCGGACCTGCGCTGGGGCTGGCGGGTGGGGCTGGCGCTCGCGCTGCTGGCCGCGGGCGTGCTGTGCTCGCTGCGCGCGGTCAACCACTGGGTGCGCTGCGAGCGGGCCATGCGCCGGGGCGAGGACCTGCCGGTGTCCCGGTTCCCGGCGGTGCTGAGCCTCGTCGTCGCGATCGTGGCCCTCGCCATGGTCGTCGTGGTGCTCGTGGGGTGGGAGGGGTGATCGCGCCGGCGGCCCGGCGGCAGGACCCCGACCGCGACCCCGGGCTGCAACCCGAGCGGACCCGGCTCGCGTGGCGGCGTACGACACTGTCGGGCACGGTCTCCGCCGTGCTCGCCGTGAAGACCGCGCTGCACGGTGGGGCGTCGGCGCCCGGGCTCGTCGCGTGCGCGCTGTGCTGCGTCCTGTGGCTGGGCTTCCTGAGCATCGCCCACCGCCGCATCCGCGCTCTCTCGGCCACCGCCAGCCCCGCCGCGTTAGCACCCCGGCACGCCACGGCCGCGGTGCTGTGCACGCTGGCGATGGCGGTGTGCGGGGCGGCGCTCGTTCTCTAGGGGCGGGGCGGCGCTCGTTCTCTAGGGGCGGGACGCCGCGGGCGACTGCCGCCGGGGTCCGCCCGCCAGGGCGCCGGCCGCCGTGCACCGCACGCCGGACGCCAGGATCCCGCACGCCGCCAGGGCGCCGGACGCCGGACGCCGGACGCCGCACACCAGAGCGCCACACGCCAAGGCGCCGCGACGCCGGGACGCCGCACGCCGGACGTCACAGCGCCGGCCGCCGGTGCACCGCACGCCGGACGCCAGGATCCCGCACGCCGCCAGGACGCAGGGCGCCGAACGCCGGACGCCGCACACCAGAGCGCCACACGCCAAGGCGCCGCGACGCCGGGACGCCGCGCACCAAGGCACTGCACGCCGCGACGCCGCATCCAGGGTGCGGCCCCGGCGGCTACGTCTCCTCCGTCTCCCAGTCCACCGTCACGACGATCTTGCCGCGGGTCCGGCCCTCCTCGTTCAGCCGGTGCGCGTCCGCCGCCCGTTCCAGCGGGAACGTCTCGGAGACATGCACGCTCACCACGCCCTGTTCCGCCAGTTCGGCCAGCCGCTGGAGGTCCTCGGCGTCGGGGCGGACGAAGTAGTAGCGGCCGCCGTAGTTCACGACGCCGACGTCGGCGATCGACACCAGGCGGCCCTCGGGGGCCAGCAGGTTCGCAGAGACCTGCAGCGTCTCCCCGCCGACCGTGTCGAACACCGCGTCCACGCCCTCGGGCGCCAGCCCGCGCACGCGCTCCCTCAGGCCCTCGCCGTACGCCACCGGCTCCCCGCCGAGGCCGCGCACGAAGTCGTGGTTGGACTCGCTGGCCGTGCCGATCACCCGGGCACCGAGGTGGGCGGCCAGCTGTACGGCGAGCGAGCCGACCCCGCCGGCCGCGGCGTGCACCAGAATGGTCTCGCCCCGCTTCACCTGGAGCACCTTGACCAGCACCTGGTAGGCGGTGAGCCCGACCAGCGGCAGTCCGGCCGCCTCCTCGAAGGAGAGGTTGCGCGGCTTGCGCGCGAGGGTGCGCAGGGGCGCGGCCACGTACTCGGCGAAGGTGCCGCGGGAGAGGAAGTCCTCGCGTACGTATCCGATGACCTCGTCGCCGACGTCGAACTCCGACACGGCCACACCGGGCCGTACGACGACGCCCGAGACGTCCCAGCCGGGCACCACGGGGAAAGCGGCTTCGAAGAGCCCTTCGAGATGGCCCTCGCGAGCCTTCCAGTCGACGGGGTTCACGGCCGCCGCCCGCACCTTCACCAGCACCGAGTCCGGGCCGACCTTGGGATCGCGGACCTCCCCGAACGCCAGCACCTCGGGTCCGCCGTACCGTGAGTAGCTGATCGCCTTCATGGCTTCGACCTTCCGGGCTCCCCTTACGGCTCGCAAGCCGGATGGCCTGAACGAACCGGCCGAAACCTCCCTGGCTCCCCGCGGCGGGAGCCGGCGGCCTATCGTGGCTCCGATCACGTTTCGGCCCCACTCTGGACGACATACCGACCGGTCGGCATCATGAGTCGGGAACTGTTCCCCTGCCCGTAGGAGCGACGCATGAGCCCCGACCACCCGCCCGGACTCGACCTGGACCGGCTGCGCGGCCTGCTCGACCGCGAGCGGCCCGGCCTGGTGAGCGGCGCGCTGTCCGGCCGGCTGATCGAGGGCGGACGGTCGAATCTCACCTACGCCGTCTCCGACGGCACCTCCCGGTGGGTCGTACGGCGGCCCCCGCTCGGCCATGTCCTGGCCACCGCGCACGACATGAAGCGCGAGCACCGCGTGATCAGCGCGCTGCACCCGACCGCCGTGCCGGTTCCGCGGCCCGTGCTGCTGTGCGAGGACGAGGAGGTGCTCGGCGCGCCGTTCTACGTCATGGAGTTCGTCGAGGGCACCCCGTACCGCACGGCCGACCAGCTCGCCCCGCTCGGTCCGGAGCGGACCCGGGGCGCGGTGCTGAACCTGGTGGACGCGCTGGTGGAGCTGCACGCGGTGGACCCGGGCGAGGTGGGGCTCGCGGACTTCGGCCGGCCCGAGGGCTTCCTGGACCGGCAGCTGCGACGCTGGGGCAAGCAGCTGGACGCCTCGCGCAACCGCGAGCTGGCCGGGATCGACGAGCTGCACGCGACGCTCGGACGGCGGCTGCCCTCCTCCCCCGCCCCGGCCGTGGTGCACGGCGACTACCGGCTGGACAACGTCCTGATCGGCGAGGACGACCGCATCAAGGCGATCCTCGACTGGGAGATGTCCACCCTGGGCGACCCCCTCACCGACCTGGGCCTGCTGGCGATGTACAGCCTGCCGCTCGACGCCCCTGACTCCCCCGTCTCCACGACGGCCGAGGCGCCGGGACACCCGGACCCGGCCGAACTGATCGAGCGGTACGCCGCGCGCTCGGGGCGCGACGTCTCCGCGGTCTCCTGGTACACGGCGTTCGCCTGGTTCAAGCTCGCCGTGATCCTGGAGGGCATCCACTACCGCTACACCCTGGGCCAGACGGTCGGGCGCGGCTTCGACCGCATCGGTGACCTGGTTCCGGTCTTCATCGAGCACGGTCTCACCACTCTTCAGGAAGGCTGACGGACATGGACTTCGCGTTCGACGCGCGCACCGAGGAGCTGCGCGGCAAGCTGCTGGCCTTCATGGACGAGTACGTCTATCCGGCCGAGGCCGTCGCGCACGAGCAGCGGGCCCTGCTCTCCTCGCCGTGGGAGACCCCGGCGGTGGTCGAGGAACTGAAGGCCGAGGCGCGCAGGCAGGGCCTGTGGAACCTCTTCCTGCCGGACTCCGAGTACGGCGCGGGGCTCACCAACCTCCAGTACGCGCCGCTCGCCGAGATCATGGGGCGCTCCCCGCAGCTCGCCCCGACGGTGACGAACTGCGCGGCACCCGACACGGGCAACATGGAGGTGCTCACCCAGTTCGGCGACGAGCAGCAGCGCAAGCAGTGGCTGGAGCCGCTGCTCGCGGGCGAGATCCGCTCGGCGTTCGCGATGACCGAGCCGGAGGTGGCCTCCTCGGACGCCACCAACATCACGACGCACATCGAGCCGGCCCCCGACGGCACGGACGAGTACGTCATCACCGGCCGCAAGTGGTACATCTCCGGGGCGATGCACCCGGACTGCAAGATCTTCATCGTGATGGGCAAGACGGACCCGGAGGGTTCCGACATCCGCCGTCAGCAGTCGATGATCCTGGTCCCCCGTGACACCCCGGGCGTGACGATCAAGCGGGCGATGCAGGTCTTCGGCTACGAGGACCACTACCACGGCGGCCATGCCGAGGTGATCTTCGACCACGCGCGCGTGCCGGCGTCGAACCTCATCGGCGAGGAGGGCGCCGGCTTCGCCATCGCACAGGCCCGGCTCGGTCCCGGCCGGATCCACCACTGCATGCGGCTGATCGGGATGGCGGAGCGGGCGATCGAGCTGATGTGCCGGCGGGCCACGTCCCGTACGGCCTTCGGGAAGGCGCTGGCCCAGCAGGGTGTGGTGCACAACTGGATCGCGGATGCGCGGGTGACCGTCGAGCAGTTGCGGCTGCTGGTTCTGAAGACGGCGTGGCTGATGGACACGGTCGGGAACAAGGGGGCGCACACCGAGATCCAGTCGATCAAGATCGCTACGCCCCGGGCGGTCGTGGACATTCTCGACCGGGCGATTCAGTTGCACGGGGCGGGGGGTGTGAGTCAGGACTTCCCGCTGGCGGAGCTGTACGCGGGAGCGCGGACGCTGATGATCGCCGACGGGCCGGACGAGGTGCATCAGCGGTCGCTGGCGCGGCGGGAGCTGAAGCGGTACGTGTGACGCGGCGGGGCGGCGGGGTTTTCTCGCCCCGCCGCCCCTGCCCTCCCCCATCATCCCCAGGGGCTCCACCCCTTCGACCCCGCTGGGGGCTGGGCCCCCAGACCCCCCTTCGGCCTGAACGGCCTCGTCCTCAAACGCCGGACGGGCTGGAAGTGGCTCAGCCCGGCATTTCCCTTACGGGCGCAGGGCTCGCAGCAGCAGGTCCGCCAAGTGGTCGGCTACCTGCTGGGGGCTCATCGGGCCCTCGGGGCGGTACCAGGTCGACAGGTGGTGGACCGAGCCGAAGTGGTAGTCGACCACCAGGTCCGCCGGGGTCGCCTTGGAGAAGACGCCCGACTGCTGGCCCTCTTCGACCAGCGCGCGGAAGCGCTCGTGGTAGCGGCGGCGCTCGGCGCGGACCTGCTTGTTCTTCTCGGGGCTCAGATGGTGCATCGACCGCCAGAAGATCATCGCGTCGTCGAGGTTGTCGATGGTCGTCACCACGACATCCGCGGCCGCGGCCCGCAGCCGCTTCTCCACCGGCTCATCGGCGTCCGCGACGGCGTCCAGTCTCTCCTGCTGGATGCGCAGCACGCGCGCGTACACCTCGTGCAGGAGGTCGTCCTTGGAGCCGAAGTAGTGGTACAGCGCCCCCTTGGTGACCCCGGCCGCCTCGACGATCTCCTGCACCGAGGTCCGGTCGTAGCCCCGCTCGGCGAAGAGCCGGGTGGCGGCGGCCAGGAGCCGCTGAGGTACGGGGGTGCCGTCCGAGTCCGTCGTCCTGGGCACTGCCGCCACCTGCCTTTCCGTACTGCTGTCAGTTGCCTTGCGTCCGGGAACGAAGCTCCCGACGGAGGATCTTCCCACTGGCCGTCTTCGGCAAGTCCGGCAGGATCTCCACCTGGCGCGGATATTTGTAGGCGGCCAGTCTCTCCTTGCAGTAGGCGGCGAGTGCATCCGGGTCCGTGTCGGCGTCCGGACGCACGCTGATGTACGCCTTGACGGTCTCCCCGCGATACCCGTCGGGCACGCCGACGACAGCGGCCTCGCGCACCGCCGGGTGCGTGTAGAGCACGTCCTCGACCTCGCGCGGCCACACCTTGAAGCCGGACGCGTTGATCATGTCCTTCTTGCGGTCGACGACGTACAGCCAGCCCTGCTCGTCCATGAAGCCGATGTCGCCGGTGCGCAGTTCGGCGCCGGGGAACGTCTCGGCGGTGGCGTCGGGGCGCCGCCAGTAGCCGGGCACGACCTGCGGGCCCCGTACGACGATCTCGTTCTGCTCGCCGAACGGCACCTCGTCGCCGTTGTCGTCGACGATGCGTACGACCGTGTCGGGGCCCGGCAGGCCGACCGCGAGGGTCCCTGAGACCGGGTCGACGGGCGCTTCCAGACCGGGCGGCACGGAGGCGCACGGCGCGGTGCACTCGGTCAGCCCGTAGCCGTTGCGGATGTACGGACCGAAGCCCGCCCGGAACCTCTCCACCAGCGCGGGCGGCAGCGGGGCACCACCGGAGGAGATCACCCGGAAGGAGGAGAAGTGGTCGCGGGTGACGGACGGGTGCGCGGCCAGCGCCATGAAGGCCGTGGAGGGGCCGACGGTGTAGTGCGGCCGGTGCTCGGCGAACGCGTCGAGCACCACCCCCGCGTCGAAGCGGTAGGCCAGCACGAGCGTGCCCGCGCTGCTCAGGCAGGCGCCGAACTGGCAGACCATGCCGGTGATGTGGAACAGCGGCGCCAGCGCGAAGTACACGGGCCGCTCGGGCAGACCGAGGATCGTCCGCTGCCGCTCGGCGTTGTACATGATGTTGCCGTGTGTGTTGGTGGCGCCCTTGGGCGTGCCGCTGGTGCCCGAGGTGTAGCTGATCAGCGCGATGTCGGAGGGACCGGGGTCCCGGTCCTCGGGCGCCTTGTTGCCGGCCCGGGCCACAGCCACCAGGTCGTCGGCGTCCGGGGCCTGCGGCAGCCGCTCGAAGGTCAGCACGCGCGCGTCGCCCCGCGTCTGGAAATCCAGCTCGCATCCGGTGAGCACGATCCGCACGGGCGAGTCCGCCACCGTCTCGCGCAGATACGACTCCCACGCCCGGTCCGAGCAGACCAGCGCGGCGACCTCACCGTCCCGCAGGACGTGGGCCACCTCACCCGACTTGTACATCGGGTTGACGGGCACGACGACCGCACCCGCCTTCCAGGCGCCCAGCAGGGCGAGCACGAAGTGCGGGGAGTTCTGCAGCAGTACCGCGACCCGGTCGCCGCGCTCCAGTCCGCGCGCCACGAGATACCCGGCGACGGAGTCGCTGAGCTCGTCGATGTCCCGGTAGGTCAGGCGGCCGTCGAAGTAGGCCAGGAAGTAGTTGTCCGGTGTCTCGGCCACGCCCCGGCGCAGGGCGTGCACGAGGGAGTCGGCGGGGCTTATCGCGCCCTTCTGGGCGTCACTCAGCAGGTCCAGCCAGGGTTTGGCCGCGTAACGGGACTCGGTCACCGGTTCTCCTCCCACTGCTGCTGGATGCGGTTCATGCCGGTCAGCCACCGGTCGGGGTCACTGGCCCGAGCCTGGTGGTAGGCGGCGACCTCGGGGTGCGGCAGGATCAGGAAGCGGTCCTCCTCGATGCCCTTCACCAGGGCGTCCGCCACTGCCTCCGGCTCGATCGCGGTCGGCTGGAGCACCAGGTCGCCCGCGCTGCCGGTGGCGGCCAGCATGTCCGTGCGTACACCCTGCGGGCAGATGGCATGGACCTTCACGCCCCGGTGCCGGTACGTCAGCGAGAGCCACTCGGCGAAGGCGAGGGCGCCGTGCTTGGTGACGGCGTAGGGTGCGGCGCCGATCATGGTGAGCAGCCCGGCGGCGGAGACGGTGGAGACGAACCGGCCGCTGCCCCGCTCCAGCCAGGCGGGCAGCAGCTCATGAGCGGCCCGGACGTGCGCCATGACGTTCACGTCCCAGGAGGTCGCCCACGCCTTTTCGTCCAGCGCCTGACCGGAATCGATGCCGTCGAAGGCGACACCGGCGTTGGCGCAGTACACGTCGACCGTCCCGTCGAGCGCGTCGCGGGCGTCGGCGACGATCCCCGAGGCGTCACCGGGCACGGCGATGCCCCCGATTTCGTCCGCAACGGCCTTGGCCCGCGCGGCATCCAGGTCGTTGACGACGACCCGGGCCCCTTCGGCGGCGAAGCGCCGGGCGAGGGCGGCCCCGATGCCACCACCAGCGCCCGTGACCACGACTCCAGCACCCTCAACGGCTTCCACCATCGGTCTCCTTCGAGGCGACTCGTTCCTGCTCCGCGCCAGACTAACCGGTCGGTATGTAGCTGGGAAGGGATGTCGGCAACGCCCCTCAAGGGGCGCGGGGCCGAACCGATGTGCGGCTCCGCCGCGTGAGCGCGGTCGACCCCAGGCGGCCCGCGGCCTCCACACAGCCCGCGGGAGCGCATACCGTGCCCATGCCGACCGTCCCCGCTCAAGGAGGTCACCGCATGCGCCCTTCAAGACGAGCCGTACTCGCGGCGGCCACGGCAGCAGCCGCCTCAGTCACACCCACCGCGACCGCGGCCCAGCGCCACAGGCAACTGCGCACCGGCTTCGAACGACTCGCCCACGACGGCTACGCCCTGCTCGACGGCCACAACATCGGGATCGTCACCAACCCCACCGGCATCACCCGCGACGTCCGCCACATCGTCGACGTCATGCACGAAGACGACCGCGTCGATCTCACCGCCGTCTTCGGCCCCGAGCACGGCTTCCGCGGCACCGCCCAGGCCGGCGGCTCCGAGGGCCGCTACGACGACCCGGCGACGGGCCTGCCCGTCTACGACACGTACCTCAAGAGCGGCCGCCCGCTCGCCGACATCTTCACCGCGTCCGGCGTGGACACGGTCGTGTTCGACATCCAGGACGTCGGCGCGCGCTTCTACACGTACATCTGGACGCTGTACGACTGCATGGAGGCCGCGCGGCTCGCCGGCAAGCGGTTCGTGGTCCTGGACCGGCCCAACCCGGTCACGGGACGTGCGGCGCTGGGGCCGGTGCTGCACAAGGAGTTCGCCACGTTCGTCGGGCGGCAGCCCATCTCCCAGGCCCACGGGATGACCGTCGCGGAGCTGGCACGGCTGTTCAACGAGGAGTTCCTGACCGAGCCGGTTCCGCTGGAGACCGTGCCGATGTCGGGCTGGAAGCGCTCCGACTTCCACGACGCCTCCGGGCTGCCCTGGGTGCCGCCGAGCCCGAACATGCCGACGCCGGAGACGGCCCTGGTGTACTCCGGGACGTGCCTGTTCGAGGGCACGAACCTGTCGGAGGGGCGCGGCACGACCCGGCCGTTCGAGCTGCTCGGCGCGGAGGGTGTCGACCGGCGCTGGGCCGCCGCCGCGAACGAACTCGCCCTGCCCGGCGTGCGCTTCAGGGAGGCGTACTTCGCGCCCACCTTCTCGAAGTTCCAGGGCAGGACGATCGGCGGGGTGCAGGTCCACGTGCATGACCGGGACGTCTTCGATCCCGTACGGACGGGGATCGCCCTGCTCGTGACCGCCAGGAAGGTGTGGAGCGGGTTCGCCTGGCGCCCCGACCACTGGATCGACAAGCTCACCGGCTCCGCGCGCGTGCGGACGATGATCGACGCGGGCGCGGACACCGACGAGGTCGTGGCGGGGTGGCAGGAGGAGCTGGCGGCGTTCCGGAGAATGCGGCGGAAGTACCTCCTCTACCGCTGAGCGCGGCCTCGCGCACCCAATGCGCCCGTGACGTATGGCCAAGTTCCCCCGTTGGCAGGACGATGCGCCACAACGCGCGCGTCACCCGGGGGAACAGGGGGCCTGTCATGGCGGATCCGGCGATGAGCGTGACTCCCTACTGGGAGCTGACCTTCGACGCGGACGGGGACCCGGCGGGCCGCCAGCGCGACCGGCTGCTCGCCGGGGTGACCGAACGGAAGGTGCGCGACCTCGTCGTCTTCGCGCACGGCTGGAACAACGACCGCTCGGGTGCGACCCGGCTCTACGACCGGTTCCTGGCGCCCGTCCCGCGGCTGGCCCCGGCGGCCCGGATCGGGTACGTCGGGGTGCTGTGGCCGGCCATGCGGTTCTCCGACGAACCCATCCCGGACTTCCCGCGGGCCGTGGCGGCCGAGGCACCCCGGCGCCCGGTGCTCGACAAGGACACGCGGCACGCGCTGCTGGAGTCCTTCCCGGGCCGGGCGATCCTGGTCGACCAGATCGCCCGGCTGCTGGAGCAGCAGCCGCCGGAGGAGGCCGAACTGGAGGAGTTCGGGCGGTTGGTGCGGCTGCTGGTGGAGGTGGTGGCGCCCGGGCCGCAGGCGCTGTTCGCGGCGGACACGGTGGCGGAGGGCGTGCCGCAGAGCGAGCCGGAGATGTTCGCCGGCTCGGCGGCGGCCTGCGAGGAGTTCGCGCGGGCGCTGGCGGGGCTCGAAGCGTCCGGCGCGCAGCAGGGGTTCGGCCTCCCCAACCCCTGGGAGGGTGCCCACGAGTTGCTGCGGCAGGCGACGTACTACGCGATGAAGCGCCGCGCGGGAACCGTCGGTGAGCGAGGTCTCGGCCGGGTCGTCGGGCAGCTCGCGGAGGCGGCGCCGGGCGTGCGCGTGCACCTGGTGGGGCACAGCTTCGGCGCGCGGCTGGTGTCGTTCGCGCTGCGCGGCCTCCCCGAGGGCGTGCGCACGGTGAAGTCGGTGACGCTGCTCCAAGGGGCGTTCTCGCACTACGCGTTCGCGGCCCGGCTGCCGCACGACGCGCGCGCCGGAGGGGTGCTCCAGGGGCAGCAGAACCGCGTCGACGGTCCGGTGGTGTGCTGCCACTCCCGGCACGACTCGGCCCTGGGCACGATGTATCCGCTGGCCTCACGCATGGCCGGCGACAGCCGGACGGTCGCGGGCCTCGGCATCGGGCGGGCCCTGGGCGCCAAGTGGGGTGCGATGGGCTACGGCGGGGTGCAGGCGGTGCCGGGCACGCGCGCGTACACCCTCTCCGAGGCCCTGCGGGCGAAGCTGCCCGCCTCGGGGTGCGTGAACGTCGACGCGGCGGCGGTGGTCAGACGCGGTGGCCCGCCCGCCGGCGCGCACAGCGACATCCTGCACGAGGAACTGGCCCGGCTGGTGCTGGCGGCGGGCCGCGTCCGCTGACCCGCCGCCCAGGACCTGTCGTTTGGGTCAGGTCGCAGGGAATCGACGGCATCTCTTCAGTGCCGGTGAGCGGGGCCTGGTGCGTGCAGCTGCAAGGCGGAGGAGGGCGTCGATGCGGAGCATCGGCAACCGACGACAACGCCGCCGATGCGCGTGCCAGGCCCCGCGTCTGCGATCTGATCCAAACGACAGGACCGAGCCCTGTGTCACCGGTGCGAGGTGAACTCCACGACCTGCTGGTAGGTCGGCCGGTTCTGCCAGCTGATCTTGCCGTGCTTGATGCCGCCGAGGGTGCGGTGGATGACCGAGTCGGCGCACCACTGGTCGCCCGCCGAGCACTGGTCGTCCCCGGGATAGACCTGGGCCGCGGTCTTGCCGGCCGCCGCCTTCAGGGTGCTGATGAGGGTGTCACGGCAGGCGCGGAGGTCTCCGTCGCCGCAGTACCCGCGGGCCAGCGGCCCCCGCACCTGCTCGCCGAGAACGGCCCGGATGTCCTTGTCGACGTAGCTCCACCAGCCGTACTGGAAGGAGCTTCCGGCGTGCGACCCGGTGGGGCCGTGGGAGGCGGACGGGGACTCGTCGACGGGGAGGTTGGCGGTCATGGCCGCGAACAGCTCGCTGCCGAGGCCGGGTTCGAACTCGGCCTTGACCAGCAGCGGCCACCAGGCGTCCAGGATGCGGACCGCGTCGGCATCGGCGTACTTCTTCGAACCGGCCGAGGTCTCCGTGCGCTTGCCGCCCGCGGCGACCCACGCCTGGAGCTTGCCGACGGCGGCCGCGGCGGCGGGGTCGGTGACCGGCGCACTGTTGACGACCTTCAGCAGCTTGGGCAGGACGTCCTCCGCACGCAGGTCGGCCGTGCCCGCGTCGGCCATGGCCTTCACCAGCGAGGTCCTGGTCACCCCGCCCTGCTGGACCAGCTTCTTCACCCGGTCCTCGAGGAGGTTGCCGCGGTGCACGGAGCCGTTGCCCCAGGGCGCTGTCGTGTAGTCCTTGGCCTGCTTGTTGTTCCAGGAGATGTAGTAGTCCTGGTCGATGGAGTTGGGGTGGGCGGAGGGCGGGGTGTAGTCGGCCGTGTTGGTCGCCGGGTCCCAGCCCCGCCACTCGTACGCCGGCCGGGCCCACACCGGGAACTCGGCGTCGACGCCGTTCGCGCGCACCGGGTTGTCGCCGCTGTTGTAGTAAGCGGTGTGCTCGGAGTCGACGTAGAACCAGTTGAAGGTGTAGTTGATGTGCTGCACCGCCTTCTGGAACGACTCCGGGCCCTTGACGTAGTCCGGGTCGTTCAGCATCTGGAAGCCGATGATGGAGTCGGCCTCGTGCATGAAGGACGAGCGCAGGGTGGTGTAGGCGACCTTCTTGCCGCCGACCGTCGCGCGGTACTCGACGGGCCCGTACTTCGTGCGCCAGACGCGCATCGTGTAGGAGCCGGCCGCGGTGCCGTCGGCGGTCGTCGGCTTCCAGGCGTTCTTCCGCTCGATCTTCTCCATCGGCGTGCAGGTGCCGCGATACAGGTAGTGGTAGTCGTCCTGGCACAGTTCGACGGCGAACGTGTCGATGATGTCCTGGCCGGAGGTCGTGGCGCTCCACGAGTAGTCCTGGCCGCGCCCGAGTTCGACGTACATGCTCAGGCCCGCGAAGGAGGCGCCGCGGGCGCTGATGCCCGGGCCCTGGAGCTCCTGGAGGAGCAGCAGCTGGGGGGCGAAGTAGCCGGTCTGCGGGCCGAACACGGCGACCGGGTGGCCGCTGGCGGTGTGCTCGCCGCCCACCACGAGCGCGTTGGACATGCCGCGCTTGGCGGACGACAGGGCCGTCTTCGCCGCCTCGCTGGACGCCCCGGTGGCACTGGGCGTGGTGGCGCTGCCGGTGCGGTCGTGGACGAGCGGCTCCGGCTTCACCGAACCGGCGTCCGGCACGGCCGCGCCCTGCGGGTCGTCCGGCTTGGTCACGTACGGAAAGCTGCCGTCGTGGAGGGTGAGGACGGCCTCGGGGTCGTTGCGCTCCCGGAAGGACTCCCAGACCTTGGTGCCTTCCGCCACCCCGTACTTCTCCTGGGCGGCGAGCAGTGAGAGCGCGTTGTTGACCTCACCGCCCCCACCGGAGCCGAACAGCGCGCCGATGACGGACCCCAGCGCGACCATGTCGGTGATCTTGAAGTGCTCGATCCTCCCGGCGTTGGTGACCGAGTCCTTGTGTCCGGTGAGGACGTACTCACCGGGGAAGTACCGGCCGCTGTCGGAGGCGTCGATGTAGGCGTTGATGCCGTCGAGGTAGGCCTTGGCGTCGGCGAGGGCCAGCTTGCCGCGCTCGCCGTTGGTGGCGACGGCGTTGTCGATCTGCGCCTGGAGCTCGGCCTCGGAGTACGGGGCGTGCCGCCAGAACTGCTGTTCCAGGCCCTGGTTGGAGGGCGCGCCGCCCGCGAAGGAGGTCAGCTCACCGCGCCCGACGTGCCGGAAGACGTCCATCAGCCACAGCCGGTCCTGGGCGGCCGCATAGCCGGCACCGAACTCCGTGCCGTACCTGGTGGTACCGGTGATGTGCGGCACACCGGTCTTCTTGTCCCGGACGATCGTCACGTCACCGCGCCCGGCGGGTTTGACGGTGGAGGCGACCTGATCCGCCGGGACCCCGAACGACGCGTCGTTGAAGAAGTTGTTGATCTTGTCGTTGGTGAGGCCGGTGTACCCCTTGGCGAGGTCGGCGTAGGGCCCGAGCTGGTCCTCGGCGTGCTCGGGCTGGGTGCCGAATGCCTGGTTCAGGAGGATCTGCGCGAGGGTGGCGTTGCCGTTCTGTCCGGGCGGGAGGATGTCCGAACACTGGTTGCCGCAGTAGTCGTTCGCCGCCGCCTTGGCCTGCGCGGTCTCCGTCTCCGAGGCGGCCGCCTGCGACAGCGGCGACAAAAGACCTGCGATCAGCGCGCATACCGACGCGGTCTTCAGGAACCCGGGGATTCCGCGGGGAGTTCTCATTCTGTCGAGAACGGTGCGTGGGGTACGCCGTGGCATGTGGGGGGCTCCTCCCGATGGGGGTGGGCGGGATGTTACCGCCGGTATCCCCGGCATTGAAGATGAGCAAGCGTCACTTTTTGGAGTCAGCACAACAGGCACACGGACCACGGCAGTCGGCTCACGGGCCTCGTCGGACGGCTTATGGAGGCCATTTGAAATCGGATGGAGCCGATTCGCTTGTCGATACGTCTATTCGGCGACGTCCTTACGACGACGCCGAAGTGACCGGATTACAGGTGCAGGTGTGACGGAGGTGCAGGACGATGGCCGGTTTCCGGAGTCTGGCGAGACAGGTCCGCGATCCGCGGTGCGATCTGGCACTGCGGCGCTATTCGCTGCGCAAGTGCCTTGAGAGGTTCGCCCCTTACGGGCACAGGGCGACCTGGGACCATCTGTGTTCCCGGGCAGGATTCGGTCCCGAGGACCGGTCCCCCGATCCAGTGCGGCTCGTGGCCGCACTGGACGAACTGGAGGAGGCGCGGGCGGTCTGGCTGGCCTACGAGGTCGAGTTCGCCGAGCGCCGCAAGAAGGAGAAGCACGACGGACTGCGCCGGCCGGGCAGTGTGGACGACTGGCACCGGCTGACCTGGGGCGGTTTCGGCGTGGCGTGGTGCGACGATCCGGCGGTCCATCCCCGTGAACCGCTGGCCGAGGTGCTGCGCCGGCTGATCGCCGCGCTGGAGCGCGAGCCGGGCTCGACGTGCCCGGTGTGTGGCGGGGAGCGACTCGCCTGGAAGTACGACCTGGACCACGAGCCCTCGGCGGGTCCGGTCTGCACGGACTGCGGGATTCTCGTACCGCGTCCGGTGCTCACGCCCGAGTCCCTGACGGACGCCAGGCGGGCGAGGCTGTTGGTGTCGGCTTGACGGATGCGGGTGCGCGGGGGGTGCGCCGGGGATGCCGCACCCCCACTGTCGGTGGTGGCTGGCACCATCGTCGGCATGATGCAGGTGTGCCTGAACGGTTCGCGGACGGCCGCTGACGGTGTGGCCGTACCCCTGACACCCGAGTCGACGGCCGACTCGGCCACCGAGGCCGTGACCGCGGGGGCGACGGACATCCATGTCCACCCCAAGACACCTTGCGGGCGGGACACGTTGTCGCCGCGGGTGCTCGCGATGACGCTGTCGGCGATCCGGGCGCGGGTGCCGGTGCCGGTCGGTGTGACCACGGGCGCGTGGGCGGAGCCCGACCCCGCCGCCCGGCTGGATCGGATACGCGAGTGGACCGTGCTGCCCGACCACGCCTCGGTCAACTGGCATGAGCCGGGGGCGGAGGAGACGGCCGCGCTGCTCATGGAGCTCGGCGTGGGGGTTGAGGCCGGCATCTGGTCCGGAACGGACGGGGCGGAGCGGTTCGCGGCCTCGCCGCTCGGGCCGAAGGTGCTGCGGGTCTTGGCCGAGGTGACGGACACCGACCCTTCGAGTGCGGTGGCTTCTGCACGGGGGTTGTTGTCCGACCTTGGTGCCGCGCATGGGCGTCCTGTCCTGCTGCACGGGGAGGACGAGGGTGCGTGGCCGGTGCTGCGGCTTGCGGGGCGGCTGGGGTTGGCTACGCGGGTCGGCGTCGAGGATGTGCTGCGTCTGCCGACTGGACGACTGGCCGGGTCCAATGCGGAGTTGGTCGCGGCGGGGTTGGTGGAGTACGAGGCAGGTCAGCGAGGTGCTCAGCACCGTTGCTGAGGCCGGATGGGTCCGCAACCCGGCGGAACGAGGTGCCGCTGCGCCCACCCGTGCCACCCTGGAGGCACCTCCCAGGCCCTTAAGGCGCTGGGGGAGGCACGACTGCCCGCAGCTCAGCGGACCCGCAGTTCCGGGGACGCCCCCCGGCACGGCCCCGACCCACAAGCCGGCCGCAGGCGCTACCCGCGCCCCTTGTCCACCATCAGGCGCGACCCTGCGCGGCGTTCGCCGAAGACGTCGCCCGGGTTGGAGAGGACGCAGGTGTCGAGGGAGAGGCAGCCGCAGCCGATGCAGTCGGTGAGGTGGTCGCGGAGGCGGTTCAGCTGCTTGATGCGCTCCTCCAGCTCCGAGCGCCAGGCCTCCGAGAGATGCGCCCAGTCCTCCCGGGTCGGCGTCCGCTCCTCGGGAAGCTCCGCCAGCGCCTCGCGGATCGTCGCCAGCGGGATGCCGACCCGTTGCGCCGCCCGGATGAAGGCGACCCGGCGCAGCGTGTCACGCGAGTAGCGGCGCTGGTTGCCCGAAGTGCGGCGACTGCTGATCAGGCCCTTGGACTCGTAGAAGTGCAGGGCGGAAACGGCGGCCCCGCTGCGCGCCGCCAGCTGGCCGACCGTGAGCTCGTGGATCTTCTCTGAAATCTGGGGCACCGTCGAACCCTACCCAGTCCGTTGACACGGCTCCCCCAGCCGACCATGCTAAGCAGTCGCTTAGAGATACGAGCGCACGCAGACTCCCTGACGCGAGAGGCCGGGACATGGCACAGCCGAGGATCTTCACGTCCGTCGACGACCTGAAGTCGGCGGTGGGCGAGCAACTGGGGTACACCGACTGGCTCGACATCGACCAGAAGCGGATCGACCTCTTCGCGGAGGCCACCGGCGACCACCAGTGGATCCACATCGACCCGGAGAAGGCCGCCGCGGGCCCCTTCGGCACCACCATCGCCCACGGCTATCTCACCCTGTCGCTGCTCCCCCTGTTCGGACCGCAGCTGATCTCCGTCGAGGGCGTGAAGATGGGCGTCAACTACGGGACGAACAAAGTCCGTTTCCCCTCCCCCGTCCCCGTCGGCTCCCGGCTGCGCGCCACGGCGACGATCAACGGCGTCGACGACGTGCAGGGCGGCGTCCAGGTGACGGTCGCCTTCACCGTGGAACGCGAGGGCGGCGACAAGCCGGTGTGCGTCGCCGAGTCCGTCTCCCGCTACTACCTCTGATCCCGGCGGGCTACTTCTCCCCGGCCCCCACCATCCGCAGCACGAGGTCGGCGTACAGCGCGCCGACCTCGTCCGGCGTCCACGGCCCGTCGACGCTGAACCAACGGGCCACGTCGATGCACAGCGAGAGAACGGCCAGGGTCGTGCCCTTCACGTCCAGCACGTCGAACTCACCGGCCGCCACGCCGTCCTCGATGACCCCCTGCACCTCGGCGTCGCACTGCCGCCGCAGCGCGAGGATCTCGGCACGGGCGTCCGGACCGAGCGAGTCCAGCTCGTACTGGACGACCCGGGCGGTGGTGCGTCCGCCGGCGTGCCAGCGGACGAAGGAGCTGACCGCGCCTGCCAGCCGCTCCCGGGCGGTGCCCTCCCGCCGGGCCGCCGTCCGCAGGATCTCCAGGGCCTTCTCGTGGCCGATCCTGCTGATGCGGTGCAGCAGCTCTTCCTTGGTCTTGTAGTGGATGTAGAGCGCGGCCGGGCTCATCCCGGCGCGACCCGCGATGTCCCGGGTCGTCGTGGCGTGGTACCCGCGCTCGGCGAAGGCCTCCACCGCGGCGATCAGCAGCCGCCGCGCCGCGTCGGGCGTGACCTCGCCCCACGCCTGCGCCTCGCCGCCGGCCGTCTCCTCCGCCGTACTCATCACTCGCCCCTCTCCACTGACAGGGACAACACCATACCGCCGAAGGTGAGCGAGCGCTTAGTGTGACCGCCCCGGTGTGCCCCGTCAGTGCGACCGCCCGACGCGACCGCTCAGTGCTTCTCGAAGGGGCTGTACGAGTGCGCCGCCCCCTCCTGCCGGTCCCGGATCACCTTGGCGAGGGTGAAGGAGGAGGTGACCAGGTACAGGACGGCGATGGCGAGGAAGCCCCGCACCCAGGCGTCGGCGCTCAGCTGGAAGATGCCGATGGCGGTGGCCGCCATCGCGACGGCGAAGGAGGCGACGGCCTGGCCGTAGAAGGCGGCCGTGTTCTGCTGCTTGCTGCCCGGTGTGTCACTCATGGGGCAAGCTTCAGCGGACATGGCCCACGTCACATCCGCTGAAGTACTCAGGGACGTACTCAGAACGCCGAAACCCCCGTCAGCGCCCGCCCGATGACCAGCTTCTGGATCTGGCTCGTGCCCTCGTAGAGGGTCATCACGCGGGCGTCCCGCAGCAACTTGCCCGCGGGGTACTCGTCGATGTAGCCGTAACCGCCGAAGACCTGGAGCGCGTTGTTGGCGGCGCGGACGGCAGCCTCCGAGGCGAACAGCTTGGCCTTGGACGACTCGACGGCGAACGGCTGCCCGCGGTCGATCAGGTCGGCGACCCGCCAGGTCAGCAGCCGCGCGGCGTCCACGTCCACGGCGATGTCGCTGATCAGCTCCTGGACCAGCTGGTGGCGGGCGATGGTCTTCCCGAACTGCTCGCGCTCGCCCGCGTACCGCACTGCCGCGTCCAGCGCGGCCTGGGCTATGCCGACACAGCCCGCGGCGACCGACATCCGGCCCTTGGCGAGGGCGGACATGGCGATCGAGAAACCCTTGCCCTCCTCCCCAAGCAGCGCCGAGGCGGGCACCCGCACGTCCTCCAGCGCGAGCTCGGCCGTGGCCTGGCCGCGCAGTCCCAGCTTCCCGTGGATCGTGCGGCGCGTCAGGCCGGGCGTGCCGGTGGGGACCAGGAAGGCGGAGACGCCCTTGTGGCCGGGGGCGTCCGTGGAGCGGGCGAAGAGCAGGACGACGTCGGCCCAGGTGCCGTTGGTGATGAACATCTTGGTGCCGTTGATGACGTAGTCGTCGCCGTCCCGCACCGCCCGCGTCGCGAGGTTGCCGGCGTCCGAGCCGGTGCCCGGCTCGGTGAGGCCGAAGCAGCCGACCGACTCGCCGGACGTGAGCCCCGGCAGCCACCGCCGCTTCTGCTCCTCGCTCCCCCAGGCGGCGACGGTCTTGGCGACGAGCCCCAGCGAGACGGAGACGATCCCGCGCACGGACGAGTCACCCCGGCCGAGTTCCTCCGTGACCAGGCAGTACGCGAGATGGTCGCCGCCCGAGCCGCCGTACTCCTCGTCGATCGTCAGCCCCAGGAAGCCGACCTCGCCGAGCTTCTTGACGATCGCGCGGTCGACCTCCTCGGCGCGGTCCCAGGCGACGGCGTTCGGGGTGATCTCCCGCTCCACGAAGTCCCGTGCGAGCTGTCGGACGGCGCTCTGCTCCTCGCTGAGCTCCAGGTTCACCACGAGTCACCCCACTTGAAAACCGTACATTTAAATTAGCACTGCTAGTTTTGCGCTCAGCCCTACTATGTGCGCCATGGCCCGACCGCGCAAGCCCCTGCTCAGCACCGACCGGATCGTCGAGACGGCCCGCGCGCTCGTGGACACGGAGGGCCTCGCGGCCGTCTCCACCCGCCGGCTCGCCGCCGAACTCGGGGTCAGCGGGCCCTCGCTCTACAACCACTTCCGCACCAAGGACGAGATCCTGGAGGCGGTCGCCGACTCGGTGAGCGGCCAGGTGGACCTGACGATGTTCCAGGACGGCCGGGACTGGCGGACCGCCCTGCACGACTGGGCCGTCTCCTACCGGGCCGCGCTGCGCGACCACCCGAACATCGTCCCGGTGCTGGCCCGCGGCCCCGGCCGCCGCCCGGCGGGGCTGCGCCTCGCGGACGCCGTCTACGGCGCGATGGTCGAGGCGGGCTGGCCGCCGGCGCAGGCCACCTCCATCGGCGCGCTGATGCGCTACTTCGTGATGGGCTCCGCCCTCGGCTCCTTCGCCGGGGGCTTCGTGGACGACGCGAGCGCCTACGACCCCGCCGACTACCCCCATCTCCAGCAGGCCCATCTCCTCGCCGAGCAGCAGGAGAAGATCGACGAGCGGGCCTTCGAGACCGGGCTGACGGCCCTGCTGGACGGGCTGGCACGGCAGTACGAGCAGGTGCGGCGGACCGCGTAGCCACACCGCGGCGGCGATACTTCGGCGACGGCCGAAGGGTCCGTATTTCATGCTGGGGCCATGACGACGAGAGACCCGCAGGCCACGAGCCTGGCACGGCTCGCCGCGCTGTTCGCTGACGAGACCCGGGCCGGGTGCCTGCTGGCGCTGCTCGACGGACGGGCCTGGACCGCGAGCGAGCTGGCGCGGCACGCGGGTGTGGCCGCGTCGACGCTGAGCGAGCACCTCGGCAGGCTCGTCGCGGGCGGGCTGCTCGCCGAGGAGCGGCAGGGCCGGCACCGGTACGTCCGGCTGGCCGACGCGCGGGTCGCGCAGCTGGTGGAGGACCTGGCGGCGCAGGTCGCGCCGGGTACGGCCGCACGGCCGCGGAACCTGCGGGAGTCGAGCGCCGGTTCGGCGATGGCCCGGGGCCGCACCTGCTACGACCATCTCGCCGGGCGGCTCGGCATCGCGGTCACGGACGCGCTGACGGCGCGCGGGCTGCTGCTGCAGGAGACCGGGTTCGCGCTCACCGACGCCGGGCTGGCGTGGTTCGGGTCGGCCGGGATCGGCCTCGACCGGCGTGGCCGGCGTCCGCTGGCCCGTGCCTGTCTCGACTGGACCGAACGCCGGCCTCATCTCGCGGGCGTCGCGGGCGCGGCGCTGTGCCGGCACGCCCTGGAGACGGGGTGGTGTGTGCGTATCGGCTCCGAGCGGGCCGTGAAGGTGACGGCGGCCGGTGAAGGGGCCCTGTTCGAGCTGCTGGGCGTGGAGGCCGGGGCGCTGCGCTGACCCCGGGTCTCACCGAACGAGCCCACCACCTGATGGGCCGCTGAAGCTCCGTCCGATATTCGCGAGCGTCCGTTCCCTCTCCCCACCTAGCCTCGGGATCATGATGAACAACACCCCGTCCCGTCCCGCCCGTCGCGCGGAACTGCTGGCCGCCGCGGCGGCCACGGTGACCGTCGTGCTGTGGGCGTCCGCCTTCGTCTCGATCCGCAGCGCGGGGGAGGCCTACTCGCCGGGCGCGCTGGCGCTCGGGCGGCTGCTGGCGGGAGCGCTGACGCTGGGGGTGATCTGCCTGCTGCGGCGGGAGGGGTGGCCGCCGCGCTCGGCCTGGCGCGGGATCGCGGTGTCGGGGCTGCTGTGGTTCGGCGTCTACATGGTCGCCCTCAACTGGGGCGAGCAGCAGGTCGACGCGGGTACGGCCGCCCTGGTCGTGAACACCGGGCCGATCCTCATCGCGCTGCTCGGTGCCCGGTTGCTCGGTGATCCGATGCCGCCGCGGCTGCTGGCGGGAATGGCGGTGTCGTTCGCAGGTGCGGTGACCGTGGGGCTTTCGATGTCCGGCGAGGGCGGTTCCTCGGTGCTCGGGGTCGTGCTGTGTCTGCTGGCGGCGGTCACGTACGCCGGTGGTGTCGTCGCGCAGAAGCCGGCGCTGGGTACGGCGAGTCCGTTGCAGGTGACGACGTTCGGCTGCCTGGTCGGCGCCGTGGTCTGTCTGCCGTTCGCCGGGCAGCTCGTCCAGGAGGCCGCCGAAGCGCCGGCCTCCGCGACGCTCAACATGGTGTACCTGGGCGTCTTCCCGACCGCTCTCGCCTTCACGACGTGGGCGTACGCCCTGTCCCGGACGACCGCGAGCCGGATGGGCGCGACGACGTACGCGGCGCCCGCGCTGGTCGTCCTGATGTCCTGGCTGTTCCTCGGCGAGGTGCCGGGGCTGCTCACCCTGGTCGGCGGTGTGCTGTGCCTGGCGGGTGTCGCGGTGTCCCGGTCGCGGTCGCGGGCGGCGGCTCGGGCCGGGGATCCGGGAGCGGTCGCGGAGCCCCGGCCCGAGCGGACTTCGGACTCAGCCCGCTGACTCGGCTTCCGCCTTGGCCTCGGGCGCGGCCTCCGGTTCCGCCGAACGCGCCCTGCCCGCGAGGACCTTGATCGACACCAGGGCGATCACCGAGAGCGCGATGATGTAGCCGGACACCGCCATCGAGGTGCCCGTGGCCTCCAGCAGCAGCACCATGACGAAGGGGGCGAGGCCGCCGCCGGCGACGGCCGCGATCTGATAGCCGAGGGAGGCGCCGGTGTAGCGCATCTCGGGCGTGAACAGCTCGGCGAACAGGGCGGCCTGGGGTCCGTACATGATGCTCAGGAAGCAGCTGGCGACGAAGGTGCCGACCGCGAGCCACAGCAGTGAGCCGGTGTCGATCAGCAGGAAGAGCGGTACGGCCCACAGCGCGATGCCGACCGCGCCGAAGGCGTAGATCCGGATGCGGCCGATGCGGTCGGAGAGGGCGGCGGCGGCGGGGATCAGCACGAGCTGGGTGAGGCTGACGCAGAGCGAGACCGTGAGCACCGGGCCCTTCTCCATGTCCAGCTCGCGGGTCGTGTAGTCGAGGACGCCGGTGATGAGGATGTAGAAGGTCGCGGTGTTCACGGCGAAGGAACCGCCGGCGAGGAGCACCGTGCCGAGGTGGCCGCGCAGGATCGTGCGCAGCGGCGAGCTCTGCTCGGACTTCTCCTGCTCCGCGAGGGCGCGTTCGGCCTCCCGGAACGCCGGGGTCTCCTCGACGCGGGTGTGGATGTACCAGGCGAGGCCGAGCACGAGCAGGCCGACCATGAACGGCACCCGCCAGCCCCAGGTCGCGAACGCCGAGTCGGTGGTGAGCGCGCCGGCGGCCAGGAAGACCGTGTTGGCGGTCACCACGCCGATGGGGACGCCGAGCTGGACGACACTGCCGTAGACGCCGCGCTTGCCCTCCGGGGCGTACTCGGTGGCCAGGAGCATCGCGCCGCCCCACTGGGCGCCGACGGCGACGCCCTGGGCGACGCGGAGCAGGACGAGCAGGATCGGGGCGGCGACACCGATCGTGTCGTACGTCGGCAGCAGGCCGATGCCGGTGGTGGCCACGCCCATCAGCGTGAGCGCGAGGACCAGCATCGGCTTGCGGCCGCGCTTGTCGCCGAGGTGGCCGGCGACGATGCCGCCGAGGGGACGGGCGAGGAAGCCGACGGCGAACGTGGCGAAGGAGGCCAGCACGCCGGCGGTGGGACTGCCTGCGGGGAAGTAGAGGTCGCCGAGGATGAGCGCGGCGGCGATGCCGAAGACGAAGTAGTCGTACCACTCGACGGCCGAGGCGAGGGCCGCGGCGGTGGCTACGCGGCGGCGGCTGCCCAGGGCGGGCGTGGTGGGGGTGTCCGGCTGAGCGGAAGGGGCCGTGTCCATGCGGTGCACGCTCCGGTGGGTGCGGGGACGGAACGGGGGGTGGCTCGGGTCCGGGGAACGTACTGACCGGACGGTATGTACGTCAACGGGTCGCGCACCAGGAGTTTTGCCTGTACGCGCCACCGACTACGGGTGCGGGCATGCCTCAGGCCCCGGCCTCGCGCGGAGGCCGGGGTGCCGGGGGATACGGGCTAGAAGACGACCAGTGCCCGGCCGCCCTTGCCCGCCAGCATGTTCTCGAAGGCCGTCGGAATGCCGTCCAGGGAGATGCGTTCGGTCACCAGGGCGGTCAGGTCCAGACGGCCCGCCCGGACGTGTTCGGCGAGCACCGGGAGGTCGTCCGCGGGGTTGGAGTTGCCGTAGACGCAGCCGGAGAGGGTGCGGCCCCAGTGGAAGATCTCCAGGGCGTTGAAGGTGACCTGCTGGTCCTTGCCGCCGATGCCGACGACCGTGGTGCGGCCGCCGCGTCGGGTGGAGTCCCAGGCCGTGCGGATGGAGACCGCGCGGCCGGCGCACTCGACGGCGACGTCGACGCCCTGCTTGCCGGTGAGCGCGCGGATCTCGCGGGCGGTGTTCTCGGAGGCGAGGACGTAGTCGGTGGCGCCGGCCGCCCGGGCCAGCTCCTCCTTCTCGGCGGACACGTCCACCGCGACGATCTTCGAGGCGCCCGCGATCCGGGCGGCCTGGAGGGCGGCGAGTCCCACTCCCCCGACGCCGAACACCGCGACCGTCTCGCCGGGCCGTACCTGGGCCGAGTGGTGGACGGCGCCGTAGCCGGTGAGGACGGCGCAGCCGAGGAGGGCCGCGTCGGTGAGCGGAACGCCGTCCGGGACGGGCAGGGCACAGGCCGCGGACACCACCGTCTCCTCGGCGAACGCGGCGACGTTCAAACCGGGGTGGAGGTCGGTGCCCTCGGTGGTGCGGGCGTAGACGTCGGCGGCGCCGCCCAGCGCGTTGGCGCACAGCCAGACCTCGCCGAGCGAGCAGGCGTGGCAGGTGCCGCAGGACGGGGCCCAGTTGAGGACGACCCCGTCGCCGGGCGCGACGTGACCGACGCCCTCGCCGACGGCGACGACCGTGCCGGCGCCCTCGTGGCCGAGGACGGCCGGAACCGGGACGCGCATGGTGCCGTTGGACAGGGACAGGTCGGAGTGGCAGACCCCGGCGGCGGCGAGCCGGACGCGGATCTGGCCGGGTCCGGGGTCCGGCAGGTCGATGCCGGTGATCTCCAGCGGGGAACCGACGGCGGGCAGGACGGCGGCGCGGACAGCCATGACGGAAGGGACTCCCCTGGGGCTAGAACTGGAGGGACTTGGTCTGGAGGTACTCGGCCAGGCCGTGCACGCCGAGCTCGCGGCCCACGCCGGACTGCTTGTAGCCGCCGAAGGGGGCGAGGGGGTTGAAGCGGCCGCCGTTGATGTCGACCTGGCCGGTCTCCATCCGGCGGGCGAAGGCCACCGCCTCGGTCTCGCCACCGGCCCAGACGGCGCCGGCCAGCCCGTAGACCGTGCCGTTGGCGATCCGGAGGGCGTCCTCCTCGTCGTCGTAGCGGAGGATCGACAGGACCGGGCCGAAGATCTCCTCCTGCGCGATGGTCATGTCGGGGGTGACGTCGGCGAAGACGGTCGGGCTGACGAAGTAGCCCTTCTCGCGCGGCGCTTCGGGGCCGCCGGCGACCAGGCGGGCGCCTTCCGCGACGCCCTTCTCGATATAGCCGCGCACCCGGGCCTGCTGCTTGGCGTTGACGACCGGGCCGATGCGCTCGCCGTACTTGGCGGCGGCCGTCGCGGCGAGGTCCACCGCCTCGTCGTGCTGGTCGCGGTGGACCAGCATGCGGGTCCAGGCGCTGCACGTCTGCCCGGAGTTGGACATGACGTTGGCGACGCCGACGTTGACCGCCTTGGCCAGGTCGGCGGTCGGGAGGATGACGTTGGCGGACTTGCCGCCGAGTTCGAGGGCGACCTTCTTGACCTGCCCGGCGGCGATCGCGGCGATCCCGCGGCCGACGGCGGTGGAGCCGGTGAAGGAGACCAGGTCGACGCCCGGGTGCTCGGCGAGGGCCTGGCCGGCGACCGGGCCGAGCCCCGTGACCAGGTTGAAGACGCCCGCCGGGATCCCGGCCTCGTGCACGGCCTCCGCGAAGAGGCGGGCGACCAGCGGGGTGTCCTCGGCGGGCTTCACGACGACCGTGCAGCCGGCCGCGAGGGCCGGGGCGACCTTGGCGACGATCTGGTGCAGCGGGTAGTTCCAGGGCGTGATCGCCGCCACGACACCCACCGGCTCGTGGTGGACGACCGAGTTGCCGGTCTTCTCCTCGAAGGCGTACGTGGCCGCCAGCTCGGCGTAGGAGCCCGCGACCGCGATGGGCACGGCCGCGTGGACGGCCTGCGAGAACTTCAGGGGCGAGCCGAGTTCCGCCGTCACCGTCTCGGCGATCTCGTCCGCCCGGGCCACGAGCACGTCCCGCAGGGCCGCCAGACGCGCCGCCCGCTCGGCGGGCGGAGTCGCGGCCCACTCCGGCAGGGCGGCGCGCGCGGCCCGTACGGCGGCGTCGACGTCCTCGGCGGTGCCCGCGGGGACCGTGCCGATGACCTGCTCGTCGACCGGGTTCACGACCTCGATCACGTCCTGGCCGGCGGCGGGGCGCCAGGCGCCCCCGATGTACATGCCGTCGTGTGCCTTCATCGCGCTTCCTCCGGGGGCGGGGCATCGTCGTCCGGCACATAAACTAGCGACGATAGTTTTCCGGCGCCAGACGTCCCGGGTCCCGGGTCATCACAGCACGGAGTCGACCCCGCCCGGGTGTGCGGCTCCTCACTCCTCCAGATCGGGCAGGCGCGCCGGGTGCGGGCAGATGCGGTCGCCGTGCTGGTCGAAGACGAAGAGATGGGCGAGGTCGACGAGGAGCGGCACCTGCATGCCGTGGCGGAGGGCCAGGTCCGGGGTGGTGCGGACGATGAGGTCGCCGGGCAGGCGAGGTTCGGCGGCCGCGACGCCGGGGCGCGCGTCCCCGGGGTGGTCCAGGGCCACGACGGGGCCCGCCCGTCCAGCGGCGGACCGCTCCCGCAGGCGCCCGATGACCGAGCCCTCGCGGCGGCGGCGCCGGGCGGGGCGGCCGGGGCGGGGACGCGGGGCCTCCAGTTCCGGGACGACCGCGGGGCTGGAGCCGGTGTTGAAGTGGACGAGGATCTCGTGCCCCTGGAACTCCACGTGCTCGACCAGTCCGGTGATCGGCACCTCGCCGGGGCGGGCCGCGGAGCGCTTGGCGATCCGGACGGCTTCCGAACGCAGGCCCACGATGACCTCGCGCCCCTGCTGGACGCGCAGCAACTGGTGGTCCAGGGAGAGCGGCTCGGGCAGGCGCAGGAACTGCTTGCCCAGGCTGATGGTCATCGCGCCGTCCAGCGGGGCGCGCACCAGGCCGCGCAGGAGATTGATGCGTGGAGTGCCGATGAACGCGGCGACGAACACGTTGCCGGGCAGCGCGTAGACGACACGCGGGCTGTCGACCTGCTGGAGCACGCCGCCGCGCAGCACGGCGACCCGGTCGCCGAGCGACATGGCCTCGGACTGGTCGTGGGTGACGTAGACCGTGGTGACGCCCAGCTCGCGGGTGAGCTGGGAGATCTCGGCCCGCAGATGGGTGCGGAGCTTGGCGTCGAGGTTGGACAGCGGCTCGTCCATCAGGAAGGCCGAGGGGTGACGGGCGATCGCCCGGCCCATGGCGACCCGCTGGCGTTCACCGCCGGAGAGCTGGGCGGGCAGGCGGTCGAGAAGGTCCTCGATGCCCAGCATCCGGGCGGTGGCGTCCACGCGCGGCCCCGGGTCGGCGCCCGGGGCCTCGATACGCAGCGGGAAACCGATGTTGGCGCGGCCGGTCATGTTCGGGTAGAGGGCGAAGTTCTGGAAGACCATCGCCATGTCCCGCCCGGACGGCGGCAGGTCGTTGGCGTACTCGCCGTCGAGCAGCAGCTCCCCCTCGTCGATCTCCTCCAGGCCGGCGATCATCCGGAGCACGGTCGACTTGCCGCAGCCGGACGGCCCGAGCAGCACGAGGAACTCGCCCGGCGTGATGTCCAGCGACAGCCGGTCCACCACGCGGACGCCTCGTGTGTAGGCCTTGCTCACGTCGTGCAGGGAGATGGCGCGTGTCATGAGGTGCCCCCGAGGGGTCATCAGGGCGCTGGTGCTCCGCGGTCGGAAGCCCCGTGCGGGTCGTACGGGGCTGTGGGTCACGGAAGTTAACGGAATGTGTGCGGCCTGGGGAAGACACGAGGCGCGATCCGGGGTTTTGGTCCAGCTGGTGAGAAGGCGGACGGCCTGATTCGGCCACGCCCTTCGTGCAAATGCCGCGTCACCCGCCCCTCTGCCGCATAGCCGCCGAAACGGATCGCAACCGCGCCCTACGACCCGTCAGATATCGCTCTTCCGCCGCAGCCGCACCCTTGACCGGCGGACCGCACCCGACCCTTCCCCTGCTTGGCCCGCCCCCTCCTCTGCCTCCTCCTCCGACGCCTCCTCCGACCCGCCCCCTGCCGCCGCACCCGGCTCCCCCCGCGACCGCATGGCGACCCCCGAGGACAGCAGCAACAGCACCCCGAGCATCACGAACGGCGCCGCCACCCCCGCCACCCCGGCGATCAGCCCGGCCGCGGCGGGAGCGGCGACCTGGCCGAGCCGGTTGCCGGTCAGGCGCAGCGCCAGGGCCGTGGAGCGGGCCTCGTCGGGGGCGGCCTGAACGACCGTCGTCATGGACAGCGGCTGCCCCACGCCGAGGCAGAAGCCGAGCAGCACGAGCAGCAGGCCGAGCGCCCACACCGGCACCGGCAGGGCGATGCCCGCGCACAGCAGGGCCGCCAGCAGACAGGTCACCGTGAGCAGCAGGGTGCGGCCGAGCAGCCGCAGGAGGGGCGTGAGCACCAGGCGGCACGCGATGGTGGCCGCCGCTCGCAGGCTGAGCAGGACGCCGATCACGGACGGCGCGATGCCCCGGTGCTCGCCGACCACCGGAAGGTAGGCGGTGAGGATGTCGGTCGCGGACAGCACCGCGAGACTGATGAGGATGCCGGCCGGCACGCCCCGGGTGCGCAGGATGCGCCCGACCGGGACACGGTCGCCCTTCTCCGCGCGGGACGTGGCCGCCGTGCGACGGTGCTCGATGTGCCACAGCGAAGTGAACGCGACCGCCCCGATCGCACCCGCCACGATCAGGGCGAGCGCGCTGGTGCCCGTCATGTCGTCGCCGCCGATCACCGCGCCCGCGGCGATGGGGCCGACCAACTGGCCGAGCGCGGCACCGATGGTGAAGTGGCCGAAGTTGCGGTCCTGTTCGTGCGGCGCGGACTGGCGGGCGACGAGGGACTGGGAGCCGATGACGAAGCAGAGGTGGCCGAGCCCCATCACGCCGCTCCACAGGGCCATCGCCCACAGGGAGTTCGCGACGCCGCTGAGCGCGCAGCCGCCGGATATGAGGACCACACCGAAGGGCAGCAGGGGCGCGCAGCGGCCGTGGTCGGTACGGCGGCCCAGGGGGACGGCGGCGAACAGCGGCAGCAGCGCGTACACACCGGCGATCACACCGACCGCACGCTCGTCCGCGCCCAGCGCGAGGGCCCGGTAGGAGACGGCGGGCCGGGCCATCGACACCGCCCCCTGCGCGAAGCTGAAGGCGATGACGAGGCGGAGCAGCCAGCCGCGGTTCCCACCGGGCCTCACGATGTCCTCCATGCGGGTCGGATGACCACGGGGATCAGATGATGCCGAACAGCAAGCCTGCCCCGAGGATGACCAGGCATGTGAGGGCGGCCCACTTCACGACGAACTTCGTGTGGTCGCCGAACTCCACCTTGGCCATGCCGACCAGGACGTAGACGGCGGGGACGAGCGGGCTCGACATGTGCAGCGGCTGGCCGACGAGCGAGGCACGGGCCATCTCCAGCGGGGAGACGCCGTGCGCGGCACCCGCCTCGGCGAGCACGGGGAGGACACCGAAGTAGAAGCCGTCGTTCGACATGAAGTACGTCAGCGGCAGGCTCAGCACACCGGTGACGATGGCCATGTGCGGGCCCATGCTGGCGGGGATGACGTCCACCATCCACTTGGCCATCTGGTCGACCATGCCGGTGCCCTGCAGGACGCCGGTGAAGACGGCGGCGGCGAAGACCATGCCGGAGACGTTCAGGACGTTCTCGGCGTGCGCGGCGATCCGGGCCTTCTGGTCGGGGATGTGCGGGAAGTTCACGGTGAGGACGAGCGCGGCACCGAGCAGGAACAGCACCGGGATCGGCAGCCACTCCATGATCATCGCAGTGAGCAGGACGACCGTGAGCAGCGCGTTGAACCAGTAGAGCTTGGGGCGCAGGGTGGACCGGTTCGGGTCGAGGCCCTGGAAGCCGTCCTCGTCCCGCGTGTCGCCCTCGGGGGCGTCCGACCCGGAGCCCGCACCGCCGGCGGCGCCACCGTTGCCCGCGGCGCTCTTGCGCATGTCGACCTTGCCGTCGCCGGAACCGCCGGCTCCCACGAGGACCGTCTCGGTCTCCTTCTCCTCCTCCAGCACGTCGTCCAGCGTCAGCACGCCCAGCCGCCGGCGCTCACGCACACCGAGGACGTAGGAGAGGACGAACACGAAGAGCAGGCCGACCAGGAGCGCCGGGATCATCGGGACGAAGATGTCGCTGGCGTCGAGCTTGAGCGCGGTCGCGGCGCGGGCGGTCGGGCCGCCCCAGGGGAGGGTGTTCATCACGCCGTTGGCCATGGCGGCGACACCGGTCATCACGACCAGGCTCATCTTCAGGCGCTTGTACAGCGGGTACATCGCCGAGACGGTGATCATGAAGGTGGTGGAGCCGTCGCCGTCCAGCGACACGATCGCGGCGAGCACGGCGGTGCCGACGACGATCCGCATCGGGTCGGCTTTGCAGAATTTGAGGATGCCGCGGACGATCGGGTCGAAGAGGCCGACATCGATCATCACACCGAAGTAGACGATCGCGAACATGAGCATCGCCGCAGTGGGGGCGAGGTCGGTCACGCCGTCGAGGACGTAGTCGCCGAGCTTGGCGCCCTTGCCGACGAACACGCAGAACAGCGCGGGAATCAGCACGAGCGCCGCGATCGGCGACATCTTCTTCATCATGATCAGGACCAGGAAGGTCGCGATCATGGCGAAGCCGAGGATGGTCAACATGAGTGGATACCTAACGTTCGCCCTTGAACATCCCACCAGGGCCGGCGGTGTCCGAGACGTTAGGTGCGTTCAAGCAGCGTTAACAAGACGTTGACGTGCGAGCAATAAGCGCAAAACTGCTGGTCACAGCTTTGCTCAGGTCAGAGCGGTGAGCTTTTCGGTCACGGATGCGCATCCGGGGGCCGTCTCGGGGGTGACCTCGACGGGCACTCCGTTGAGGACCGCGTTACCCGACAGCGGGTCGAGCAGACGGCCGTCGAGGAGCTGGTTGACGTTGACGCCGGGGTCGGTCGCGGCGTGGCCGAGGCGGGTGCCGGGGCGGTCGTGGCCCCAGCCGTGCGGCAGGCTCACCACACCCCGGCGCACCTCGTCCGTGACCTCGGCGGGTGCGGTCACCTCTCCCCCGGCGCCCTTCACGCGCACCGGCGCCCCGTCGCGCACGCCCAGCCGTTCGGCGTCCTCGGGGTGGATGTGCAGGGTGCAGCGGTTGGAACCGCCGGTGAGGGCGGGCACGTTGTGCATCCAGCTGTTGTTCGAGCGGAGGTGCCGGCGGCCGACCAGGACGAGCCCGTCGGGGCGCTCCTTCAGGGCGCGCTTGAGGCGGGGCAGGTCGTCCGCGATCGGCTGCGGCAGCAGCTCCACCTTGCCGCTCCTGGTCTTCAGCGGCTGCGGGAGCCGGGGGCGCAGCGGGCCGAGGTCGATGCCGTGCGGGTGCGCGAGCAGCTTCTCCAGGGTCAGTCCGTCCGGTCGTACGCCGAAGCCGTCGCCGTAGGGGCCGAGGCGCAGCATCATGTCCAGCCGTCGCTCGGGGCCGTTGTCCCCGGTGAGCCTCGTTGCGAGCTCGCGAGGGTCCCGTCCGTGGACGGGCGAGTGCGGTTCCTCGACCGCCTTGCCGAGGGTCTGGTCGATGACCATCTGGTCGACGGCGGCGGGATCGGCCCCGTGCTTCCCCAAGCTCTCGGCTTCGCTCGAGCAGGGGAGGCCCCAATCCGTCACGGCGAGGATCAGCCGGGCCAGGATCTCAGTCTCGGCCATCCGGCCCGGCTCCAGAGGGATCGCGGGGCGGGTGTAGCGGACCTGGTTGCGTACGGCGAGGGTGTTGAAGGCGAAGTCGTGGTGCGGGCTCTGGGAGGGCGGGGGCGGGGGCAGGACGACGTCGGCGTGGCGTGCGGTCTCGTTGAGGTACGGGTCGACGCTGACCATGAAGTCGAGCGATTCGAGCGCCCTGTCGAGCCGGTCGCCGTCGGGTGCGGAGAGCACGGGGTTGGCGGCGACGGCCAGGAGCGCGCGCACCGGCTCGCCCTCCTCGGTGGCGGTGTCGATCTCCTCGGCGAGGGCGGAGAGGGGCAACTCGCCCTTGGCCTCCGGGTGCCGGCTCACGCGGGAGTGCCAGCGCCCGAGGGCGAAGCCGCGGCCGGGTCCGGCGGGGCGCGGGGTCTTGTCGGTGGCGGCCTGCGGGAAGAGCGCGCCGCCGGGGCGGTCGAGGTTGCCGGTGAGGATGTTCAGTACGTCGACGAGCCAGCTGGCCAGGGTGCCGTGCGGGACGGTGCAGCTGCCGATGCGGCCGTAGACGGCGGCGGTGGGGGCGGCGGCGAGCTCGCGGGCGAGGGTGCGGATGACGCCGGCCTCGACATCGCAGGCGGCGGCGACGGCTTCGGGGGTGAACTCCCGCAGGGCGTCGGCCACTTCCTCGACGCCCTGCACGCGCGGGGTCGGCTCGGTGAGGCCCTCGGCGAAGAGCACCTGGGCCATGGCCGCCAGCAGCAGAGCGTCGGTGCCGGGCCGCACGGCGATGTGCCGGTCGGCGAGCTTGGCGGTGCGGGTGCGCCGCGGGTCGATCACGACGAGCGTGCCGCCGCGGGCCTTGAGGGCCTTGAGTTTGCCGGGGAAGTCGGGGGCCGTGCACAGACTGCCGTTGGACTCCAGCGGGTTGGCGCCGATCAGGAGCAGATGGTCGGTGTGGTCCAGGTCGGGCACGGGGATGGCGTTCGCGTCGCCGAAGAGCAGTCCGCTGGAGACGTGCTTGGGCATCTGGTCGACCGTGGAGGCGGTGAAGACGCTGCGCGTGCCGAGCCCGGCGAGCAGCACCGTCGGGTAGAGGGCGCCGGCCACGGTGTGCACGTTGGGGTTGCCGAGGACGACGCCGACGGAGTTCGGGCCGTACCGCTCCACGACGGGCCGGATGCCGGCGGCGACCGCGTCGAAGGCCTCTTCCCAGGTGGCCTCGCGCAACTCGCCGTCCCTGCGCACGAGCGGGGTGCGCAGCCGGTCGGGGTCGGCGTCGACGGCCCCGAAGGAGGCGCCCTTGGGGCAGACGAACCCCTTGCTGAAGACGTCGTCGCGGTCACCTCGGGCGTGGGTGACGCGCGTCCCCTCGATGGTGAGGGTCAGGCCGCACGTGGCCTCGCACAGGGGACAGATACGCAGGGCGGTGCGGGACACGGGTCCTCCAGGGGCGGCGGCTACGGTGACGCGCGGACGGCCCGAGCATACCGACCGGTACGCATGGCGGGGAGGTCCTGGCCGCGGTGAGGTCAGTCGAGCACCCGGGCCAGATACGCCCGCAGCATCTCCCGCATCTCCTCGATGATCTTCTGGTCCCCTTCCGGCGCGACCCGGAACGCCAGGTGCACGAGGGTGTCGGCGGTCTCCACGGCGATGAGGAAGACCCGGCGCAGCTCCTCGTCGGGCTCACGGTCGAGATAGCCGGAGAGGAGCTCGGTGAGGCGGTCGGCGACGCGGTGGTTGGGTTCGGCCTGTCGGGCGCCGACCGGGATCTGGTTGCCGAAGTCGACGAGGGAGAAGCCGGGCGCGGTGCGCTTCATCTCCAGGTACTCGCCGAGGACGGCGTCCATGGCCTCGCGCCAGCCCCCGTCACCCGCCTCCCGCAGGCGCCGGGTGACCCGCTCCGAGTAGCGATCGAGGTTGCGCTGGGCCAGCGCGTCGACCATCTGGCGCTTGTTGCCGAAGAAGCGGTAGACCGAGCCGATGGGGACTCCGGCCCGCTGGGCGACGGCACGGGTGCTCAGGGCGTCGTAGCCGACCTCGTCGAGGAGGTCGGCGCAGGAGTCGAGGATCCTGGTCAGGCGTTCGGCGCTGCGCCGCTGCACGGGCGCACGACGGAGCGATGTCGCGTGGGGCACGGGCTTCATGATGCCTGTCCGGCGCGGTCCGGTGAACCTCGCCCCCCGGTCCGGGACCGGATGTCCGCCGCATGCGGCCGCGCTTGCCGCCGGGCGTCCGCGCTCGGCGTGGGGTGGGGGCCGGGCTCCGACGCGGTGATGTCGGCCGTGCTCTCCACGGGTGCGCCGTCCACCGCCCACACCGTGCCGTCGTCGGCGCAGAGGCGGGCCGTGACCTGGTGCGTGCCGCGCGGTACGAGGCGGTCGGCGAGACGGTGCTCCGCGGCGCGGAGCCGGGCGACCGGGCGGCCGTCCACATAGAGCCGCGCGACACCTTGCCCGGCCACCACCCGGGCCGCCACACCGGAAGGTGAGAAGCGGAAGTTCCGCACGGTAAGACGCACCTCCCAGCCGCCGGCCGCGTCGGGCTGCACCTCGATGCCGACGTCGGGGGCGTCCCGCCGCTCCACGTCACGGAGGGGACGCCCTTCCGCGTCCCGGTCCTCCAGGAGGCTGCCCACCGGTGCGGGCGACGCCCCGTTCTCCTGCCCATCACCGGAGCCACAGCCCGCGGATCCGGTCAGGAGGACACAGACCGCGAGCACGGCCAGAGATCTGCGTGTCCACGACATGCCGGGGAGCGTAGAACACGCGTCCGGGCCGGCGGATCGTCCTGGAGTCGGGTTCCCCTCCTCCGCCGAGAGGAGGTCCCACAGGTCGGCGTGTCCCTCTTGCGCCGCGGAAATCGCAATCCTACGGTGTCACATAGGAATCGGACCGCAAGGGAGCAGCGATCATGGGCGATGGGGGTACCTCCCGCGCGAGCGGGTTCGAGCGTGAGGGAGCGCGGAAAACCGCCGAAGGGCTGACCTATCTCTCCGGCTTCGGCAACGAGCACAGCTCCGAGGCCGTCCCGGGCGCACTGCCGGAGGGCCGCAACTCGCCCCAGCGGGCGCCGCTCGGGCTGTACGCGGAACAGCTGAGCGGTACGGCCTTCACCGAGCCCCGGGCCCACAACCGCCGCTCGTGGCTGTACCGGATCCGCCCGTCGGCCGCGCACCCGGCGTTCACCCGCACGCACAACGGCTCGATCCGTACCGCACCCTTCACCCAGACCGTGCCCGACCCCAACCGCCTGCGCTGGAACCCCCTCCCCGACCCGGCGCCGGAGACCGACTTCCTGGCCGGCCTGTGGACCCTGGGCGGCAACGGTGACGCCACCCAGCGCACCGGCATCGCCGTCCACCTCTACGCCGCCAACGCCTCGATGGACCGGGTGTTCAGCGATGCCGACGGCGAGCTACTGATCGTCCCGGAGCGCGGCGGGCTGCTGCTGCGGACGGAGTTCGGTCCGCTCCATGTGGAGCCGGGCCATGTGGCGCTCATTCCGCGTGGGGTCCGCTTCCGTGTGGAGCTCCTGGACGGGTCAGCCCGCGGTTATGTGTGCGAGAACTACGGGGCGCCCTTCCGCCTCCCCGACCTGGGCCCGATCGGCGCGAACGGCCTCGCCAACGCCCGGGACTTCCGCGCCCCGGTCGCCGCGTACGAGGACGTCGAGGGCCCGGTGGAGGTGGTGAACAAGTTCTGCGGCAACCTGTGGACAGCCACGTACGACCACTCCCCGCTCGATGTCGTCGCCTGGCACGGCAACCATGTGCCGTACATCTACGACCTTCGCCGTTTCAATGTGCTCGGCACCATCACGTACGACCACCCGGACCCGTCGATCTTCACGGTGCTGACGTCTCCGTCGGACACTCCGGGCCTGGCGGGTGTCGACTTCGTGGTGTTCGCACCACGCTGGCTCGTGGGCGAGGACACCTTCCGGCCGCCGTACTTCCACCGGAACGTGATGACGGAGTACATGGGCCTCATCGAGGGCGCGTACGACGCGAAGGCGGCCGGAAAGGGGGGCTTCGTGCCGGGCGGCGGCTCGCTGCACAACATGATGTCGGCGCACGGCCCGGACCGGGAGACCTTCGACCGGGCGAGCGCCGCCGAGCTGAGGCCCCAGAAGATCGACGACGGCCTGGCGTTCATGTTCGAGACGCGCTGGCCGCTCACCCTCACATCGCAAGCGGCCCGTGCCGAACACCTCCAGCAGCGCTACGACGACGTCTGGCAGGGCCTGGAGCGGCACTTCCGTCCCTTGCACTGAACAGCCCCGACCGGTACGGATGGCCCGTGACCTCCTTCGCTCCGGACTCGATCGTCCTGAACCGCAAGCTGCCGCTCTGGTATCAGGTGTCGCAGTCGCTGCGCGCCTCGATCCTCGGCCGCTCACCCCAGGACCCGCTGCGCCTGCCCACCGAGGAGCAGCTGGCCGGGCACTACGGCGTGAGCGTGCTGACCATGCGGCAGGCGCTGAAGGAGCTGGAGGACGAGGGGCTCATCTCGCGCCACCGGCGGCGCGGCACGTTCATCGAGCCGCACGCGCGCCGGGGTTCCCCGGTCCGCCTGCTCGGCTCGGTGGACGCGATCGTGGCCCAGCAGTCCGGCATGACGACCGAGCTGCTGGACCACGGCACCGCCCCGGTGCCGGCCGAACTCGCCGAGTTCTTCCCGGATCTGCCCGAGGTGGCGACGTACCACCGGCTGCGCGGCGACGAGAAGACCGGTGAGCCGACCAACCACGCCCGCAACTACGTGCGCCCCGAACTGGCCGCGCGCATGGACCTGGACGACCTGGTCCGCTGGCCCATGACCAAGGTGCTGCGGGACGTCGCCGGAGCGGACATCAGCCGTATCACGGACACGGTGGAGGCCCGCCTGGCCGACCCGGAGACCGCGAAACTGCTCCAAGTGCCGCTGCTCAGCCCGATCCTGCACTACACGGGCATCACGTACGACGCCGGCGGGCGGCCTCTGGACGTGGCCGTCATCCAGTACCGGGGGGACCGCTTCTCCTTCACGGTGACCCTGGACGCTACCTGACCGGCGTGTCGGAGCCACACCGTACGATGCCCTGCGTGACGCACGACGACGCTCCGCTGCTGGCGGACCTCATGCCGTGGTCCGTCGCACCGCCGCGGCTCGGCCGGGGGTGGCCGGCGGGCCCCGACGCGGCGTCCCTGAAGGCCCGCTGGGACGCTCTGATGAAGGCCGAGGGACCCGACCGCGAGAGCCTGTTCGAGCCGACCCGCTCGCGCACGCCGCACACGGCGGTCGGCCAGTTGCCCGGTCAGGCCGGCAGCGGCACGGAGAAGCTGGCTCGCGCCTCGGGGCCGTGCCCGGAGCCGGTGCGCGTGCTGTACGCCCCCTTCGACGAGCAGTGGCTGATCCCCGACCAGCGGCTGATCGACGCGGCGCGCCCGGAGCTGTGGCGGGTGGCGGACGAACGGCAGGTCTTCGTGCTGGAGATGCCCGAGGCGCTCGCCCCGCGCCTGCTCGTCACCTCACTGCTCCCGCTGCTCCGGCCCGGCCGTGTCCGCCCGCTGTTCCGGCGACCCGGCGGGCGGGAACCCAACCTGGCCCCCGGCCTGCTGGAGTATCTGAGCGCCCGCCTGGGCAGCGCCCCCACGCCCCTGGACGTGCTGGCCTGGCTCACGGCGACGGCCCGCCCGGACCTCTCCGTCCCGCTCACCGGGGACGCCGACGCCTGGGCGCGAGGCCTGGAGCTGGGCCACCGGCTGCTGTGGCTGATGCGCCGCGACGGCGAACGCCCCAAGCTCCCCGGCGGCCGCCGCCCCTACGTCCGCGCCCCGCTGCCCTCCCGCCCCCTGACCCTGCACTACGACAGGGACGAGGAGGCTCTCCTGCTGGACGAGGGCCGCATCTCCCCGGTGCCGCCGGAGGCCTGGGACTTCGAGGTGGGCGGGGTGCGCGTGCTGGAGCAGTGGTTCACGGCGCGTGTCACCGAGGCCGAGCCGGGCACACTCGCCGCGATCCGCCCGGCCACGTGGCCCCAGGCCTGGACGTCGGAGCTGCTGGAACTGGTCACGGTCCTGGCCCTGCTGGCCGAACTGCGCCCGCTTGAGGAGCCGGCGGCCCCCGACCCGATCACGACGGCCGAGCTGCGCGAGGCCGGGGTCCTCCCGGTGCCGGCGTCGGCCCGCCGCCCGGCCTCGGTGCTGGACGGCCCCGAGGAGGGCCCGCAGGGACAGCTCGCGCTGCTCTAGCGCAGGTCGGGGTCGTAGGCGTCCAGTACGCGTTCGAGGGCCCGCCTGAACACTGCTTCCAGATCGACGGGCCCGCTCTGCTCCTTGAAGGCCGCGGCCAGTCGCGGATACGCGCCGGTGGCCACCTGGCTGCCCAGATAGGCCATCCGGACCGCGTTCTCCTCCTCCTCGGACCACGGCATGGAGCGGGTTCGCTCGACGGTCGCGATGTCGTTCGCGGTGTACGTCGTCACGACCCCGTTGAGCAGTGCGATCAGCTCCGTCTTCGTACCGGCCGGAGCGTCGAGCGGTTCGAGGCAGGCCAGGCAGTGCTCCAGGTAGCGCAGGGTGTTGGGGCTGAAGCCGAACATCCCCGACATCAGGCGCGGCACCCAGGTGTGGCGGTACATGATGGCCCGCGTCTCCTCCGCGTTGCGGAGCATGTCGGCGCGCCAGTCGCCCGTGGGCTCGAACAGCTCGTGCTCGGCACCGACGGCGTCCACCATCAGCTCGTGCAGGTCCTCCTTGCGGGGGACGTAGTTGTACAGCGACATGGTGCCGCAGCCCAGTTCCGCCGCGACATGCCGCATCGACACCGCGTCCAGCCCCTCCGCGTCGGCGATCCGCACCGCCGCCGCCGCGATGTCGGCGCGGGTGAACGCCGGTTTCGGCCCACGTCCGGTGCGCTCGGGGCGCGCCCAGATCACTTCGGGTACGGCAGCTCGGCCCGCCATCGATCATCACCTCGGCCACCATCCTAGTTACGTACAGCGTACGTAGTGCGCTATGGTCATGCCATGACTTCTACGTACGCTGTACTTAGTGACGGTCTGGAGAAACGGTTCGGGAAGGTCCACGCACTGCGCGGGCTGGATCTCGCGGTGGCCGAGGGGACGGTGTGCGGGGTCCTCGGGCCGAACGGGGCGGGCAAGACCACGGCCGTACGGCTGCTGACCACGCTGCTGCGGCCGGACGCGGGCTCCGCGCGGGTCGCCGGGCACGATCTCGCCCGGGAGGCCGCCGCCGTACGGAGCCGGATCGGTGTCACCGGGCAGGACACGTCGATCGACGGGGACCTCACCGGACGTCAGAACCTGCTGCTCTTCGGCCGGCTGCACCGGGTGCGCGGTCCCGCCGGCCGGACCACCGAACTCCTCGACCGCTTCGGGCTGGCCGAGGCCGCCGACCGGCCCGCCTCCACCTACTCCGGCGGCATGCGGCGTCGGCTGGACCTGGCGGCGAGCCTGATCCGCCGCCCCGAGGTGCTGTTCCTGGACGAGCCGACGACCGGCCTCGACCCGTCCAGCCGCAACCTCATCTGGGACGCGGTGCGCGACCTGACCGCCGAGGGCACGACCGTGCTCCTCACCACCCAGTACCTGGAAGAGGCCGACCAGCTCGCCGACGACATCGCCCTGGTGGACCGGGGCCGGGTCGCGCACACCGGGTCGCCGGCGCAGCTCAAGGCGCTCGTCGGGGCGCACGCCGAGGTCGTCGTGACGGACGCGGACGCGCTGGCGAAGGCGGCGGCGGTCCTCGACCAGCTCACGGGCGCGCAGCCGTCCTTCGACCACGAGCGGAACGCCGTCGGCGCGATCGCCAAGGACCCGACGCTCACCCTTCCCCTGCTCGTTCGCACGCTGGACTCGGCGGGCGTGCCGCTGCTCGACGTGAGCCTGCGGCCACCGACCCTCGACGACGTCTTCCTGCGCCTCACGGACACCACGACCACGACCGGCGAAAAGGAGCGTGCCGCATGAGCATGCTGGCGTACGACGGGACCGCGATGCTGGGCCGCCAGCTGCTGCGGATGCGGAACAACCCGGGTCTGCTGATCCTCACCCAGACGATGCCGGTCAGCATGCTGCTGTTCTTCGGCTACGTCTTCGGCAGCGCGCTGGCGATGCCGGGCGAGGCGTACCGGTCGTTCCTCGTGCCGGGTCTGCTGGTGGCGACCGCCGCGGGCGGGATCATGACCGGCATGTTCCAGGCGGCCCAGGACACCCACCGGGGCGTGACGGACCGCTTCCGTACGCTGCCGATGAGCCGGGCCGCCGTACCGCTGGGGCAGGCGGCCGCGGACGTGGTGGTCACGGCCGCCGGGACGGTGCCGTTCCTGCTGGTCGGACTCGCCGTGGGCTGGCGGGTCGAGGGCGGCGTGCTCGAAGCGGCGGGAGCCGTCGGGCTGTTGCTGCTCTTCCGCTTCGCGTGCACGTGGGCCGGGATCTACCTCGGCCTGCTCACCCGGAACGAGGAGGCGGCCGGTCAGCTGGGCGGGGCGACGTTCCTGCTGCCACTGCTGTCCAGTGCGTACATCCCGACCAGCGGGCTGCCGGGGTGGCTGCGGACGGTCGCCGAGTGGAATCCGATCAGCGCGGTGGCGACGGCCCTGCGGGACCTCTTCGGCAACGCGCCCGTGCCCGAGGGGGCGGCCTGGCCGGTGGCCCACCCCGTCGCGGGGTCACTCATGTGGTGCGCCGTGCTGCTGGGGATGTTCGTGCCGCTGGCCGTGCGTCAGTACGCGCACGGGGAGCGGTGAAGGGGCGGCCGGAAGACCGAAGCCGGACGACGCCCCCGGTCACTGCCGGGCGGGGATGAGGCACCGACTGGGGGGGGACCGCGCTCGGGTACACACCTGGCGCCGCTGCGTGCCGTGGGGATGACGGACGACGAGTGCGCAGCGTTACGCCAGGGGTGGTGTGACCGCCCGAGCGCGGGCCCCTACCTGCCGCCGAACAGCGAGCGGCGCAGCCTACGCAGCGGCGCGAAGAGCGAGACGCGGCGCACGCGTGCTCCCCTGCCACTGCGGTCCTGCGGTTGACGCGCGGTCAGTTCACGCATCAGCGAGGTCGCCTCGACCGTCTCCCGCTGCGGGACGGCAGGACCACCCAGCACCGAGAGGTGGCGGTCGAGGCGCGAACTGGTCGCGCTGCTCCCGCAGGTGATCGCAGGGACCCTCGCCCTGCTGCGCACTGTTATCTGTTCCATGTCACTCCCCACCCGTACGAGTCCACCCGGCCCGGGCAGGTTAACCCTATCGCCCCGGCCGGGCACTCGTGTATCGCGGTCACAGGATTCACCTTCCCCACAAGGGGGTTGACGATGTATGCCCAATTACTCTCCGAATCCAACAGATTTCAGGGCGAGTTGGACGATTGGCTGGGTGGTGGGCTGCGGCGATCCGCCGTCGGGCTCGACGGTTACGGCCAGTGACGTCGCGGAGGTGCCGAGATCCGTCGCGACCAGGGGCGTGTCGCCCTCGAAGAGGCCCAGGGAGCGTGGTTGCGCGCCCGGGCGCATGAGCCACAACTGGTGCACTCGGCCGCCCGGCGGGGCACCGTATCCGCCGAGGGTGACCACCGCGCTCCCCTCCGTTGCGGAAGCGATCACTCCGATTGTTCTGCCCCGCCCGTCCCGGCCGCTGCTCGCACGGGCGTCGGGAGCCGCGAGAACGTGGGCGATCTCACGTGACCGGTCCCGCTCGGCGGTCAGCTGGTCCTGGGTCCGGTTCGCCTGCACCGCGAACAGCGAGGCGACGACGAGGGCCGCGGCGGCGGTGGCCGTGGCGAAGGGCACGAACAGCGGGATCCGGCGCCGCTCCCGCTGCCGCGGCGGCGGCTGGGTGCCCCACACGTGCGGCGGCAGCTGCGGCGCTCGCACGCGTACCGGCTCACGCGCCGCGTTCTGCGGCGCCGGTTCCTGCGGAGTCGTCCGTACGGCGGCCATGACCCGGTCGCGCAGGGCGGCGGGGGGCGGGGCGGCCGTGGACCAGGCGAGCCGGACGGCGTCCTCGGACAGGGCGCGCACCTCGGCGGCGCAGCGGCCGCAGTCCCTCAGGTGCTTCTCGAAGCGGACCCGCTCCGGGGGTTCCAGGGCGTCGAGCGCGTAGGGCGCGGCGAGCGAGTGCGGGTCCTCGCGGCGGAAGAGACTCATGCCACGCCTCCCAGGCACTCGCGCATCCGGGTCAGCCCGTCGCGCATCCGGGTCTTGACGGTGCCCAGCGGCAGGGAGAGCCGCTCGGCCACTTCACGGTAGGTGTAGCCCTCGTAGTAGGCGAGGGTGACGGACTGCCGCTGGAGTTCCGTGAGGCGGTCCAGGCAGACGCGTACCCACTCGCGTTCGAGTCCCGCCTCGACCTCCTCGGTGACCTGGTCGAAGGCCGGGTGGTGGGCGCGCCAGGCCTCCCGCTGCTCACGCTCGCCGGCCGCGCGGGCGCTGCGCACCCGGTCGACGGCACGGCGGTGGGCGAGGGTGAGGATCCACGACATCGCGCTGCCCCGGCCCGGGTCGAACTTCGCTGCCGAGCGCCACAGTTCGAGCAGCACCTCCTGAGCCACCTCCTCCGACTGGGCGGGGTCGCGCACCACTCGCCGTACGAGCCCGAACACCGGGCCGGACACCAGCCCGTACAACTCCTCGAAGGCATTGTGGTCCCCACCCGCCACGAGCAGCAGCAGCTCGTCCGCCTCCACTCGGTCCCCCTCTCCCAGGCCACATCGGGCCTGTCCCCTCACACGAGGCATTCGCAACGCACACACCTCCGGATGGGGTTACGGATCAGCGCGCCGAAAACGCGGGTCGCCCGGCGATGAAACAACTTCCCCGACGCGCCGTAAGAACGTTTGAGATTCGACCAATCCGCTTCGCCGACCGCTCCGAATGGCGTGTGTCAGGCAAGTTGGCACGGAGGACGGACGGCATGACACCTATCTCCAGGACCGGTGCGGGACGCACGAGCATCGCGACCGTGATCTGTGGCGCGCTGGCCGCCGGCGGGCTCGCAGCCGCCGGTGTGACCGCGCTGGAACCTGAGGCGGCCTCCGCCTCCAGCCACCGCGAGGCCCCGCTGATCTCGGGGACCCCGCAGTTCGACAACACCGACGTGTACGCGTTCGTCAGCCCGGACAAGCCGGACACGACGACCATCGTCGCGAACTGGATCCCCTTCGAGGAACCGGCCGGCGGGCCCAACTTCTTCACGTTCGCCGAGGACGCCCAGTACGACCTGCGCATCGACAGCAACGGCGACGCGCAGGAAGACCTGCTCTTCCGGTACACGTTCAAGACGCACACGAAGAACGACAAGACGTTCCTCTACAACACGGGCCCGGTCGAGAGCCTCGACGACCCCGACCTCAACATCACGCAGACGTACGACCTCGAGCTGATCAAGCTGCGGAAGCTGAAGGCCGTGTCGAAGACCAAGGTCGCCGACGACGTGCCGGTTGCGCCGTCGAACGTCGGCAAGGCGTCGATGCCTGACTACAACACCCTGCGCAAGCAGGCGGTCCACAAACTCGCCGGCGGCGCCCAGACGTTCGCCGGGCAGGCCGACGACCCGTTCTTCCTGGACCTCAGGGTCTTCGACCTGCTGTACGGCGGGAACCTCTCCGAGGTCGGCAACGACACCCTCAAGGGCTACAACGTCAACTCGATCGCCCTGCAGGTCCCCAACAGCTTCATCACCGAGTCGCACGAGCAGCCGGTCGTCGGCATCTGGTCGACGACGCAGCGCAAGAACGCCCAGGGCTACTTCGCGCAGGTCTCGCGCCTCGGCAACCCGCTGGTCAACGAGGTCGTCAACCCGCTGAAGGACAAGGACAAGTTCAACGCTTCCGCGCCGCGGGACGACGCACAGTTCCTGGAGAACGTCACCAACCCGGAGTTGCCCAAGCTCATCGAGGCGATCTACAAGATCCCGGCGCCCGACGAGCCGCGCAACGACCTGGTCGACGTGTTCCTGAAGGGCGTCAAGGACCTCAACCAGCCGCCGCACGTGACGCCGTCGGAGCAGCTGCGTCTCAACACGTCCATCAAGCCGGCCGCGAAGCCCAAGCGGCTGGGTGTCCTGGACGGCGACAACGCGGGCTTCCCGAACGGGCGGCGGCTGACGGACGACGTGATCGACGCCTCGCTCCAGGTCGTCGAGGGTGAGCTGCTGGGCGCGAAGAACGACCTGGGTGACGCGGTCGACAAGAACGACAAGGACTTCGAGAAGGCCTTCCCGTACGTCGCCCTGCCGACGGAGGGGTCGCGCGGGCCGCTCGCCAAGGGCGTGGAGGGCGGCAACGACGTCCGCAGCCAGCTCGGCGACGCGCTCCAGCCGGCCAACGCTCAGGGCTCGGACGACATGCGTCTGATCGCCGCGTCCGCCGGGGCCGGGGCGGGCGGAATCGTCCTGGTCGGAGCAGCCCTCATGTGGTGGCGCCGCATGCGGAACCGGGCGTACTGACCCGCTCCGCTCCCACCGACCGGCGCGGCCCGTTTCCCGTCCCCCACGGCACGGGCCGCGCCTCTGTCTCACCCCCACCGCACCCGCACAGCCGACTGAGGAGAGGCCATGCCTCCGCGTACGACGGACAGCGCACCGGAGAGGCGCGACGACGACCACCCGCGCCCGGACCAGGAGTCCGACGGAGAGAGCTCGACGGGGCGGGGTCCGGAGCGAGCCGGCCTGGACTCCGACGGTGCCGGGGCGGAAGCGGGGCCGGGCGGGGACGCGGCCGCCGAGGCGGACGACGGGGCGCGCCCGCACTCATCCGACGGGGCAGAGCACGGGCACGGCAGCCCCAGCTCTCCCCCCGAGAACGAGGAGAACGCCGCCGACGCCGAAAGCGTCTCCCGTCCCCAGGCTCCCTGCGAGACCGGCGCCGGTGTCGAGCCGCGCGTGGCCGCGATGCGGCGGGCCGCTGACCGAGGGCGCCGTTGGCGGGCTGCTCATCTGGCCGGCTGCGCCGCGCTGTTGGCTGTCGCGCTGACCGGCGGGGCGGTCGCCTTCGGGGGTGTGAGGGACGGTCGCGCGGGGGCCGGTGTCGAGGCCGTGTCCGCGGGTGGGGCGCTGGCGCCCGGCGTACTGGCCCGGGGGGATCTCGACTCGGGGATCGGGTCCCTGCAGAAGCATCTTCGCGCCCAGCCCAGGGACTTCGGCAGCTGGGCCACCCTCGGGATCGCCTACGTCGAACAGGCCCGGACGAAAGGCGACCCCTCGCGGTATCCGCAGGCCGAGCGCGCGCTGAAGCGGTCCCTGGAGCTGGACCCCGGTAACGACCAGGCTCTCGCCGGCCGTGCCGCCCTCGCCGCCGCCCGGCACGACTTCACCGGCGCGCTGAAGGACGCCGACCGGGCCCTGAAGCAGAACCCCTACAACGAACGCGCCCTGTGCACCCGTATCGACGCCCTCGTCGAACTCGGCCGGTACGAGGACGCCGCCGAGGCCGCCCGCACGGCCGACGACAGGCGGCCCGGGGTGCCCGTCTTCACGCGGTACGCGTACGTGAAGGAGCTGCGCGGCGACGTCCGTACGGCGCGTGACGTGCTGGAGCGCGCCCTGGAATCCGCCGACTCGCCCGCCGACATCGCGTACGTCGCCACCGCCCTCGGGCAACTCGCCTGGAACCAGGGCGAGTACAAGACGGCTCTCGACCACTACGCCCGCGCCCTCGCCGCCGACGAGGACTACCTCCCCGCCCTGGAGGGCCGCGCCCGCGCCCAGGCCGCGAACGGCGACCGCGCGGCCGCCGTCGAGGGACTGGAGCAGGTTGTCGCCCGCTTCCCGCTGCCCGGCCCGCTCGTCGCCCTCGGCGAGCTGTACGACGACCGCGGCGCCGACGGCGACCGGGCGAAGGCCGGCGACCAGTACGCCCTCGTCGACGCCTGGACGTCCCTCGCCCGCGCGGGCGGTGTCAACGCCGACCTCGACTCGGCCATGGCCGCCGCCGACCACGGCGACAAGAAGGAGGCCCTGCGCGCCGCCCGCGCCGAGTGGAACCGCCGGCACAGCGTGCACACCGCCGACGCCCTCGCCTGGGCCCTGCACGTCAACGGCCGCGACGAGGAAGCCCTGCCGTACGCCCGCCGCGCCACCGCCACCGGCTACCGCAACGCCGGTTTCCTCTACCACCGCGGGATGATCGAACGCGCCACCGGAGACGAGCGCGAGTCCCGCGACCATCTGAAGGCCGCGCTCGACCTGAACCCCGGCTTCTCGCCGCTCGGCGCCCGCGAGGCCCGTACCGCGCTCAAGGACCTGGAGGGGACCCGGTGACCCTGCGCCGACTGTTCGCGTCCGGTGCCGCCGTCCTCACGGCCGCCTGCGCGCTCACCCTGCTCCCCGCCGGCGCGGCGAGCGCCCACCCTCTGGGCAACTTCACCGTCAACCGCTACGACGGTCTGGTCGCCGCCCCCGGCGAACTCCGGGTCCACCACGTCGAGGACCTCGCCGAGATCCCGGCGACCCAGGCGGGACCGGACATCGAGCGGCTGGGCATCACCCTGTGGGCCCGCGAGCGGTGCGCCGCGGCCGCCGCGGACAGCGAGGTCACCGTCGACGGACGCGGCACCCGGCTCACCACCGGGCGCAGCCACGCGCGCGTGCGGCCCGGACAGGCGGGGCTCGACACCCTCCGCGTGGAATGCGAACTGACCGCTCCCCTCCCGTCGGACAAGGAGACCGTGTCGCTCGCCTTCCGTGGCGCGGGCGCCTCCTCCGGCCCGGGCTGGCGGGAGATCACGGCTCGGGGCGACCGTATGACGCTCACCGGGTCGGACGTACCGGAGAAGTCGATATCGGCCGAACTGACCCACTACCCCGAGGAGTTGCTCTCCTCCCCGGCCGACACCGCGGCCGCCGCCCTGCGCGTGCGCCCCGGCGGTGCGGCCCTGGCCGAGGAGGAGTCGGACGCCCCCGCCGCCTCCGTGCTGCCGCGCGGCGCCGACCGCTGGACGCGGGCCCTGGACGACCTGGTCGCCCGGCACGACCTCACCGCGGGCTTCGCCGCGCTGGCCCTGCTCATCGCCGTCGTCCTCGGCGCGATGCACGCGCTCGCCCCGGGCCACGGCAAGACCATCATGGCCGCGACGGCGGCGGCCCGGGGCGGTCAGGCCCGGATGAAGGACGTCCTGCCCATGGCCGCCTCGGTGACGGTCACCCACACCCTGGGCGTGGTCGCCCTGGGCCTCCTGGTGACGGCCGGTTCGGCGGCGGCCCCCTCGGTGATCGCCTGGCTCGGCGTGGCCAGCGGGATCCTGGTGACCCTGGCGGGCGCGAGCCTGGTCCGCCGTGCCCTGCGCAACCGCGCGCACACCCACCACCACGGCCATGGCGGCCACACCCACACACACGACGACGAGAGCCACAGCCACGCGCACGACCACCATCACGACCACGATCACCACGAGCACGATCACGACCACCCGCACGACCACACCCACCCCCACTCCCATCCCCACACGGTCGAGCACACCCACGGCGGGTTCACCCACTCCCACCCCGTCGCCCCCACCCTCCGCGGCACGATCCTCATGGGCTTCGCGGGCGGGCTCGTGCCCAGCCCGTCCGCCGTGGTGGTGCTCGTCGGTGCCGCGGCCCTCGGTCAGGCCTGGTTCGGTCTGCTGCTGGTCGTCGCGTACGGCGTCGGGCTCGCGCTCACCCTCACGGCCGCCGGATACGCCGTCGTCAAGGCGGGCAGCGGAATGACCCGGCTCCTGGACCGGCGCCCCCGCTGGACGGCGGGCCCGATGGCGGCCCTGGTGCGCCGGACCGCCCCACTCGGCTCGGCCTTCGCCGTGCTGGTACTCGGGGCCGGACTGGTGTTCAAGGGGGCGGCATCCGCACTGGGCTGAGTTACGTTCGTGAGGAAATCCGACCTCATGGGGAAAACAGACCTCGTGGAGATTTCGCCCGGCTGCGAATGGGGGCGCCGTGTCCGAAGAACCGGGCCATGAGCGTGTGATCGCGGGCCGCTACCGGCTCCTGGCACCGCTCGGCGAGGGCGGTATGGGGACCGTGTGGCGCGCCCGCGACGAGGTGCTGCACCGCGAGGTCGCCGTCAAGGAGGTGCGCGCCCCGGCCGGGCTGGGGGGCGACGACGTGCGGCGGATGTACGCCCGGCTGGAGCGGGAGGCGTGGGCGGCGGCCCGGGTCGCCAACCGCAACGTGGTCACGGTGTACGACGTGGCGACGGACGGCGGCCGGCCGTGGATCGTCATGGAACTGGTCCGCGGGCTCTCCCTGGCCGAGGTCCTGGACGCCGAGGGCCCGATGCCGCCCCAGCGTGCCGCGCACATCGGCGCCGAGGTGCTGGCCGCGCTGCGGGCCGCGCACGAGGCCGGGGTGCTGCACCGGGACGTGAAACCGGCCAATGTGCTGATCGCGAACGACGGCCGGATCGTGCTCACCGACTTCGGGATCGCGATGGTCGAGGGCAGCTCCGCGCTGACCATGACCGGGGAGGTCATCGGCTCGCCCGAGTTCCTCGCCCCGGAGCGGGCGCTCGGCCGCACGCCGGGCCCGGAGTCCGACCTGTGGTCGCTCGGTGTGCTGCTCTACGCTGCGGTCGAGGGCCATTCCCCGTTCCGTCACGACACCCCGCTGAGCACGCTGCGCGCGATCGTCGACGAGGAGCTGCCGCCGCCGTACCGGGCCGGGCCGCTGGCCCCGGTCATCGAGGGGCTGCTGCGCAAGGATCCCGCGCAGCGGCTGCCGGCCGGGCGGGCCGAGCAGGACCTGCGGGTCATCGGCGCGGGCGGCTCGCCGCGCGCGGACACCGTACGGGCGGTGCCGTATCCGCCGACGGTGGCGGGCCACCCCGAGCCCTCACCCACGCCCCCGATGCCCTTCCCGGGGCAGGCGGCGGCGTCCGGTTCCGGTGGGACGACGACGGCCACCCGTCAGGACCGTGACCGCCGGGCCGGCCGGGTGCTGGTCGCGGGCGTGATCGCGCTGGCGCTCGCGGTGGGCGGGCTGACGTACGCGCTGCTGAACGGCGGGGACGGCGACGGGAACGGCGACCGGGGTGCCGGGGCCAGTACGCCCGCCGAGACCAAGGATCCGCCGCAGAGCACCGGGAGCGGGAAGTCCAGTCCTTCCCCGACGCCGAGCGAGAGCGAGAGCGAGGAGAGCAGTCCGCCGCCGCAGTCGGTGCGGGTCGGCCTGGACGGCACGCGCACGGACTACTCGGGCACGTGTCCGCCGCCGAGCGCTCAGGCGCCGAGGTTCACGGCGACGTTCACGGTGGGGCGGCTGCCGGCCGAGGTGCGCTACCGCTGGGTGACGCAGGACGGCTCGGTGCTCGACGGTGGCTGGAAGACCCTGTCGTTCCCGGAGGGCGACGGCCGTACGAAGCAGGACGCGGTGACCGTGACGACGGACGCGGAGACCGGGACCTTCGAGAACGAGATCAGTGTCGAGGTGCGGGAGCCGGTACGGACGACGTCCGAGTCGGTGCCGTTCTCGATCACGTGCGAGACGGAGACCCCGACGGGCGGGGCCTCCCCTTCTCCTTCGGACACGGAGTCGAACACGGAGTCGGACACGGAGTCCGACACGGACTCCGGCTGAGCGGTCAGTCGTTGGCGTTGAGCACGGGCAGGTAACCGCCCGACTGGCCGAGGGCCTTCGGGTGGTACGACTCGCCGATGTTGAGCAGGTTGAGGCTGTGCAGCCAGGAGTCGCCGGAGCAGATCTCGTGGCCGGTGAAGGTCGGGCGTACGTCGCCGAAGGTGAAGCCGTGGTTCGCGACGCGTTTGGCGATGGCGGTGTTGAGATGGTCGGAGGCGTCGTTGATGGCCTTGCGCTTGGCCTCGGAGAGGCCGAGGCAGGTGGCGCCGAGCTTGTAGAAGCGGGGGTAGCCGAGCACGACGACGTGGGCGTTGGGTGCCTTGGAGCGGATCGCCGAGTACACGCTGTCGAGCTTGCCGGGCAGCGTGGAGTCGACGTACGCCCGTGCGGTGTTGATGCGGGAGATGCAGGCGCTGTCGGACTGGGTCACACAGGTCGTCATGACGTCGGCGAATCCGGCGTCGTTGCCCCCGATGCTGAGGGAGACGAGGGCGGTGGCGGCACTGAGCGGGGCGAGCTGGCCGGCCAGGACGTCACCCGTTCGGGCACCCGAGCAGGCCGTGAAGTTGAACGTCGAGGGTGAGTGGGCGGCGGCCCAGAGGTAGGGGTAGGCCTTCGTGCTGCGCTTGCATTCGCCGCTGGAGGCGATGTAGCTGCCGGCGCCGGTTCCGGAGGAGTAGGAGTCTCCGAGCGCCACATATCCGCCAGTTGCGGCGAGTGGTGAGGCCTGCGCCGCGGCTGCCCCGGTGAGGGCGGTGCCGACGGCGAGGAGGAGCGAGCTCAGGAGGACGACAAATCGGGAACGTCTCATGGAACCTCCTATAGCAGGATCTCTGCCACAACCGTCATAGCAGTGACGCGCGTTGACAGGAAGTGTCCATGCCAAGCCTTTTCGGCCCTTTCCGGGATGGACGCGGCGCGTTCACCCCACGTCTTGTTACGCATCCACCACCCTTTGTTACGTGCCCATGACAGATTTGTTGACTAGCGCTCAACTCCTTGTTCTACGCCGGTAGATGGTCGACGCTTTACTCCGGCCGCGAGCGGAACGCGACGCTCCCGGCCGTGTGCGCGAGCACGCGCACAACCCCCACATGACGCGCGCCCCACCCAGGCGCGCGCCGCCTAGAGGAGGACTCCCTCGTAATGGCACAACTGCGTAGCAAGAGACTCGGGTTCGCCGCGATCACCCTGTCGGCGACCGCCGCCCTCGTGGGCGGGCTCACCGCCCTCCCCGCCCAGGCCGCCGCTCCCGCCGAGGGCCGGGTGCTCGCCGCGGACTCCCCCGCCGCGATCAAGGACAGCTACATCGTCACGCTCAAGAAGAGCGCGGGCCTGAAGGCGTCCTCGGCCGCGGGCAAGGGCCTCGTCAAGGAGTACGGCGGCTCGGTCCAGAAGACGTTCGGCAAGGCGCTGAACGGCTACTCCGCCACCCTCTCCGCCACCGAGGCCAGGCGCCTCGCCGCCGACCCGGCGGTGGCCTCGGTCGAGCAGAACCAGCGCGTCCAGCTCTCCGCGACCCAGACCAACGCCCCCTGGGGCCTGGACCGCATCGACCAGACCTCGCTCCCGCTCTCCGGCAGCTACACCTACCCGGACAGCGCGGGCAGCGGCGTGACGGTCTATGTGATCGACACCGGTGTGCGCATCACCCACCAGCAGATCAGCGGCCGTGCGGCGCACGGTTACGACGCCGTCGACGGCGACAACAACGCCTCCGACGGCAACGGCCACGGCACCCATGTGGCCACCACGATCGCGGGCTCGACCTACGGCGTCGCCAAGAAGGCGAAAATCGTGGGCGTGCGCGTGCTGAACAACAGCGGCTCCGGCACCACGGCCGGTGTGGTCGCGGGCATCGACTGGGTGACGAAGAACCACTCCGGTCCGTCGGTGGCCAACATGTCCCTCGGCGGCGGCGCCTCCGCCGCACTGGACACGGCGGTCCGCAACTCCATAGCCAGCGGCGTCACCTACGCCGTCGCCGCGGGCAACAGCAGCACCACCGCCTCCTCGTCCTCCCCGGCCCGGGTCGCCGAGGCGATCACGGTCGGCGCCACCACCAGCACCGACGCCAAGGCGAGCTACTCCAACTACGGCTCGGCCCTGGACATCTTCGCGCCCGGCTCCTCCATCACGGCCGGCTGGCACACCAGCGACACCGCGACCAACACCATCTCCGGCACCTCGATGGCGACCCCGCACGTCGCGGGCGCGGCGGCGGTCTACCTGGCGGGCCACACCACCTCCACGCCGGCCCAGGTCGCCTCGGCCCTGGTCGGCGGCGCCACCACCGGCAAGGTCACCAGCGCGGGTTCGGGCTCGCCGAACCGGCTGCTGAAGCTCGTGCCGTAACCGGCACGGACACAAGCACGGACACCAGCACCTGAACAACCGTTCCCCGGAGGCTCGACCCGCCTCCGGGGAACGGTTGTTTCCGTCACCGGAACCTTTCAACTTGCGACCCACGAAGCGCATCCCACAACGACCAAACCAACAAAAACGTGAGAGGACGTTCCAGGTCTTGCCATACGGGTTCAATCGTCAATACCGTCATACATCTCACCCGCATCGGTCCGTCAGCACGCGGCTCTAGGGGAGGGCTCAAGGACCGCGACGGCCGGCGCGGGGCGCGGTAGGGGGGTGCCGTGCTCGGTGACCGCAGCTGTCTCCGGGCCGTGCCGCGCGGTCGGCTGCCGTTTTCCGCTGTCGACCAGCTTTGCCAGCTCACCCGGCGTGCCCGAAGCTCCATCTCGGCGTGCCACGGGTGAGAACCCCCCTTTCGAACCGGATTGGATCCGGACTGCCCTGGGGGGGCGGTCCACCGGACGAGAGGGACCAGACTCATGAGCTCAGTTCTGCAGCCGGCCGCGGCGGACCAGCATCCGCCGACCGCCGGGAAGTACCGGCCCGTCTCCTCTCACCTGGCCATAGCGCCGCCGGTGAGCGTGGTCATCCCGGCCATGAACGAGGCGGACAACCTTCCGTACGTCTTCAAGACCCTGCCCGACTGGATCCACGAAGTGGTCCTGGTCGACGGCAACTCCACCGACGACACCGTCCAGGTGGCCCGCGAGCTGTGGCCCGACGTCAAGGTCGTCGAGCAGCGCGGCAAGGGCAAGGGCGACGCCCTGATCACCGGGTTCCAGGCGTGCACCGGCGACATCATCGTGATGGTCGACGCGGACGGCTCGGCGGACGGCAACGAGATCGTGTCGTACGTCTCCGCCCTGGTCTCCGGTGCGGACTTCGCCAAGGGCTCCCGCTTCGCCAACGGCGGCGGCACGGACGACATGACCTTCATCCGCAAGCTCGGCAACTGGGCGCTGTGCACGGTCGTCAACCGCAAGTTCGGCGCCCGCTACACCGACCTGTGCTACGGCTACAACGCGTTCTGGCGGCACTGCCTCGACAAGATCGACCTCGACTGCACCGGCTTCGAGGTCGAGACGCTGATGAACATCCGGGTCGTCAAGGCCGGGCTCAAGGTGCAGGAGATCCCGAGCCACGAGTACCTGCGCATCCACGGCACCAGTAATCTGCGGGCCGTGCGGGACGGGCTGCGCGTGCTGCGGGTGATCCTCCAGGAGCGCTCCAACCGCCGTGCCCTGCGCCGCCGTTCACCGCAGTCGCCGATGCTTGACGCCATGCGGGGAGAGGTGTCTTGAGCGGTCCCGGCATCTCCGTCGTGATCTGCGCGTACACCGAGGACCGCTGGGAGGACATCCTCGCGGCGGTCTCCTCGGTGCGGGCGCAGTCACGGCCCGCCCTGGAGACACTGCTGGTCGTCGACCACAACGAGACGCTCCGGGAGCGGCTGGCCAAGGAGTACAAGGAACCCTCCGGCGGCGCTGTGGTGCGGGTGCTCGCCAACGCGGGCCCCCGCGGCCTGTCCGCCGGCCGCAACACCGGGATCGCGGCCGCGCGCGGCGAGGTCGTCGCCTTCCTCGACGACGACGCCGTGGCCGAGCGCGACTGGCTCCTGCACTTCGCCGAGGCGTACGCCGACCCGCGCGTGATGGCGGTCGGCGGGCGCACGGAGCCCGTCTGGGCGTCGGGGCGGCGGCCCGCCTGGTTCCCCGAGGAGTTCGACTGGGTGGTGGGCTGCACCTACCGGGGCCTGCCGCGCGGCCGGGTCCGGGTGCGCAACGTGCTCGGCGGCAACGCCTCGTTCCGCCGCAGCGCCTTCGACGCGGCGGGCGGCTTCGCCACCGGCATCGGCCGGGACGGCGACAAACGCCCGCTGGGCTGCGAGGAGACGGAACTGTGCATCCGTCTCAGCCGGGCCCGGCCCGACGCGGTGCTGCTGATCGACGACCGGGCGGTGATCCACCACCGGGTGCCGGAGGCCCGCGAGCACTTCCGCTACTTCCGCACGCGCACGTACGCCGAGGGCCTGTCCAAGGCCCTGGTCGCCCGGAGTGTCGGCGCCGACAAGGGACTGGAGTCCGAACGCCGGTACGCCACCCGGGTCCTGCCGGCCGGAGTGGCCCGGGGGCTGCGGGACGCGCTGCTGGCCCGGCCGGGCGGTGCCGGGCGTGCGGGGGCGATCGTCGCCGGGGTGCTGACGGCGGCGGGCGGATACGTGGTGGGCGGCGTGCGGGCCCGCCGGGGCGGGACCACGTTCTCGGTGCCCGAGCTCTCGGCCCCCGGGGCGGATGCCGCGGCTCCGCGCGTGCCTGCCGAGGGAGCGGCGCTGGAAGGGGCGGGTCCGTGAGTGACGTACGCGTACCGATCCTCATGTACCACGCGGTCGCGACCGATCCGAACGACGCGACCCGTGCCCTGTCCGTGACCCCCGACGCGTTCGCCGAGCAGATGGCGGTGCTCGCGGACCGGGGTCTCAGCCCCGTCACCACCGCCGAGCTGGCGGCGTGCTGGCGCTCCGGCCGCGCGCTGCCCGAGCGGCCGGTCCTCATCACGTTCGACGACGGCTACGAGGGTGTGCACCGGCACGCCCTGCCCGTGCTCGCCAAGCACGGCTTCCCGGCCACCCTGTTCGTCTCGACCGGGTGGATCCGGGGGCCGTACGACACCGGCGGCGGCCTGGACACCATGCTGGACTGGGACCAGGTCCGCGAGCTCGCGGCGGCGGGCGTCGAGATCGGCGGGCACAGCCACAGCCACCCACAGCTCGACCGGGTCTCCGACGCCACGCTGCGGTTCGAGCTGATCCACTGCAAGGAGATCGTCGCTGACCAACTGGGCACCGTACCGGCCTCGTTCGCCTATCCCTACGGCTACTCCAGCCGCCGGGTCCGGCAGGCGGTGCGCGAGACGGGGTACGCCCAGGCACTCGCCGTCGGCAACGGCCTCGCGCGCCGCGTGCAGGGGCCGTACGCCCTGCGGCGCGTGACGGTGCGCCGCAGCACGGGCACCGACGAGTTCGAGCGGGTGGTCGAGGGCCGTGCGATCGCCCGTACGTTCGCCAGGGACCGTGCCCTGACCAAGGGGTACGCCGTGGTCCGCAGGACACGCCAGGCACGCCGGCTGGTCTCCCGCTTCGGGGTCTGACCTCCACCTGGGGAACACGCCGCGTGCACCGGGAAACCGGGTGCACGCGGCGTCCTCGTGCCGGATCATGGCGGCATGTCTGGAAACCCGCACGAGGCGCTGCCGATCCGGCTCAACGTTGACGACTCCGACTCTCCGTCCGATGTCGTCGACGCGCTGTTCCTCGGCCGCTTCGCGACGGGCGAGCAGCCGTACTCCCACGCGGTGAACATCGACCGCGTACGGTCCGGGGCGACGCTGATGCCGTCCGGCGCCCGCGTGCTGCGCGTCGCCCGGGACGACGACCGCAGCGCGACGCTCGCGGAGGGCGACGGCTGGACGCTGCTGATCTCCCGCTGGAACCGGGGCGCCGACGTCACGGTCACGGCGACCAGCGCGGAGCTGGCGAAGAAGGTCCTCGACCAGGCCACGGACGGCGCGGCGGACGAACCCGAACCGCAGCCGGAGAACGTCACGATGGGCTTCTGGTACGTCTCCCCGCGCCGCGGCCCGCACCGCACCACGCGCCAGATCGCGGCGGGAACCTGGGACGAGGTGCGGCCCAACTACACGGCACCGGTGGCGGACGCGATGGACCGCCTGATGAAGACGACCCCCGAGGACATCTCGGGCCGGCTCCTCCTCCTGCACGGCCCGCCGGGCACCGGCAAGACGTCGGCGCTGCGCACCCTCGCCCGTTCCTGGCGGGACTGGTGCCAGGTGGACTGCGTCCTGGACCCCGAGCGGCTCTTCAGTGACGTCGGCTATCTGATGGACATCGCGATCGGCGAGGAGGACTCGGCGGGCAAGGGCCGCTGGCGGCTGCTGCTCCTGGAGGACTGCGACGAGCTGATCCGCGGCGAGGCCAAGCACACGGCCGGCCAGGCGCTGTCGCGGCTGCTGAACCTGACGGACGGACTGCTCGGACAGGGCCGCAACGTCCTGGTCGGGGTCACGACCAACGAGGACCTGGAGCGCCTGCATCCCGCCGTGGTCCGGCCCGGCCGCTGCCTCGCCCGGATCGAGGTGGGTCCGCTGACCCGCCGGGAGGCGGTGAGCTGGCTCGGCCACGAGGACGGCATCGGCCGCGAGGGCGCGACGCTGGCCGAGTTGTACGCGCTGCGCCGGGGCACGTCCCCGACGGCCCTGCCGGAGCCGCGCGGGGACGCCGACGCGGGGCTGTATCTGTAGGAGGTCATCTGTAGGAGGTCATCTGTAGGAGGTCCGAGCGCGCCGGTGTTTTCATGGGTCTATGACCCTGTTCGTCGGCACGTCCGGGTGGCAGTACAAGGACTGGCGGGATGTCCTGTACCCGTCCGGGCTGCCGATGCGGCTCTGGCTGGAGGAGTACGCGGGGCACTTCGCCACCGTCGAGATCAACAACGCCTTCTACCGGCTGCCGGCCCGGGAGACCTTCGAGGACTGGCGCGGTCGGGTGCCCGCGGACTTCGTGGTCGCGGTGAAGGCGAGCCGCTATCTGACCCACATCAAACGGCTCAAGGACCCCGAGGAGCCGGTCGACCGCCTGATGAGCCACGCGGCGGGCCTCGGCGACCGCCTCGGCCCGGTCCTGCTCCAGCTCCCGCCCAACCTGCGCGCCGACCCGGGCCTCCTGGACGCCTGCCTCGCCTGCTTCCCCGCCTCGACCCGGGTCGCGGTCGAGCCCCGCCACGACTCCTGGTGGACGCCGGAGGTCCGCGCGGTCCTCGAGTCCCGGCACGCGGCCCTGTGCTGGGCCGACGTCCTGGCCCGCCCCGCGACCCCGCTGTGGCGCACCACCGACTGGGGCTACGTCCGTTTCCACCAGGGCCGCGCGCATCCCTGGCCCCACTACGGCCGCCGCTCCCTCGCCACCTGGCTCGACCGCATCGCCACGACCTGGCCCGAGGGCGAGGACGTCTACGCGTACTTCAACAACGACCCGGGAGGTGCGGCGGTGGCGGACGCGATGTCGTTCGCGCGGGCGGGGCGATCGGCGGGCCTGGAGATCACCCGGACACCCGAGCGTCTGACGCGGGCCGGCTGAGCGACGCCCTACTCCCCGTAACCCGCCCGCAGGGCGTCCCGTACCGCGGCAAGCGCCGCGTCCTCCGCATGCCCGAGCCTTCGAGCCCGCTCGACATACGCCTGGGCGGCGGCCGCCAGCTCCCGGTCCGCCGCCGAACCGGCGGCGGCCACGAACGTGCCGTGGCGCCCCCGCGTCTCGATCACGCCGTCCGCCTCCAGCGCCCGGTACGCCTTGGCGACCGTGTTCGCGGCGAGTCCCAGCGACTCGGCCAGCCCCCGCACGGTCGGCAGCCGGTACCCCACCGGCAGCTCCCCCGACCGCGCCTGCTCGGAGATCCGCGCCCGTACCTGCTCGTACGGCGGAGCACTGTCGTCGATGTCGATCTTCAAGGTCACAGGCCGATTGTCCCGTACCCGACGGAAAATGGGAGGCCCCCAGGCTGCGCTCCCACGTAACGTGCGCCTCCATGACCGTGATCGTGCGCGACCTGCGACCCGATGTCCGAGCCGACGCCGAGGGGTTCTCCCATACCCGCCGTCTCGCCCTGCCCTACATGCTGTCCACCCCCGAGTCCGTGGTGCACACCCTGACCCGCGCCCACCCGGACGCCCACTTCGGGCAGCTCGTCGCCGAGGAGGACGGCGAGATCATCGGCACGGCCCAGATCAGCGTCGCCCACGAGAGCCCGGAGCCCGGCCAGGGCTCCGCCAACATCTACGTACGCCCCGACCGCAGGCAGCGCGGCGCCGGTTCGCTCCTGCTGCGCACTGCCGAGGAGCGTCTGGCCTCGCTGGGCGTCCGGAAACTGTTCGCCTGGGTCCTGGACGAGCCGGACAACGTCGCCTTTGCCGAGCGGCACGGCTTCCGGTCGAGCCGTTCCGCCTACTTCATGCGTCTGGATCTGGCCGGCACGCTGCCACCCCGCCAGGACCCGCCGGCGGGCGTCGAGCTGCGCACGGCCGCCGACTTCGCGGACGACCCGCGCCCGATGTTCGAGCTGGACGCCGAGACGGCGTCGGACGAACCGAGCGACATCGAGGCCGAGTTCACGGACTACGAGGCCTGGCTGGAGGAGAACTGGAAGCACCCGCTCCTCAACCGCGAGCTGACCACGGTCGCGGTCGTCGACGGCCGCCCGGCCGCCTTCAGCGTGGCGCACACGGACGGCACCCGCTACGGCACCGCCATGACCGGCACCGCCCGGGCGTTCCGCGGCCGGGGCCTGGCGAAGCTCGCCAAGAACGACTCCCTGCACCGGGCCCGCGCCGCGGGTTACACGGAGGCGTTCACCGGCAACGACATCGGAAACGAACCGATGATCGCCATCAACAAGTGGTTCGGCTACGAGATCTGTGCGAAGGAAGTGCGCCATGTCCGTGAAATCGGCTGACCTGCCCGGGAAGCTGGACGTCGTGCTCGTCAAGGCGGGCCGTACGAAGATCCGCTACACCGGTGAACTCCTGACGGACGACGGCACCCGCGTCGCGGTCCGCGCCCCGTGGGCGGGCAGCGGCGTCCGCGACTTCGGCTTCGTCCGCTTCGAGCCCGGGGACGTCTTCACGGAGTACTACTGGCGTGACCGCTGGTACGCGGTGAAGGAGGTCCGCTCCGCCACGGGCGCGCTGAAGGGCTGGTACTGCGACATCACCCGCCCCGCCTCGCGCTCCGGCCCGGAGCTGGTCGTGGAGGACCTCGACCTGGACCTGTGGGTCTCCGCGGACGGCACGGACGTCCGACGCCTGGACGAGGACGAGTTCGCCGACAGCGGCCTCGGTGAGACGGACCCCGCGGCGGCAGCCGCCGCGCTCGCCGCGCTCGACGAACTGGAGTCACTGGCCCGAGGCGACGACTTCGCCGCACTCCTGGCCTGAGCCCTCCGCTCACCCCGTCACAGCCACCACCGCGTACCGCTCGTCCGTCACCTCCCCGCCCCACAGCAGCGGATCGCCGGACAGCCGCTCCACGCTCACCTGCCCGGCGATCGGCGCGAGGAGGCCGGTGACACGCTCCGCCGGTATCCCGGCCGGTTCGGCCGTCCCCCACACGCCCTCCACCAGCACGAGCCGCCCTCCCGTCCGCAGCAGCCCCGCCCAGTGCCGCAGAGCGCGGCCGGGATCGGGCAGGGCCCACAGGACATGCCGGACGAGCACGGCATCGAAGCGCCGCTCCCCGACCGGCGGTGCCGCCGCGTCACCGACGAGGAACACCGCGTCACGCCCGGCCAGCTTCTGCCGGGCGAGCGTCACCATCGCCGGGGAGAGATCCACGCCCGTCACCCGGTGCCCCTGCTCGGACGCGAGGAGCGACAGACTGCCGGTGCCGCAGCCGAGATCGAGGACGTCGCCGGCCCGCCCGGGCAGCCAGGAGCGCAGCCGAGTGGCCCAGGCCCGGCGCACCTCCGGATCGCGCAGACCGTGGTCCGGCTCCTCGTCGAAGCCGGCGGCCCGCGCGTCCCAGTCCACGTCGGCGCCGGTGTTCGCCGAGGTCGTGCCGTCACTGTCGTTCGCCATGTGCCCAATAGTGACACCCGCCACTGACACCCGAATCGTGACAACCGCCACTGACAGACCAGGAGTGATGAGGAACTCTCCCCCGAAAGGTCTACCTCCGTGAGAACGCGGAACCCGGTAGCCCCTTTAAGGAGGCAGCCATGCGCCGTGTGACCGTGCAGAAGCCCCTGAAGAAGACGGACGTCCGCCGGGCCCGCGAGGAGGCCGACGAGCGCCCCGCGGGACGCCCGGAAGTCCGCAAGGACATCGCACGCACGTGGTGGCCGGACGCCTGAGCGGCGGGTACCGATCATGAGACGCGTCAGAGCAGCCGCTTGCGATAGTGGACGCGGTCGTAGGGCCCTTCGGCGCGGCGCTCCATCAACTCGTAGCCGTACTTCGGATAGATCCTCTGGTTCTCCCACATCATCGCGTTCGTGTAGAGCCTGACCTCGGGCAGGCCGAGCCCACGCGCGCGTGCGTCCACGAACCGGAGCAGCCGTCGCCCCACTCCCCCGCCCTGCGCGGAGGGGTGGACGGCGATGGTGTCGAGGAAGAGATGGTCCTCGAACGCCTCGACCACGACGAGGCCGATCACGGGCTCGCCCGTCACGAACACCTTTCCCGCCGCCACGTTCGCCGCGTGGTCCTCCTCCATGGGCTTCGGGGCCTGGCCGATGCGCTCGATGTAGGGGCGGAAGGCCGCGTCGATCACGTCCTTGACGACTGGTACGTCGGCGACGCCGGCCGGCCGGATCTCCTCGTCCTCCATGGCGCGCACGGTACCTGCCTGATGCCAGGCTGAGCACTCCCTTAACGCGGCCATAAGGGTCTCCCTCACCCGCCCTCAGCAGGCGATTTCGCGGTTCTCAGGGGCTAGCTTCGAATCACCCCACGGGATCCGGCCCACTCGGGCCCGGCCCTGTTCCCCCGTGTCGTTTCGAGGAGTTCCCGCATGCCCGCACGCCGCACGGCAGTCACCGTCGCCGCCCTCGGCACCCTCCCGCTCGCCCTGACCGGACTGACCGCCACGCCGGCGGCAGCGCACGGTTCGATGGGCGACCCGGTCAGCCGGGTCTCGCAGTGCTACGCCGAGGGCCCGGAGAGCCCCGAGTCGGCCGCGTGCAAGGCGGCGGTCGCGGCGGGCGGCACGCAGGCCCTCTACGACTGGAACGGCATCCGCATCGGGGACGCGGGCGGGCGGCACCAGCAGCTCATCCCGGACGGCAAGCTGTGCAGCGCGAACAACGAGCAGTTCAAGGGGCTCGACCTGGCCCGCGCCGACTGGCCGGCGACCGGGGTGCGCAGCGGCTCGCACACCTTCACGTACCGCGTGACGGCCCCTCACAAGGGCACCTTCAAGGTGTACATCACCAAGCCCGGCTACGACCCGGCCGAGCCGCTCGCCTGGAACGACCTGGACCTGGAGCACCCTGTCGCGACGGCCACCGACCCAGCCGCAACAGGCGGTTTCCACACCTTCTCCGGCAGCCTGCCCGAGCGCTCCGGGAGGCATCTGCTGTACGCCGTCTGGCAGCGGTCGGACAGCCCGGAGGCGTTCTACTCCTGCTCGGACGTCAGCTTCGGCGGCGGCGACAGCGCGGCAGGCGGCACCGCCCCGGGCCCGACGGCCTCCGCTCCGACCAAGGAGCAGATCGAGGCGGGCAACGACAAGTCGTCGATCGAGCACCAAGGGCACGGCGACAACGACCCCAGCACCTCGGCCGAGCCGGCCGCGGCCCCGGAGAGCACCGTCCCGAACCGGCCCACGGCAGCCGAAGCCGCTCCCAACCAGCCGAAGGCGGCCGGTGCCACGGAGAACCTCGCCGAGACCGGCGGCGACGGCAGCACCCCGTACCTCGCGATCGGCGGCGCGGTCGCGCTGGCGCTCGGCTCGTCGGCCCTGTTCCTGTCGGCCCGGCGGCGGACGGTGAGTGGCGCTCGGCAGGGCCGCTGACCGGGGCCGCTGCCCCCATGACTCGGGGCCTGTCCGGCGGCTCAGGCCGGACAGGCCCCGAAACGTTTCCCCTACACGTGTCAGTCGAACGCCGACGCACAGGTGGTGGGCCTGGCCCGTGCCGGGTCGAGGGCGTTGGCCACCTCGTGGAAGGCGATCCTGTCGAACAGCCCGATGGCCACGTGCTCGGACAGGTCGACCGGGCACAGGTCCTGGAGCAGGACGTTGCGCACGTCCGGCCCGCTCAGGTACTGGCTGCGCCACGGCGTGACCACCTCGTCGTACTGGGTGGCGATGACGGTGTAGCGCACGCCGGGCACGGTGTCGCCGCCCGCGTTGAGCCGCTTGAGGAAGTCCGAGCCGGTGACCTGGTCGGCGAGGGCGGGAGTGGTCTTCGCCAACAGGTCCCCTGCGCCCGGGAAGTACGGCAGCAAGTCGGTGAAGCCGTTCAGCGTGGTGCCGTGGTTGCTGGGCGCGATGCCGACCAGGGCGTTCACCTTGGCGGCTCCGCCGAGGAACCGCAGATACCAGCGGGGCATCATGCCGCCCTGCGAGTGTCCGACGATGTCGGTCTCGGCGGCGCCGGTGGCGGCGAGCACCTTGTCGACGAAGTCCTTGAGCTGTCCGGCCGACTTCTCGACGGGTCCGAGGCCGTGGAAGAAGGGGACTCCCTCGAGCCGGCCGTAGTCGAGGGAGAAGACGCAGTAGCCGCGGACCTTCAGATAAGGGGCGAGGCCCAGCCAGTTGTCGACGGAGTTCCCGAGAGTGCCGTGGACGAGGACGACGGGGCGGGGATGAGTGGCGGACGGCTTGCAGGAATAGTCGTTCCAGCCGGCCGTAGGAGCACTTGCCGCCTGCGCGGCGGTGGCGGGGGCAGTGACGGCCGCGGCGGTCAGCAGCAGCGCGGCCAGGGGTCTGAGCACTCGTTTCCAGGGCAGCATCGAGTGATCTCCTTGCGGCTCAAGGGAGGTGCGGCTCAAGGGAGGTGCGACGGCACGACGCCTGTGATCCGGATCACGGGATGCTGTTCACTCGTCAAGTTACGAGCGAGTAGTCGAACTGGGAAGTTACGCGTCAGTAAAAACTTCCAGTGGTAACCGACGGCGGTGGGCCGGTCTGGCGCCCCTTCACCAGGCAGGCCGGATGGGCCCCTGGGGTGCGATGCGCAGCAACTGCTCCCGCAGCACCCGCACTTGCCCCTCCCCCAGTACGGCCGCCCACTCCCGCACGGCTTCCGCAGCCGCCTCCTCCGCCGCCCGCGTGCAATCCCACCCCCGCCCGGTCAGCACGACCAGTCGCGCCCGCGCGTCCTCCGGATGCGGCCGCCGCTCGGCGTATCCCTTGCGCACCATCTCGTCCACGAGCTGACTGGCGGCCTGCTTGGTCACCCCTAGGTGGACGGCCAGGTCGGTGACCGTCGCGCCGTCCGGGGCGAGCCGGGCGAAGGCGAAGCCGTGCGCGGGTCGCAGCCCCTCGAAACCGCGCGCGACAACGCCCTCGTGGATGCGTTGCGTGAGCCCGCCGGCGGCGGCGAGCAGGGCGGCGGACAGGGCCATGGCCTCGGAGTTCTGCACGCATGCATTGAAACACCCTTGACGTGACGGTCAAGCGGCTTGACCATATAGTCAAGCTGCTTGACCACTTGGAGGCCGTCATGCCCGTCGTCCGCTCGTCCGAAGCCGTCACCCACGAGATCCACGGCGCCCGCTTCGCCTCGTACGCCACCCCGCACAGCGGCAGCAAGGAGCTGTGCGCCTGGCGCGGTGAGATCCCCGCCGGTCTCAAGGCGCCCGCGCACACCGTCAACCGGGAGGAGATCTTCCATCTGCTCGACGGCGAGCTGCTGATCACCCTCGACGGCCGCACCGAGCGGATCACGGCGGGCGACACAGTGATCATCAACCCCGGCGCCACCCTGACCGTCGAGAACCCCACCGACCGGACCGCCTACTCCTGGGTCACCACCTCGATCGGCCTGGAGGCACGGCTCGCCGACGGCACCCGCATCGTGCCGCCGTGGGCCAACTGACGTCACGCAGAGGGATCTACGCCGCCAGCCCCCCTAGCCCCCCGGGCATCACCGCCCGCGGCCCGAACTTCGCCCGCGCGCGGTCCGCGACCTCCTCGATGCGGCGGACCTTCTCGTCCACGGGGTCGAAGGTCAGCTGGTAGGAGGCCCGGTCGGCGGGGTCGAGCCCCTCGGCGCGCAGGGCGATCGCGCGGACCCGGGCGCGTTGCAGGCCGAGCGCCTCGTACATGCCGTACGCGGCCCTGGTCAGGTCCGGCGAGTGCGCGGTCGGTTCGTTCAGCGTGCGGCTGCGGGTGGTGGCGGAGCAGTCGGCGTAGCGCACGGTGAGGGTGAGCGTGCGGCAGACCTTCTCCAGGGCGCGCAGCCGGGCACCGAGCTCCTCGGCGGCCGACAGCAGAGCACGGCGGTGGCGGTCCGGGTCCAGTTCGTCGCGGCCGAAGGGGCGTTCCGTCGCGAGGATGGGGGTCCCCCCTGCTCGAGCGCAGCCGAGAGCTTGGGGGAGGGAGACGGCGTTCGGGACGACCCGGCCGCGGTCGACGCCGTTCGCCTTCTCGTGCAGTTCGCGGCCGGCCTTCGCGCCGACCAGCCGCTGGAGCGTGGACAGCGGCGCGGCGGCGACCCTGCCGAGGGTGTCGAGGCCGTAGTCGCCCAGCGTACGGGCGGTCGCGGCGCCGACGCCGGGCAGCGCGGCGACGGGCTTCTCCGCGAGGAACTCCGCGATGGCGTCCCGCTCCTCGGGCACCGCACACGTCACCCCGGGCACCGCGTCGCGCAGCGCCACGCGGGCCAGCATCGGCCCGGGCCCGGCACCGATCACACAGTCGACCCCGTACAGCGCGAGCGAGCGCACCCGGATCACCGAGGCCAGTTCGACGGCGTCCCGCCCGAAGTACCGCTCGGCGCCCCGCAGGTCGGCCAGCGCCCCGTCCGGTGGCAGGGCCTGGACGACGGGCGTGAACTCCTCCAGCATCCCGAGCAGTCGGGGCAGGTCGGCCTCGCGCGTCGGAGGCAGCTGGAAACGTACGCAGAGGATGGTCATCCCGCACTCCCCGGACTCTGGTGCCACAACTTTCTTCCCACCGCGGGCCCTTCACCCGCAGGACGCAGATCGGCCCAGGGGTGCATCTCGTACCCCGTGGGCATGCGGATCTTCCGCTGCTCCGTCGGCCCCTGGGCCGCGGAGCCCGCCGGCGCGGGCGCTCCCTCCGAGCCGGCGAGCCGCCGACGCGCGGCCCCCTCACCGTCATCGCCGGGACCCCCGGCACCGGCCAACCGGGCCGCGACTCCCTCGAGCCCCTCCTCCCGGCGCACCTCCAGCAGCTCCGCGAGGTTCCATGCGGCGGCGCCCACCACGCTGAGGCTGCGCGGGCCGCGCCGCTGCACCACCCCGCGCACCAGCAGCAGCCAGGAGTGGAAGACGGTGTGGGCGCAGGCGTCGTGCGAGTCGTCGAAGAACGCGAGGTCGACCAAGCCGGTGCCGTCGTCCAGGGTGCTGAAGATGACCCGCTTGCCGGACCGGATCGGCGGTGTCTGGGTGGCCGCCTTGGCGCCCGCGACCAGCACCGTCTCCCCGTGCCGGGCCTCGCGCAGCCGACGCGCGGACACCACGCCCAGCTCGTCGAGGAACGCCCGGTGATCGTCCATCAGATTGCGTGAGGCGTCCATGGACAGCACACCCAGCTCGGCACTGAGCCGCTCCGACGACGTGAGGTCGGGCAGCCCGGCCGGTGCGGTCTTCCGCCCGCCGGCCAACGGGAGCTGGCCACCGCCCGCCCCTCGCGCGCCCCGGTGCAGCTCGGTCAGATGCAGTTGCAGATCACGGCGGTTCGCGCCGAACGCGTCCAGCGCCCCCACCTGCGCGAGCCGCTGGGCCAGCGGACGACTGGGCCGGCCCCGCTCCCAGAAGTCGACCAGCGAGGCGTACGGCTGCCCCTCGGCGATCCGCGCCGCCTCGGCCTCGCTGATGCCGTGCACATCGGAGAGCGCCAGCCGCAGCCCCCATTTACCGGACACCAGTTCGATACGGTGTGCGACGCCCGACGCGTTCACATCCAACGGCAGCACGGGCACTCCGCGCCGCCGCGCGTCCGCCAGCAACAGCCGCTTCGGGTACATGCCGGGATCGTGCGTGAGCAACCCCGCGTAGAAGGCGGCCGGATGATGCGCTTTCAGCCACGCCGACTGGTAGGTCGGTACGGCGAAGGCGACCGCGTGCGCCTTGCAGAAGCCGTACGAGCCGAAGGCCTCGATGATCTCCCAGGTCCGCTGAATCGTTTCCGCGTCATAACCGTTCGCCGCCGCGTGCTGCGCGAACCACACCTTGATCCGTCCCTGCGACTCCGGGTCCGACAGCCCGCGCCGCACCCGGTCCGCCTCCCCGCGCCCGCAGCCGGTCATGATGTCGACGATGTCGATGATCTGCTCGTGGAAGACGACGACCCCGTACGTCTCCTTCAGCGGCTCCTCCAGATCCGGGTGCGGATAGCGGATCGGCGCCCGCCCGTGCCGTGCCTCGATGAACGGCCGCACCATGTCGGCGGCGACCGGCCCGGGCCGGAACAGCGAGATGTCGACGACGAGATCGTGGAAGGTGGCCGGCTGGAGCCGCCCGACCAGGTCCCGCTGCCCCGGCGACTCGATCTGGAAGCAGCCGAGGGTCTCGGTGGACCGGACCAGCCGGTACGTCTCCGGATCCCCCGGCGGCAGGGCGTCCAGATCGACCCTGACGCCCGACACCCGCTCCACTTCCGCCACGGCGTGCGCCATCGCCGACTGCATCCGCACTCCCAGCACGTCCAGCTTGAGCAGCCCGAGGTCCTCCACGTCGTCCTTGTCGAACTGCGACATCGGAAAACCCTCGCCACTGGTCGGCATGACCGGCGTACGCGCCAGCAGGGAGGCATCGGACAGCAGCACCCCGCACGGGTGCATGGCCACCCCGCGCGGCAGCGCGTCCAGCGCCTCGACCAGCTCCCACAGCCTCCCGTATCTCTCCTTCTCCCCCGCCAGCGCCCGCAGCTCGGGCAACTCCTCCAGCGCGGCGCGGGCATCCCGCGCCCGAATATGCGGAAAGGACTTGGCCACACGGTCGATCTCGGCCGGATCCATCGACAGGGCGGCCCCCACATCACGGATCGCATGCCGCACGCGATACGTCTCCGGCATCGCGACCGTCGCGACCCGCTCGGTGCCGAACCGGTCGATGATCGCGCGGTAGACCTCCAGCCGACGCGCGGACTCCACGTCGATGTCGATGTCGGGCAGCACGACCCGCTCCTTCGACAGGAACCGCTCCATCAGCAGCCGGTGCTCAATCGGATCGGCGTGCGCGATCCCGAGCAGATGGTTGACGAGCGACCCCGCACCGGACCCCCGGGCGGCGACCCGGATACCCATCTCCCGTGCGTCGTCGACCACTTGGGCCACGGTCAGAAAGTAGGAGGCGAAGCCGTGGTGGGCGATGATGTCCAGCTCGTGGTGCATCCGCTCCCAGTACTCCCGCCGCCGGTCGTATCCGCGCAGCACCATCCCCGCCGCCGCCCGCGAGGCCAGCGTCCGCTGGGCGGTACGGCGGCCGGCTCCGACCAGATGCGCCTCGGGAAAGTGGACGGTGCCGATCCCGAGGTCGTCCTCGGGATCGACCAGGCACTCGGCGGCCGTGGCCTCGGTCTGCTCCACCAGCCGGTGAGCGGTGCCCCGCCGGAACCCGGCGGCCTCCACGATCCGCTCCGCCACCCCGAGCATGGCCCCCGCGTCCTTGAGCCAGGCCTCGCCGGAGTCCAACTCCTTGGTCGGGTCGACGGGCACCAGCCGGCGCGCGGCGTCCAGCACGTCGGCGACCGGCCCCAGCCCCGGGTCGGCGTACCGTACGGCGTTGCCGAGCACGGGCCGGATCCGCTGCTCGGCGGCGAACCCGACGGTCCGGGCGGCCAGTCGCAGGGAGCCGGGCCCCGTACCTTTCCGGCCATGCCAGACGGCCTCCAGCCGCAGGGCGTCGCCGTAGACCTCCCGCCAGGGCACGAGCAGCCGCGCCGCGCGGTCGGGACGCCCGGCGGCCAGGGCACGCCCCACATCCGAGTCAGGCCCGAGCAGCACGGTCACGCCCTCGGCGTGATTGCGCCCCCAGGGCAGCAGGGGCGTCCCCTCCCCCTCATGCACCGCCGAGACCAGCCGGCACAGCCCGGCCCACCCACGGGCACCGTCCCGGGCGAGGAAGGTCGCCCGGGGGGCCGACTCGTCGACGAAGGCGCCACCGCGCACAGGAGTCCGGCGCCGCCCCCGCCCGGCCCCGGGCTCAGGGGGCTCCGCTCCCGCCACCGCCAGATCCGCCCCGAACACCGGACGGACCCCCGCCTTCGCACAGGCCTTCGCGAACCGGACAGCACCGGCAAGCGTGTCGCGATCAGTGAGAGCCAGGGCGTCCATGCCCCGCTCGGAGGCACGCTCGGCCAGCCGCTCCGGGTGCGAGGCTCCATACCGCAACGAGAACCCGGAGACGGTGTGCAGATGCGTGAACCCCGGCACACGCACCTCCCGCACTCGTGAACCACACCGGCTCTCGAACATCTGTTCCCAGCTACCCCACCCCCACCATAGACCAATTCTCGAATGTATGTGCGACATCTATTCGACCCCGCCCCACCTGCGAAAACACAGCGACCCTTCCAGGTCTGGGCACCTTGATCATCTTCGCCGTGGGCGCGGCCACCCCGGCCCTCCAGGGCATCTTCGGCCCGATCGGCATCGACCTGGCCATCCTGCTGCGCCACCGTGGCGGCATCCGCGACCCGGCACTCGCGCGCCCACGACAGGGCGCCGTAACCCCGCCCACAGGGAGGCGTGCCCGCGCACGCGGGAAGGGGACGTGTCCCGACCCACCACCGCGAAGGCGCTAACGCACCGGCAGCACACACGAAAGTCCCGCCCCTCACACAAGGGGCGGGACTTCACAACCTGGAACCCAGAACTCAGCCGATCTCGGTCCCGGTAGCCGACAGCGCCTCCGTCACAGGCTGGAAGAACGTCTCCCCACCGGACGTGCAGTCACCACTGCCACCGGACGTAAGCCCGATCGCGTTGCTGCCCGAGAAGAGCGAGCCACCACTGTCACCGGGCTCCGCGCACACGTCGGTCTGGATCAGACCGTTCACGATGTCACCGTTGCCGTAGTTCACGGTGGCGTCCAGCCCCGTGACCTTCCCGTCGTGCACCTGGGTCGTCGAACCGCTCCGCGTGACCTCCATGCCGACCGTCGCCTCGGCGGCACCCGTGATCTTCTGCGTCGAGCCGTTGTAGAGGTTCACCTCACTCGGGTGAGCCACATCCGCGGTGTACTTGACCAGCCCGTAGTCGTCACCCGGGAAGCTGGAGTCCGCGTTGGTGCCGATCTCCTTGCCGCTGGAGTCCGACCACGTGGAGATGCCCTCGGTGCAGTGCCCGGCGGTCAGGAAGAACGGCTCGCCGCCCTTGACCACGTTGAAGCCGAGCGAGCAGCGGCCACTGCCCCCGGTGATCGCGTCGCCACCGGCGACGAAGGGCTTGTACTCGCCCTTCGTCCGATTGAGTTCGGCCTTCGCGCCGAGCCCGTCGACGACCTTCGTCAGCTTCGCCCACTCGGCCTTGGACACCGTACGGTCGGCGGTGACGACGATCTTGTTGGTCGTCGGGTCGGTCACCCAGGCGGTACCCGGGATCGTCGCGTCCTGCTTCAGCGTGCTGCGGGCGCTCTTGAGTTCGGCGAGGGAGTTCGCCACGACTCTCGCCTTGGCTCCGGCCTTCTCGACGGCCTTGGCCGCGGCCTCGTCGAGCACGTTCACCACGAGGTTCTTGCTCTTCGTGTCGTAGTACGTGCCCGCCGCGTCGGCGCCCAGGTCCTCGGCCAGCGTCGAGGCGAGCTTTCCGGCCGCCGTGACCGACAGGGTCTGGGGCGCGGAGGCCTCCGGGGTCTCGCTCGCGTTCGCAGTCTGGAAGGTGACTCCCGCGGCGACCAGTGCGGCGATACCCGCACCTGCCACGGCTACACGCCGCTTGGGTATGCGTCGGTGCTTCAACTCACGTCCTCCTGTGGGGGGTCGGCCCGAGAGGTTGTGGGGACCTCGCGAACCGGAAGGCTTTGTTGACGAGCGACCACTATTCCGAGGACAACAGGGAGCACACAAGGTCGAGTTCAGGACGCGCGTAGATTACGGAACGCACGCCCCCTCATTTTGATCGTCCACGGTCAAATCGGACCCAACTCCCAGCTGCTTCACGCGCGTTCACACTGCAAACACTACGCGTGAGTAATGTGTGCCCACTCTGTGAGGTCTGGTCATGGCTGAAAAACGCCTGTCCGGTCAGCCCACGACGACCTCCGCCGACAAAGGGAAGCCCCCGCACGCGGTGCGTGCGGGGGCACATGAACTCAGCCTGCTGCCGACCTGGACCGGCCTAGTACACGCTGACCCCGTAGGCGCTCAGGGCCTCCGTGACGGGCTGGAAGAACGTCGTACCACCGGAGGAGCAGTTACCGCTGCCGCCGGAGGTCAGACCGTACGCGACGCCGTTGCTGCCGTAGAGCGAACCGCCGGAGTCACCGGGCTCGGCGCAGACGGTGGTCTGGATCAGGCCGGAGACGACGTCCCCACCGCCATAGTTGACGGTGGCGTTGAGGGCGGTGACACGGCCGCTGTGCGTACCGGTCGTGGAGCCGTCGCGGATCACGGTGGTGCCCACGCTCGGGGTGGCCGCGCGCGTGATGTCCACGCCGTTCGCGGTGCCGGGACGGCTGACGGAGCCGCTGTAGCGGACGAGGCCGTAGTCGTTGCCCGGGAAGCTGGAGCCGGCGGTCGAGCCGATGACCGTGGTGCGGCCGGAGTTGGAGTACCAGGTGCCCGCGCCGTCGGTGCAGTGACCGGCGGTCAGGAAGTACTCGGTGCCGTTGCTGGCACGGACGTTGAAGCCGAGGGAGCAGCGCCAGCTACTCGCATAGATGGCGTCGCCGCCCTGGATCAGCTTGTTGAACTTGCCGGGGGTGCGCTTGATCGTGAGCGCGTCGGCGTTGGCGCCGGCCTGCTGCTTGATCTTCGCTATCTCGGCCTGGCTGACCGTGCTGTCGACGGTCAGGAGCACGCGGTTGGTCTTGCTGTCGACAGCCCAGGCGGTGCCCGGGATGTCGGCCTTCAGGATCGAGCCGCTGGCGCTCTTGAGCTCGGTGGCACTGAAGGTGGCGGGGGTGTCGGACGCGTTCGCGCTGGGGATCGCGATCGCGGCGGCGGCGACGAGGCCGGTGGAAACGGCGATCAGCCGGGTCCGTCTCGAAAAGCCGCTGCGGGGGGTGGTGCGCTTGATCCTCACTTTTCGTTCCTCCACAAAGGAAGTCGGGGGCCCTCGTGGGGTTTCGGGCCCGTGAGGCGCAGTCCGGGACCGGCTTGTTCGAATTCCGAACCGCCGTGCCCCTGACAAGCGCTGTGGGGGAGTATTCGGCCGAACGGCCGGTAGGCGCAAGAGGGCCTTTCGGCCGTGGCCATTCGAACGACCTGTCATGAAGCCGCGAAATGGGGGCGAAGTCGCCCGGCGGCAGCAGCAGCATGTGACGGATACGGGGGCGGTCAGCCGTCGCAGGGGCAGCAGCAGTCGCACCCGTCGCAGTCGCAATCCCGGCAGCAGCCTTCACGCTTCTTGCGGGACCACGGCCCCTCGTACTCCTTGGCACAGCACAGCTTGCAGGTGCAGCACAGCAGCCAGAACATCCCGCAGCCGGCCCAGAACCCGCGCCGGCCCCGGGGCGGCTGGGGCACCGGCGCGCCGCCACCGAAACCGCCGCCGCCGTACCCTCCTCCCCCTCCGGCGTACGGGTTTCCGCCACCGCCCGCGTACGGGTCCCGCGGAGCACCGTGCGACCCCTGGGCGTACGGCCCCTGAGACGGCTGCTGCCCGTACGGCCCGCCCTGGTGTGACGCGCACACCGGCACCGTGCCGAACGCCCGGTCCACCGAGCGCCGCAGTTCGTGCACAAGCAGCAGATGCACGAGCTTCGCATCGGTGAACTCGGCCTCGCGCAGCGCGAGCCGCACCCCGTGCACGGCGTCGTCGGCGAGCCGCCGGGCCTCCGTGAGGGAGGTGCCGGTCGCGGCGATCGGGTTCCAGGCGCCTGACGCGGCGTCAGTGTTCAGATCCTCCACGGCATCCAGCAGGTGGGCCAGCCGCCCGAAGAGCCGTCCGGCCTCGGCGAGCGGCCCGGCGTTGTGCGGCCGGCCGGCGAGGACCGCCGTGTGCGCGAAGGCGGCGGCGGTCGCGGTCTCGGTCGGTTCGGTGACCGTCAGGATCGGTGTCCCGGGCCCGGCGAGCGCCTCGATGCCGCCCTGCCGGTCCACGGCGTCGACCAGGACGGCCGTGTCGAACCCGACGGTGGAGCCGGTGCGCGCCCCGGCGCGGTCCCAGCCCGCGGCGACCCGGCGCGCGGCGCGCGCGACCGGCGCGCGGGCCAGCAGTCCGTCGCCGTCGGCGACGTGGTCGCGCACCTTGGCGGAGGCGAGCACCAGCGACACGGCCGCCGCGAGCCGCGCTCCCTCACCGTGCGCGACGGACGCGGTGCGCATCCCGCGCAGCGGACACGGCCCTGCCGTACGCCGCCCCACTCCACTCGACGTGCCGGGCGTCCGCTCCACCTGAGCCTCCGTCAACACGGAGACGAGAAGCCCGTCATAGTTCGTGACGATGCGCGCGAGCTGGCCGTGGTCCCCGCGCAACGCGAGACACAGCCCACACAAATGAGCCATCCACTGGGCCGCGAGACTCTCCCCGAGCCGGTGCCGACAGGGCCTGACCATTCCGAACACCGCTGTCCCCCCGTGCTCCGTACGACGTTTGGTGCCGCATGGTATCGGCCATCGCGTTCACCCATACGCTCCGCTCATCACCCGTACGCCGCGAAGAATCATATTTCACTCACAGTCAGCAGTCGTTTACGACAAGGCCCTTGGGAAACACGGACTCTCGACGGATTCGCTGTGCACCAGTACCGTCACAAACCCCCCGTGCGGCGTCTATCCACTTGGCGCGCCATCCGCATCATGGACGACCATAGGGATGCGGAAAGCAGAAAGACCGCTGTGAGAGGAGGCGTCCATGGGATCGGTACGCAAGGCAAGTGCCTGGCTTGGCCTCGTCGACGACAACGAAGACGAGCGTTACTACGACGACGACTACTCCGACGGGACCGAGCCCGGGGAGGCCTGGGTCACCGATCCGCGCGTCAAGGTGGCCTCGGACGTCGCCGAGGAGAAGGGGCGCCGCATCGGCACGGTGACCCCGGACAGCTTCCGGGACGCGCGCGCCATCGGGGAGCTGTTCCGCGAGGGCGTGCCGGTCATCGTGAACCTCACGGCCATGGACGCCGGCGACGCCAAGCGCGTGGTCGACTTCGCGGCCGGGCTGATCTTCGGCCTGCGCGGTTCGATCGAGCGGGTGTCGACCCGCGTGTTCCTGCTGACCCCCGCCAACACGGAGATCGTGAACGGCGACCCGGCCGCGCACCGCACGGACGGCTTCTTCAACCAGAGCTGAGGCAGGGCCGCTCACCGGCCCTGCCCCCGCGCAGGGTTCACCGGAAGGCGTCGAGTCCGGTGAGCGCCTTGCCGAGCACGAGCTGGTGCATCTCGACGGTGCCCTCGTAGGTGAGCACCGACTCGAGGTTGGTCGCGTGCCGCATCACGGGGTATTCGAGCGAGATCCCGTTGGCCCCGAGAATGGTGCGGGCCGTGCGGCAGATCTCGATCGCCTCTCGTACGTTGTTGAGCTTGCCGAAGCTGACCTGCTCGGGACGCAGGCGGCCGGCGTCCATACGCCGCCCGAGATGATGGGCGAGCAGAATTCCCTTGTGCAGTTCGACCGCCATGTCGGCCAGTTTGGCCTGGGTGAGCTGGAAGCCGCCGATGGGCCGTCCGAACTGCTCCCGCGACTTCGCGTAGTCGACCGCGGCCTCGAAACAACTCCGGGCCGCGCCCATGGCGCCCCAGACGATCCCGTACCGGGCGTGCGACAGACAGCTGAGCGGCCCGCGCAGGCCGGTGCCCTCCGGCAGTACGGCGTCGGCGGGCAGCCGTACGTCGTCGAGGACGAGTTCGCTGGTGACGGAGGCCCTGAGGGACCACTTGTGCTTGATCTCGGGCGCGGAGAACCCGGCGCCGTCCGTCGGCACGACGAACCCGCGGATCCCGTCCTCGGTCTGCGCCCATACGACGGCGACGCCGGCGACCGACCCGTTGGTGATCCACATCTTGCGGCCGTTGAGGATCCAGTCGGTGCCGTCGCGCTTGGCGTACGTCCGCATGGAGGCCGGGTCGGATCCGTGGTCGGGCTCGGTCAGCCCGAAGCACCCGATGACCTCGCCGGAGGCCATCCGGGGCAGCCACTCCTGCTTCTGCGCTTCGCTGCCGAACCGGTGGATGGCGTACATGGCGAGGGAGCCCTGCACGGAGACGAGGGACCTGATCCCGGAGTCGGCGGCCTCCAGCTCCAGACAGGCGAGCCCGTACTGCACGGCGGACGCGCCGGCGCAGCCGTACCCCTCCAGGGACATCCCGAGGGCACCGATGCTCCCCAGCTCCCGGGCCAGCTCCCGGATCCCGGGCAGCTCCCCCTTCTCGTACCACTCGGCTACGTACGGCAGCACCCGGTCCGCGGCCCAGGCCCGCACGGTGTCCCTGATGCCGAGATCCTCCGGCTCCAGAAGTTCGTCGAGGCCGAGGGGGTCGGCGGGGTCGAAGGGAGGAAGCTTGGACGACTCGGACATGCGGACACCCTCCGAAGCTCTTTAACTAGCACCGCTAGCCAAGACGCTACGACCTTCGCCCACCCCCGCACCACCCGTAGCTCCCAACCGACGGGCCGAGGTCGCCAGTGGTGCCACCGCGCCGTCGGCGGCCGCGGGCTTCAGCCGGCCGCTTCGCGGCCCGGAAGGCTCCAGCGCGCGGCGCCGCCGACGGCGCACGGACGCGCTACCCGAAGGGCTGCTCCTCTCGCCGGCGCGGGCGAACCGGTCGCCGGGCCGAGGGCCCACCGCCGCCCTCGGCGGAGGATCGCGGCGACACCCAGCGCACCGCACACACCGGCTCACGCGACACCTCAGCGCACCGCGCTCACCGCGGCTCACGCGACACCCCAGCGCACCGCGCTCACCGCGGCTCACGCGACACCCCAGCGCACTGCGCTCACCGGCTCACGCGACACCCAGCGCGACACGGACGCCCGCTCACTACGCACACAGCCCGGCGGCAGCCGCACCACACCACTCACCTGCCCCGGCCCGCGCACAGCCGGGCCAAAGCCGCACCACACCACTCACCCACCCCGCACAGCACAGCCCACCAGCCAAAGCCGCACCACACCACCTCCCCACCCCGCACAGCCCGGCGGCACCCGCTCCGCACCACTCCCCCTACCCCGACCCCCCGCAAGCCGCCGACGGCGCCCCACCCCGCAGGTGACCTCCACCCCTCGATCGGCAGATACGGGTGGCGCGTGGGTGGGCAAGCACGTCACACCGAGACGCGCGACTCCGCGGCGTCCCTGGGTGCGGGCAACTCCACCGCACCAGCGCCCTCACACTGCATGACCCGCGGCAAGCGCAACGCCATCACCGCCCCGAGCAACAACAACCCCGCACTCACCAGCAACGTCACATGCAGCCCGTGCACAAACGCATCCCGCGCGGCCTGCCGCAGAGCAACACCCGCAACCCCGCCCAGCTGCGCAGCAACCTCGTACGCCTCCCCCAGCGAATGCCCCGCAGCAGAGGACGCCGGCTCCGGCACCCCCGGCACATCCGACAACCCGGGCGCGTACGCCGCGTTCATCACCGTGCCGAGCAGTGCGATCCCGATCCCCGCCCCCAGCTGGTACGACGTCTCACCGATCGCCGCCGCCCCGCCGGCCTGCTCCTGCGGCGCCTCGCTCAGCATCGACTCGTACGCCCCGAACAGCGTCGTCTCCAGCCCGAAGCCGAGCAGCACGAACCCGGTCAGCATCAGCGCGCAGTCGTCCGTCCGGCCCAGCGCCGTCAGCAGCACCACCGCGAACGCCGTCAGACAGAACCCGAAGCACACCATCCGCCGCGGCCCGAACCGCCGCAGCATCCGCGCCCCCGCCAGCCCGGCCGCCATCGCGGCGAACGTCAGCGGCAGCAGCCGCAGCCCCGTCTCCAGCGGTGACAGCCCGAGCACCAGCTGGAGGTACTGCGCGGCGATCAGTTCGAGTCCCACCAGTGCGAGCATCGCCAGCACGATGCACCCGACGGACGTGCTGAACGCCGGCCGCGCGAACATCCTGAGATCGACCAGCGGATGCGTCCGCCGCCGCTGCCGCCGTACGAAGGCGGCCAGCAGCGCCGCGCCCACGACCAGCGGCGGCACGGTGAGCAGGCTCCCCACCGACTCCCCGCCGCCGAGCCGCTTGACGCCCAGCACCACCCCGAACAGCCCGATCGCCGCCATCAGCGCGCCGACCACGTCCCAGGGCCCTTCGCCGTCACCCTTCGACTCGGGCAGCAGAAGTCGCCCCACCGGGAGACTGACCAGCATCAACGGGATGTTGACGAGGAACACCGAGCCCCACCAGAAGTGCTCCAGCAGGAAGCCGCCGAGCAGCGGTCCGACCGCCGCGCCCACCGCGGCCACGGCGCTCCAGATGCCGATCGCGAGCGCCCGTTCGCGCCGGTCCGGGAAGACCTGCCGCAGGATCGACAGGGTCGCCGGCATGATCATCGCGCCGCCCACGCCGAGCAGCGCCCGCGCCACGATCAGTACCTGGGCGTTGTCCGCCAGGGCCGCCAGGCCGGAGGCGACGCCGAACAGCGCGTACCCGAGGAGCAGGACCCTTCTGCGGCCGACGCGGTCGCCCAGCGTGCCGAACAGGATCAGCAGCGAGGCGCAGACCAGCGGGTAGACGTCGACGATCCAGAGCAGCTCTATCCCGCCGGGCTTCAGGTCCTCGGTGACGGCGGGGACCGCCACGTGCAGCACGGTGGCGTCGACGGCGACCAGCAGCAGGCTGACGCAGAGGACGACGAGAACCACCCAGCGGTTGGCACCGGCCCCGGCCGCCCGACGGCGCAGCGCAGCGGCCGTGGTCGTCCCGGACATGTACGTACCTCCCAGATGTTCCCTCGCGTTCGGCGGGCTCACGGGGTGGGGGACACGCCCCCGCGACTCGGCCGGAGAGGAGCGGTGGTCTCCGGCCCGCGCAAACGAAAAGCGAGTGACACGTCAGAGTACGCGAGTCCGCGCCGGAGCCGAGTGGCGGACCTCTCACACGTCCGGCGGAAAGGTGTGGCGTACGCCACTCCCCTCGCCGTCGTCCACGCCCCGGGCGGCCGGCCGGTTCCGGCCCGGGTCGATAATCGGGCCCGTGACCGATCTTGAGACGCGCGCGGCTCCGTCCCGCGCCGGGGCGCTGCGCCGGGCGGCCCCGGCGCTCCTCGGGTACGCGGCCGTCCGTGCCCTGGGCCTCGTGGCCCTGGCCCTGTGGAGCGCGGCGCGGGACAAGAGCGCGTACACGCTGCTGACCGCTCGCTGGGACGCGCTCTGGTACACCAGGGTCGCCGAACTCGGCTACGGCTACGAGGTGCGCCTGGCGAACGGGGACGTGCACTCGAACCTCGCGTTCTTCCCGCTGTTGCCCTGGCTGGAGCGGCTGGTGGCGGCGGTGTCCCCGCTGTCGTACGCGGACGGCGGTTTCCTCGTCAGCCTGGTCGCCTCCCTCGCCGCGGCGTGGGGGATCTTCGCGGTCGCGGACCACGCGTACGGCCGCCGGGCCGGGGTGTGCGCGGTGCTGCTGTGGGCCGTCCTTCCGGTCGGGATCGTGCAGTCGATGGCGTACAGCGAGTCGCTGTTCACGGCGCTCGCCGCGTGGTCGCTGTACGCGGTCCTGACGGGCCGCTGGGTGACTGCGGGCACACTGGCCCTGCTGGCGGGCCTGACCCGCCCGGTCGGGACGGCCGTGGTGGCCGCGGTGTGGGCGGCGGGGATCGCCTCCTTCGCGCGGGAGCGGCGGGCCGGCGACGCCGACGGGCCCGGCCCTCGCGCCCGCCGTGCCCTCGGCATGCTGCTCGCCCCCCTCGGCACCGCCGGATACGTGCTGTGGGTCGGCCACCACACCGGCAAGGGGCCGCTCGGCTATCTCGACGTGCAGGCGGGATGGCGCAACGGCTTCGACGGGGGTTACGCCTTCGCCCGGTTCGTCGCCGAAAAGTTCACGTCGTTTCCCTCGGCCCTGGCCGGCGCCGGGCTGATCGCCGGGGTCGTGTCAGTCGTCTGGCTGTATGTGGCCGGCGTACGTCAGCGCCAGCCACTGCCCCTGCTGGTCTACACCGGAGCAGTCACCGCGCTCGCCCTGTGCGCGTCGAGCTACTTCGGCTCGAAACCGCGCCTGCTGATGCCCGCCTTCCCGCTGTTGCTACCCCTCGCCCTGGCCTTGGCCCGGCTGCGTATGCGCAGGTCAGCGCTGGTGCTCGGGTCGGTGGCGGTGGCCTCGGCGGCGTACGGGGCGTTCTGGCTGAACGGCTCGGGTCCCCCCTGACCCGCTGTGAGCGCCCGGAGAATTCCGCACCATGCCCCGGTGAACGAATTCAAAAGCTCAATAAAACCGCATCCGGAATGATCAAAGGAATTGAAGGCCGCAGGGCCCGGCGGTTAGGGATTCGCTGGAAATAAACCTCCTCCTGAGAGGAATCCCACATCACATCGTCATCACAAAGCCGTTGATTCGCCAGGGATCCGAGCTCACTCGCTGTAACGTCGATTGGGTGCGTACCGAACCGAAGCTCACCCGTCTGGACCGGGTGTTCGCCCGGCTGGACCGTGAGCCGGAACGACCGGCCCACATCGATGTGCCGAAGATGAGCAGGCACCGCATCGTGCTCTTCGCGGCGACCCTGGCCTTCTACGGCGCGATCGTGTGGGCCGTGATCATCACGTCCTGGCTGGTGCGGCTCGACTGGCAGGTCATGTTCTTCCGGCCGTACCAGCAGTGGTCGGAGATCCACTGGTTCGTCGACTACTACGTGGTGCTCGGCCAGCGCGGCCCGACCGCCGTGATGGTCGCGGCCTGGCTGGGCTGGCGTTCCTGGCGGCAGCACACCCTGCGCCCGCTCCTCGCCCTCGGCGTCTCGCTGCTCCTGCTGAACATCACGGTCGGCGCCGCCAAGTACGGCATGGGCCGCCTGGGACCGCACTACGCGACCGTGATCGGCTCGAACGAGATGTGGCGCGGCGGCGATATATTTCCGAGTGGTCACACCGCCAACGCCGTGGTGACCTGGGGAATCCTGGCCTACCTGGCCTCCACGGCGAGAGCGCAGCGCTGGCTGTCCGCCGTGTCCGCGGTGACCTCGCTCGGCGTCGGGATGGCCACCGTCTACCTCGGTACGCACTGGCTGAGCGATGTGCTGCTGGGCTGGGTCGCGGGGCTGCTGATCCTGCTCGGCCTGCCGTGGTTCGAGCCGCTGATCGCCCGTTCCGAGGCGAGGATCTTCGACCTGCGCGACCGCTGGCGGGCCCGCCGGAGCCGTACGGCGTCGGCCGCCGGCCCGGCCAGCGCGCCGCCCGTGATGGTCACGCCGCTGACCGCCGACCGGGACGACGTCGCGGCCCGCTCGCCCCGGGCCCCGGCCTACCTGGCGCCGGGACCGCACACGGCCCGCTCGGAGCGCTCACCGATCACCCCCGCGGGCAGCCGCCGCCCGCCGCACACGGAGCGGCATCCACGCGGCTCGGCATCCTCCTCGGCCCGCCCCTGACGGGTGGCTGACCACGACGGACGGCGGACCGGTGCGCACACCCCGTCCCGGCACGGCGAAGGCCCCGGTTCCGGAGCGGAACCGGGGCCTTCGCGGTGTCTCAGCCCTTCCAGGCCCGCGCCACCCGGCCGCCCTTCACCTCGAAGTTCAGCCGGCCCACGCGGTACTCCATCGTGATGATCGCCCCCGGCGGCAGCGAGCGCACCGTCGGCCAGCCGCGCTCACGCGCGAGGTGCTCGGCCCGGCCGGCCTCCAGGCCGACATAGGTGTCCGGGCTGTCGTCGGGTTCCGCGGAAGGTGTCGGAATCGATGCCATGCCGCCACGCTATGCCGCGCCCGGCGACCACGGAAGTCCGGGCCGGTTCCCCCTGTCCCTGTCCCTCCCCTGTCACGCTTCTGTCACAAGATCACGACAGGTGTTTCGGGCGCTGTCCGTCACACGGACGAGCGGTTTCATAGGCCTTCCGCAGGCATTCGATCGTAATTCCCGCGTGTCACATGAGCCCATGGAAAAGCCCGGCGGAAAGTTCCGGGAGAAGTGACTTCGGGGCCCCATTCCATTCCGGCGCCGCACCGGGCCGGTGGAGCCGCCGCCGCACAGGAAATGCATGGATTCGGCACAGAGAGGCCGGTACGCCCCCCTGTCGGAGCGCTCGGTGACGCGAGCATCATGGCGTGAGCTCGCGCGTACGTGTGGCGCGGGCTTCGGCGGGCCCGGCACGCGATGAGCGAAGGGGCGAGCGAGCGATGGGGACGCAGACCGTACAGGCGACGGCGCGGCCCGTGCCGAGGAAGAAGCACGGGCGGGTGGTGGTCGACTGGCTGACCACGACGGACCACAAGAAGATCGGCCACCTCTACCTGATCACGTCGTTCCTGTTCTTCCTCGTCGCCGGCGTGATGGCGCTGCTGATGCGCGCCGAGCTGGCCCGCCCCGGCCTCCAGATCATCGACAACGAGCAGTTCAACCAGGCCTTCACGCTGCACGGCACGATCATGCTGCTGCTGTTCGCGACGCCGACCTTCGCGGGTTTCGCGAACGAGCTGATGCCGTTGCAGATCGGCGCGCCCGACGTCGCCTTCCCGCGGCTGAACATGTTCTCGTACTGGCTGTTCCTCTTCGGCGGGTTGATCGTGCTCGGCTCGCTGCTGGTGCCCTCGGGCCCGGCGGACTTCGGCTGGTTCGCCTACGCCCCGCTGAACAGCGCGGAGCGGACTCCGGGCATCGGGGCCGATCTGTGGATCATGGGGCTGGCGCTGTCCGGCTTCGGCACGATCCTCGGCGCGGTCAACTTCATCACCACCATCATCGGGATGCGCGCGCCCGGCATGACGATGTTCCGGATGCCGATCTTCGTCTGGAACACGCTGTTCACGTCGATCCTGATCCTGATGGCGTTCCCGGTGCTGGCGGCGGCGCTGCTGGTGCTGGAGGCGGACCGGCGGTTCGGCTCGCAGGTCTTCGACGCGACCAACGGCGGGGCGATCCTGTGGCAGCACCTGTTCTGGTTCTTCGGCCATCCCGAGGTGTACATCATCGCGCTGCCGTTCTTCGGCATCATCACGGAGATCATCCCGGTCTTCAGCCGCAAGCCGATGTTCGGCTATCTGACGCTGGTCGGCGCGACGATGGCGATCACCGGCCTGTCGATGGTGGTGTGGGCGCACCACATGTTCGCCACGGGCGCGGTACTGCTGCCGTTCTTCTCCTTCATGAGCTTCCTGATCGCGGTGCCGACGGGCGTGAAGTTCTTCAACTGGACCGGCACGATGATCAAGGGCTCGCTGTCCTTCGAGACGCCGATGCTGTGGGCGACGGGCTTCCTGGTGACGTTCCTGCTCGGCGGGCTGACCGGGGTGATCCTCGCGTCGCCGCCGATGGACTTCCACGTGACGGACACGTACTTCGTGGTGGCGCACTTCCACTACGTCGTCTTCGGCACCGTCGTCTTCGCGATCTTCGCCGGCTTCTTCTTCTGGTGGCCGAAGTTCACCGGGAAGATGCTCGACGAGCGGCTCGGCAAGATCCAGTTCTGGACGCTCTTCGTCGGCTTCCACACCACGTTCCTGGTGCAGCACTGGCTGGGCGCCGAGGGCATGCCCCGCCGGTACGCCGACTACCTCGCCGCGGACGGGTTCACCGCGCTCAACACCGTCTCGACGATCGGCGCGTTCCTGCTCGGCATGTCGACGCTGCCGTTCCTCTACAACGTGTGGAAGACCGCCAAGTACGGCGAGAAGGTCGAGGTCGACGACCCCTGGGGCTACGGTCGTTCCCTGGAGTGGGCGACCTCGTGCCCGCCGCCCCGGCACAACTTCACGGCGCTGCCCCGGATCCGGTCGGAGTCGCCGGCGTTCGACCTGCACCATCCGCAGTACGCGGCGGTGACTGCGCAGCCCGAGCCAGAGCCCCATCAAGCCGGTCCCGAGTCCTCCTGATCGCGTCGATCAGCCCGACCGGCTCCAGCACCTCGAACTCGAAGCCCAGCATCACCACGTGGATCACCATCACGTCGAGGCTCCCGGCGCCGCAGCGCAGCAGGCAGCTGTCCGGGCCCTCCGGCTCCAGCACCCCGGCGCTGGGCGAGATGTGCGCGGTGGCCTCCTCCAGGGGCACCAGGAGCCGCACGACGGCGTGGGCTGCGTACACGCGCGTGGAGACGCCCTGGGAGACGTAGGCGGCGAGGTCCTCGGCGGGCGCCTCGCGCGGCTCGAAGCGCGGCCCGTGCGGTGGCCTGGGCGTGATGCGGTCCACGCGGAACGTGCGCCAGTCCTCCCGGTCGAGGTCCCAGGCGACCAGGTACCAGCGGCGCTCGGTGCACACCAGGCGGTGCGGTTCGACACTGCGGCGGCTCTGGGTGCCGTCGTGGCCGCGGTACTCGAAGCGCAGGCGCTCGGCGTCCCGGCAGAGGTGGGCGAGCTCGGTCAGCACGGCCGGGTCGACGGCGTCGGGCACGGGGCCGCGCAGCATCGGCACGGTGAAGGCGTTGAGGGCGCCCACGCGGCGGCGCAGCCGGTTCGGCAGCACCTGTTCCAGTTTGGCGAGGGCCCGTACCGAGGTCTCGCCGATGCCCTCGATGCCCTGCCCGGCCGCCGTGCGCAGCCCGATCGCCACGGCGACGGCCTCGTCGTCGTCCAGCAGCAGCGGCGGCAGTTCGGCGCCCGCCCCCAGCTGGTAGCCGCCGCCCGTGCCGGGGCTGCCATTGACCGGGTAGCCGAGTTCGCGCAGCCGGTCCACGTCCCGGCGCAGGGTGCGGGCGCTGACGCCGAGCCGTTCGGCCAGGTCGGGGCCGGACCACTCGCGGTGGGCCTGGAGCAGGGACAGCAGGCGCAGCAGGCGTGCCGAGGTCTCCAACATGGAGGCGAGTCTGCCAGCCCTTGCGGACAGCCGCTGTCCTCAAGGCTCGTAGGCCAGCTGCGGGACGTCGAAGCAGGTGCGGTTCATGTCCCCCTGGCCGACCCAGCCCTTGCCGTCCTGCCAGCGGGCCACCGACAGGCAGGTCCGGCTGGTCCTCGGCGGCTCGGGGCGCCGCTCGAACTCGACAGGCAGAAGCAGTCCGCCCGCGGTGTATCCCTCGCTGCGGCTCATGTAGGCGTCGACGCACGCGCGCGTGATGCCCGTCCTCGCGCAGGACTTGGCGGCGTCCGTGAACCACCGGGCGGCCGCCCAGCCCTCCAGTTGCCACTGCGAGTGCGTCTTCAGGTCCTTCGTGGCCTCGCGGAACTCCCGTACGGCCGGATGGCCGGTGTCGTCGACGTTGCGGCTGGAGCCGGTCGCCCAGAGGGCGTTGCGGCAGCGCGGGGCGTCCTTGTACGCGTCGGCGACGGCGGACGTCCAGTTCTGCACGTTGGTCACCTTGGCGGTGACGTCGGCACCGGCCTCGTCCATGGCCTGGCACAGCCGGGCGTTGCCGTGGCTGTCGATGGCGTCGAAGACGAGGTCGGCGCCCTGTTCCTTCAGGTCGGCCGCGACGGCGCGGAAGTTGGGCAGGGCGAAGTCGACCTGCTCGGTGACGACCTTGTAGCCCTCGGCGCGCAGGCCCCGCTCGACGAGCCGGGCGTAGGCGGCGGACGCGGACTGGTTGTAGGAGACGACGGCGGCGGTCCGGGCACCGTGCGCGCGCTTGAAGTAACGGTAGACCTCGGTGCCGCCGTACAGCTTGCCGTCCCAGCCGGTGGTGCCGTCGCGCGGCGCGAGGCTGCCGTAGATGCCGTAGAGGTGCGGGTAGGTGTCGTAGGCGCTGCCGAGGGGCTGGCCGCCGATGTCGGGCACGCGCGCGCGTGAGACGCGGGAGGCGCCCGCGTAGTCCAGGGCGGTGGTGGCGACCAGGGCCACCACCTTGTCCTCCTCGACCAGCCGGTGCACGCACTCGTTGTTGCCGACGCCGCTGCCGCCGTCGTCGCACCGGCGCACCTCCACGCGGCGGCCGTCGATGCCCCCGCGCGCGTTGAGCCGGTCGAACCACGCCTCGGCGCCGTCGCGCGGGCCGGTGAAGGCGGCGCCGCCGACCGGGCTGGTGGCGCTGGTGATGATGCCGACCCGCAGGGGCGGGGAGTCGCGGGGCGCGGAGGTGCGGCCGTCGTGCTCGAAGTCGCTCTCCGGGAGCCGGCTGCCGCAGGCCGCGCTCAGGGCGAGCAGCAGCACCGCGGCGAGGGCCTCAGCAGCCCGGGACCGGCGACGCATTGCCGCTCAGTTGCACCAGCGCGCACAGCGTCTTGGCGGACACCTTCCAGGTGCCGTCCTGCTCGACGGCCGTCCCGGAGGCGTCCGGCAGGGCGGTGGCGCCCTTCAGGGTGAGCGTGTACGTCACGTCCGCCTCGGTCGCCGAGGTGAACTCGATCTTGGTGACCTTCGCCTGGACCTGCCCGCCGCGCTCGTCGCCGCTGAAGGCCTCAAGGACGGGGCCCATCCGGTCGCCGTTCTCAAGGACGGCCTGCTTGTCCTGGGTCGAGGTCTTCGGGTCGAAGAACTTCTGCCAGTTCTGCCTGATCTCCGTCTCGGCCGCGGCCCGGTCCGCCGGCGCGCTGGCCGGTGCGCTCGCGGTCCGGTCCGCGGTCGGCTGGGGCGGCGTGGCCTGGCTGCCGCCGCCGTCGTCGTCGGTGCATGCCGCGAGGGCCGGGGCGAGGGCCAGGACCAGGGCGGCCGTGATCGCCGTACCCCGTCCCGCGGCTCGTGGGCCCCGTGTCGCGTTCCCCCGCCTGAGGTCGCTGCCGAGAACCATCTGGCTCACCACCGGGTGTCGGTCCGGGCCATGTGCGCCCGGTGCTTTCAGGGTCAGCTTCCAAGGGGCATAGTGCAAGCGATCGGCGGACTTGAACAGGCGGCCAGGCGCGTGCCCGGACAACCGACGTGTGGGAGCCAGCGATGCGGACAAGCCGACTGCGGACCGTGCATCCCGTCCTCTGGGCCGGCTGGGCGGCGCTGGCCGCCGGTGCGGTGCTGTGCGTCGTCGGCTGGTACGGCGTCTCCGGGGAGCGCTTCGCCGAACGGCAGCTGCCCTACCTCGCCTCCTGCACGGTTCCCGGCGCGGCCCTGATCATCTCGGGAGCGGTGCTGCTGGCCCACGGCCGGAGCTCGATCGCCGCCGCGCGCGTGGAGGAGCTGTACGGCCTGCTGGTGGCGGCCGAGCCCGACGATGCCGGTCAGGCAGCCGTCGAGACCGGGCAGGCCGCGCTCGCGCCCCTCGCGGTCAGCGGCGAGCTGCTGATGGTGCCGGGCGGCACGCTGTGGCACCGCGCGGACTGCCCGCTGGTCGCGGGGAAGGCGGAGGCGGTTCCGGTGGACTCCAAGCTGGTGGCGAGCGGCGAGTTGGGCCCGTGCCCGATCTGCGAGCCCACCGAAGAGACCGACTGAGCCCGGCCGATGTCCTCGCTGACGTACGACCTCACCCTGGCAGGTCTGTCGGTCGGCAGCGCGGCGGCGCTGACCGGGATCGGCCTGATCGTGACGTACCGCGCGACCGGCGTGCTGAACTTCGCGCACGGCGCGGTCGCGATGGTGTGCGCATACGCGTTGCGGCAGTGCGTGGTCGAGTGGGGCTGGCCGCTGTGGCTCGGAGCCGCGGTGACGCTGCTGGTGCTGGCGCCGGGGCTGGGCGTCGTACTGGAACGGTTCGTCTTCCGGCCTCTGGCGGTCCTCGGCGGTGACCCCGCGCAGACGCTGGTGGCGTCCATCGGGGTGTTCGTGCTGCTGGTGGGCGGGGCTGCGCTGCTGTGGGGGCAGGGGGCGCGGGACGACGCGCCGGAGCTGGTGCCGGACGAGCCGTGGGGGCAGCTGGCGGTGGTGCTGGTGCTGGCCGCCGGGGTCGCGGCGGTCGTCCGCCGGACGCGGTTCGGGCGGGAGCTGCGGGCCGTGGTCGACGACCGGCAGCTCGCGGTGCTGGGCGGCATCGACGCGGACCGGGTCGCGGCGGCGGGCTGGGCTTTCGGCTCCTTCACGGCGGGCCTGACCGGCGTACTGCTGGCGCCGTACGTGCGTCTCGACCCGTACGGGCTGCCGCTGCTCGTCATGGAGGTGGTGGCGGTCGCGGTGGCCGCGCGGATGCGAAGCCTGCCGGTCGCGGTGGTGGTGGCGCTGGGCGTCGGGGTGGCGCAGAGTCAGCTCACGCGGCTGCACCCGTCCGGGTGGGGCGCGCCGCTGCTCCAGGCGGCCGGCACGAACCTGTTCGTCGTCGCCCTGCTGGTCGCGGCCCTGGTCCTGCCGGGCGTGGGCACACGTGACGCGCTGCCGCGCACGGCCACCGCCCGGGTTCCGACGCCGCCCGGCGCGTGGATCGTGGCGGCCGTGCTGTTCCTGCTGCCGCTGGGCCTGGCCGGCCGGGACCTGCACACGTCGATCCAGGTGCCGGCGCTGGCCGTCGTCCTGCTGTCCCTGGTGGTGGTCACCGGCCGCGGCGGCCAGATCTCCCTGGGGCAGGCGGCGTACGCGGGTCTGGGCGCCCTGTTCACCGCGCTGCTGGCGGCGGGCCGCTTCCCGGCCTTGCCGGCCATGCCGGAGCTGGCGGCCCTCGCGGTGGCGGTCGTCCTGGTGGCACCGCTCGGCCTGCTCACGGGCTGGCCGGCGATCGGCCGCCGGGGTCTGGCCCTGGCGCTGGCGACGTTCGCCGTCGGGGTGGGCGTGAGCCGCTTCGTCTTCGCCCAGCCGTACGCCACGTCGGGCCTGTCGCTGGGCCGCCCGGCGGGTTTCGACGGGGACCGCGCCTACTACGTCCTGGAGTTGCTCCTGCTGGCACTCGCACTGCTGGCGACGCACGCGCTGCGCCGGGGGCGGACGGGCCGGGCCCTCGCGGCGATGCGGGACCACGAGGCGGGGGCGCAGGCGGCGGGCGTCCGGGTGCCGTCCCTCAAGCTGCTCGCCTTCGTCGCGGGCGCCGCGCTCGCCGCGCTGGGCGGCGGCATGCTCGGCATGGGCCTGCGTGCCTTCGATCCCACCGCCTACGACCCCGTGCGCGGTCTGCTGTGGTTCGCCGCGGTCGTGGTGCTGGGTGCCGACAGCACCCTCGGCGCCATCGCCGCCGCGGCCCTCCTGGTCGGCCTGGACGCGGGCACGCGCGGCGGCGTGGCGGCGGCTGTGATCGGCGTCCTGGCGGTCCTCGTGGGCCGCTTCCCCGGCGGCCCGTACGAGTCCTTGCGGACAGCGGCGGAACGCCTGCGCCGCAGACCGGCCCTTACACCTGCGGGAACCCGGGCCCGCGGGCTGCTGCGCCCGGCGGAGCGGCGGGCGGTCCGGGCGGCGCCGGTGCCCGCAGGCGCGACAGCGACAGGAGTGACCACACGTGCGGCACGCCACCGGAGCGGACGGCCGCCGGCCTCCCCGGACACATCCACACCGTCCGCCCCCGCCTCTCCTCTCCTCACCGCCCGCCGCCTCCACGCCCACTACGGCGGCTTCACCGCCCTCGACGGGGTCGACCTCGACGTCTCCCCCGGCCGGATCACCGCGGTCGTGGGTCCCAACGGGGCGGGAAAGAGCACTCTGTTCCACTGTCTGGCCGGCACGCTACGGCCCGCGCGCGGTGAGGTGCGGTTGGGCGGGAGGGACATCACCGCCCTGCCCGCGCACGCCCGCACCCGGCTCGGTGTCGCGCGGACCTTCCAGCGACTGGCCGTCTTCCCGTCGCTGACCGTGGCCGGGAACGTCCGGGTGGGCGCCGAACAGGGCCGGGTGACCGACCCGGGCGCCGTGGAGCGGACGCTCAGGCTGCTCGGGTTGGACGGGCCGGTACGGGCGCAGCCCGCCGCCGACCTGCCCACGGGGACGCTGCGCCGCGTCGAACTGGCCCGGGCCCTCGCGGGCGCCCCGCGCGTCCTGCTGCTCGACGAGCCCGCCGCCGGCCTCGACACCGCCGAAGTGGCCGCTCTCGCCCGGGTCCTGAAGGCCCTGGCCGCCGACGGCACTGCCCTGCTCGTCGTCGAGCACGACCTGGACCTGGTCGCCGGCCTCGCCGACGTCGTGCACGTGATGACGGCGGGCCGGATCGTCGCCTCCGGCCCGCCCGGGCACGTCCTGGACGCCCTGGGAACGGCGGCCGGGCGATGACGACCGTCTCCCTGCGCCACGCGCGCGTGCGCTACGGCCCGCTGGAGGCCCTGCACGGCGTCACCCTCGCCGCCCCCGGTCCAGGCCTGACCGTGCTGCTGGGCCGCAACGGCTCCGGCCGCAGCACGGCCCTGCGCGCCCTGGCCGGAACGGTGCCCCTGTCGGGCGGCGCCGTGGTGTGGGACGGCGCCGACGTGACCCGCGTACCGGCGTACGAGCGCGCCCGGCGCGGGTTGTGCCTGGTGCCGGAGCGGCAGGCCGTGTTCGGCTCGCTCTCCGTGCGCGAGAACCTCGAACTCGCCGCCCCGGACCACGGCCCTGCCCTCGACGCCTATCCGCAGCTGCGGCCCCTGCTGGAGCGGCGTGCCGGCACTCTTTCCGGCGGGGAACAGCGCATGCTCGCCCTGTCCCGGGTGCTGTCGGCACGCGCGCGCGTGGTGCTCGTCGACGAGCCCGCCCAGGGCATGTCGCCCTCGGTCGCGGCCCGCACCTACGGGCTGCTGAGCGCGCTCGACGCGTGCGTGGTGGTCGCCGAGCAGCGCCTGCCGCCCGCCCTGCGGGACCGGCCGGTCCTGGTGTACGAACTGCGCCGTGGGTCCGTCGTGTTCGCCGGGGAGGCCAGCGAGCTCGGACCGTGAGCCGGAGACACGCGGGGCCCCGTCCGGCCGGCCGGACGGGGCCCCGCGTGTCCCGGCGAGCGGGAGCGGCTTCAGAGTTCGAGGCGCAGGCCGGGCATGATCAGGCCGGGATCGCCTCCGATGGCGGCCTTGTTGGCGGCGTAGAGGTGCTGCCAGGTGGTCCCGTGCCGGGCGGCGACGCCGCTCAGCGTGTCGCCCTCGCGGACGGTGTAGTCGCCGCGGGAGGAGCCGCGGTCCGGGTGTGCCGTGGAACGCGCCGGCGTCTGCGAGGGCTTCGCCGGAGCGGGCTTGACCGAGGTGACCGGGTCGGCCGCGGACGCCGCGGGTGCGCTGCCGCTCGCCCCGGCGCGTGCCGAGCAGGCCGGCCAGGCGCCCCATCCCTGGGCGCGCTGGACCTTGGTGGCGACGGCGATCTGCTGGGACTTGCTCGCCTGGTCGGCGGTGGGCGCGTAGGCCGTGCCGCCGTAGGCGCGCCAGGTGGAGGCGGCGAACTGGAGTCCGCCGTAGTAGCCGTTGCCGGTGTTGATGTGCCAGTTGCCGCCGCTCTCGCACTGGGCGATGCGGTCCCACACTCCGCTGTCAGCCGCCGCGGCGTTTCCGGTCGCGGCGAGCAGTCCGAGGGGCGCGAGCAGTGCCGCCCCGGCGAGGACCGCCGTCGTACGAACCTGGTTCTTCCGAGCGTTGTCGCGCGTGGTATCGGCACATTCGGACATGTAGTTCCCTCTCGAAACACTCGGGGTCCCCCAAGGCGGAACGCCACTCCCCGCGCCATGGGGCGCGTGGGTCGCGCTCGCCCCGTCCACCGGTGTGGTGCTGCGCGTGGTTCCGGAGAATCACGCGGCCGGCGGACGTACCCGAGCGGTGCTCGCTGCACACGGCCGAGGAATCTAAGGAGGTTGCGGGCCGTCATCAACCGGTGGTCCGTCTTTCCAGGCCAGTTCCCCGATACCTCGGGTAACGGCTAATTCCGGACACCCACTTCATTCCTGGATTTCCTGATATGTCGACCCATCCGCCTGACGACCTGTGACCCACCTCACCCCGTCAACACCCTTTGCGGAGCGGGGACTTGACAGTGAGTGCGCGATTCCGCGCCGAGCGTGACCCTGTGCGCTGGTTGGTTCGATTCCGTTCGCTCTGGGGCGTGACTCCCGCCACAGATCACCCGTTGTCTTCTTCATGAGCCGGGCCCACCCGGACCACGGCCGGGAGCCACCCGGCCTTGCCACGCACCGCATCCCCGAGGGAGCCACCCGTGCCGCGCATGCTCGACGTCAGCGACGAGGTACGCGCCGAGATCGGCGACGAAGAAGCCGACCGCCTGCTCGCCGGAGAGACCGCCCCGGGCAGTTACGACTGCACGTCCTGCCGCACTCCGGGCGACTCCGAACAGGAGCGCACCAGCACCGTCCTGTTCATCGGGGACGAGACCGCCGTCCTCGCCTTCGCCCACGCCGGCTGCCTGCCCTCGCAGGTCGTCCAGCTCACCGAGGAACAGCTCCGGGGCGCCGTGAAGTCCATCACCGGCGACACCGTCGACCTGGAGCCCGACAAGGTGGTGCCCGAGCAGGCGGTGCTCGGCGTGACCAGCGGACTCGTGCTGATCGCCGGGGAGCTGCACCCGGCCCTGGTGGTGGAGCCGACCGCGCCCATCGCCCGGCCCGGCACCACCGGCTCCGGCGACGACTTCCTGCCGCTGCTCATCGAGCAGGGCTTCACGCCGCTGACCGAGCTGTCCGCCGTGCCGCCCGTGCTGCACGGCTGGTCCGTGCTGCTCGCCGTGGGCCGGCTGCACGCGGTGCTCCAGCCCGGCAGCAACGGCGGCCAGCCGGTGGCCTGGTGGCAGGCCCACCAGCCGCTCCAGGTCACCGAGGGCTGGCGCGCGGCCGCCAACAAGCACCAGCAGGTGCTGATGTTCGCCGCGCCGGTCGGCTCGATCGGCCGCCAGCCGCGCGAGGACCTGCTGCGGGACGCGCTGGACAAGGCGGCGGCCAACGGAAAGCTGGTCGCCGCCGCGCTGCCTCTCGCCGGCATCTGAGCGGCGCGTCACCCGGGCAGGCCGCACCCCCCGCGAAAGCCGTATCCGGGCCGCATCCCTTGACCCGCGGGGTCGTTTGGACATACGTGCACGCATACGACGTTCCCCGCCGCCAGTCCTACTCGTCGATCCCCTCCGCACGGTCGGCTCAGGACTCCCAGTGCGGCCCATCGGCCACGCCGATCTACGACGCGCTCTACGCCGAGTACGTCAAGTCCTTCCGCGCACTTCCCGGCGACCGCAGCGGCGAGGAGAAACTCGGCTTCACCGCCTTCGGGAACCTCCCGCACAGTACGGACTCGTACGGCAGTTCGCACAACAGCTCGTACAATGCCTACAGCGCGGGTGCCCAGAGCGCCCGCCACGCCGCCGGACAGCAGCCGCAGTGGCAGCGCGTCGGGACCATCGGCTCGCACGGCACGGGGATGCACCACGTGCCGGCCGCACTGCCGCCGGGTCGGAGAAGCGGCGTCTGAAGCGAGCACCGTACAGCGGAAGGGCGGCCCCGGCTGGGGCCGCCCTTCCGCTGCTTCGTGCTACTTCCTCTTCGCGCCGCGCTTCTCGCGCACCCGCACCGAGATGTGGATCGGCGTCCCCTCGAAGCCGAACTCCTCGCGCAGGCGACGCTCGATGAAGCGCCGGTAGCCCGCCTCGATGAAGCCGGAGGCGAACAGTACGAACCGCGGCGGCTTGGTGCCCGCCTGCGTGCCGAACAGGATGCGCGGCTGCTTGCCGCCCCGGACCGGGTGCGGATGGGCGGCGACCAGCTCGCCGAGGAACGCGTTCAGCCGGCCCGTCGGGACCCGGGTCTCCCAGCCCGCCAGGGCCGTCTCGACTGCCGGGACCAGCTTCTCCATGTGGCGGCCGGTGCGCGCCGAGACGTTGACGCGCGGGGCCCACGCCACCTGGCCGAGCTCGGTCTCGATCTCCCGCTCCAGGTAGTAGCGGCGCTCCTCGTCGAGGGTGTCCCACTTGTTGAAGGCGAGGACGACCGCACGGCCCGCCTCGACGGCCATGGTGACGATCCGCTGGTCCTGCACCGAGATGGACTCGGAGGCGTCGATGAGGATGACCGCGACCTCCGCCTTCTCGACGGCGGCGGCGGTGCGCAGCGAGGCGTAGTAGTCGGCGCCCTGCTGGAGGTGGACCCGCTTGCGGATGCCCGCCGTGTCGACGAACTTCCAGGTGACGCCGCCGAGTTCGATCAGCTCGTCGACCGGGTCACGGGTGGTGCCCGCCAGCTCGTTGACGACGACGCGCTCCTCGCCCGCCACCTTGTTCAGCAGTGAGGACTTGCCCACGTTCGGGCGGCCGATCAGGGCGATGCGACGCGGCCCGCCGATGCCGCCCCCGCCGAATGTCTCGCGCGGCGCTTCGGGTAGCACCTCAAGGACCTGGTCGAGCATGTCGCCGGTGCCCCGGCCGTGCAGCGCCGAGACCGGGTACGGCTCCCCCAGGCCCAGCGACCACAGGTAGGCCGCGTCGGCCTCGCCACTCGGGCCGTCCACCTTGTTGGCGCACAGCACGACCGGCTTGCCGGCCTTGCGCAGCAGCCGGACGACAGCCTCGTCGGTGTCGGTGGCGCCGACCTTGGCGTCGACGACGAAGACCACGGCGTCGGCCGCGTCGATGGCGTACTCGGCCTGGGCTGCCACGGAGGCGTCGATACCGAGGACGTCCTGCTCCCAGCCGCCGGTGTCGACGACCTTGAAGCGGCGGCCCGCCCACTCGGCCTCGTAGGTCACACGGTCGCGGGTGACGCCGGGCTTGTCCTCGACGACGGCCTCGCGGCGGCCGATGATGCGGTTCACCAGGGTCGACTTGCCGACATTGGGGCGGCCGACCACGGCGAGGACGGGCAGCGGGCCGTGCCCGGCCTCCTCGATCGCGCCCTCGACGTCCTCGAGGTCGAAGCCCTCCTCCACGGCGAGCTCCATGAACTCCGCGTACTCGGCGTCGCCGAGCGCCCCGTGGTCGTGCTCGGGCGCACCTTCGTACGCGTCCGAGCCGTCGGGCTGGATGTGGTCGTTCATGAAGTCCGTACCTCGTCGTTCATCGTGGTGGTCGGTGGAGTACCCGCTGTCTCGCGGGCTGATCCACTACTCAGTGTTGCCTAGCGCCCGGTGAAGCGCCTGGCGTTTTCCAGGTGGGCGGCGAGCTGCTTCTGGATGCGCCCGGTCGCCTCGTCCAGCGCCGTGCGCGTACGGCGCCCGCTGCCGTCGCCCGCCTCGAAGGGCTCCCCGAAGACGACGTCGACGCGGGACCGCAGCGGAGGCAGCCCCTTTATCAACCGTCCCGGTCGGTCGGTACTTCCCAGCACCGCGACCGGCACGATCGGCGCACCGCTGCGCACCGCGAAGTAGGCGAGCCCGGCGCGCAGCGAGGCGAAGTCGCCCTCGCCCCGGGTGCCCTCCGGGAAGATGCCGAGCACGCCGCCGTTCTCCAGCACGCCCAGCGCCCGGGTGATCGCCGTGCGGTCGGTGGTGTCGCGGTCCACCTTCAGCTGGCCGATGCCAGTCAGGAACGGGTCGAGCGGGCCGACGAACGCCTCCTTCTTGATCAGGAAGTGCGTCGGCCGGGGTGCCACGCCCATGACCATCGGGCCGTCGATGTTGTGGGAGTGGTTGACCGCGAGGATCACCGGGCCGTTCGCGGGCACCTTCCATGCGCCGAGCACGCGCGGCTTCCACAGCCCGTACATCAGGCCGACGCCGATGCGCCGCCCGACCTCGGCGCCCCGCGGAGAAGGCAGTTCGGTCACTTCCCGGCCCGCTTCTCCTCGACGAGGGTGACGACGCACTCGATGACCTGGGCCAGCGTGAGCTCGGTGGTGTCCACCTCGACGGCGTCGTCCGCCTTGGCCAGCGGCGAGGTCTTGCGGCCGGAGTCGGCGGCGTCCCGCTTGATCAGGGCCTCGCGGGTGGAGTGCACGTCGGCGCCCTTCAGCTCACCACTGCGGCGGGCGGCACGCGCCTCCGCGGAGGCGGTGAGGAAGATCTTCAGGTCGGCGTCCGGCAGCACGGTCGTGCCGATGTCCCGGCCTTCGACCACGATGCCGTTCTTCGCGGAGGACGCGATCGAGCGCTGCAGCTCGGTGATGCGGGCGCGCACCTCGGGCACCGCGCTGACCGCGCTGACCTTGGAGGAGACCTCCTGGGTGCGGATCGGGCCCGCCACGTCGACGCCGTCGACCGTGATGGTCGGCCCCTCCGGGTCGGTGCCGGAGACGATCTCGGGCTTGCCGGCCGCGGCGGCGATGGCGGACGGGTCATCGATGTCGATGCCGTTGTTCACCATCCACCAGGTGATCGCCCGGTACTGGGCGCCGGTGTCCAGGTAGCTCAGACCGAGCTGCGCCGCCACGGCCTTCGACGTGCTCGACTTGCCCGTGCCGGCGGGGCCGTCGATGGCGACAATCACTGGCGTGGCGCTTTCCACAGTGGGGACCTTCCTGGACTGGGCTGGCGGGGTGAGGGCGCGACTGCCCCGCACAAGGTTACTGGGTGCGGGTCACTCGTCCGGCCGCGCGTCGGTCAGCCACATCCAGCATGCACTACTGCCGGATCGCCCAGCCCCGCTCCCGCAGTGCGGCGCTCAGTACGGGTGCCGCCTTCGGCTCCACCATCAGCTGCATCAGACCGGCCTGCTGCCCGGTCGCGTGCTCGATGCGCACGTCCTCGATGTTGACGCCGGCCCTGCCCGCGTCCGCGAAGATCCGGGCCAGCTGTCCCGGCTGGTCGTCGATGAGCACAGCCACGACCTCGTAGACCCGCGGGGCGGATCCGTGCTTGCCGGGGACGCGGACCTGTCCCGCGTTGCCGCGCCGCAGGACGTCCTCGATGCCGGTGGTGCCGTCACGGCGCTTGTCCTCGTCGGAGGACTGGAGGGCACGCAGGGCCCGCACGGTCTCCTCCAGGTCGGCGGCGACGTCCGTGAGCAGGTCGGCGACCGGCCCGGGGTTCGCGGAGAGGATGTCGATCCACATCCGGGGGTCTGAGGCGGCGATCCGGGTCACGTCCCGGATGCCCTGCCCGCACAGCCGTACGGCGGCCTCCTCGGCGTGCTCCAGGCGTGCGGCGACCAGGCTGGAGACCAGGTGGGGCATGTGGGAGACGAGAGCGACGGCACGGTCGTGGGCGTCGGCGTCCATCACGACCGGCACGGCACGGCAGTGCGAGACCAGTTCCAGGGCGAGGTTCAGCACTTCGGTGTCGGTGTCCCGGGTCGGGGTCAGCACCCAGGGGCGGCCCTCGAAGAGGTCGCCGGAGGCGGCCAGCGGGCCGGACCTCTCGCGGCCCGACATGGGATGCGTGCCGAGGTACGCGGTCAGGTCGAGGCCGCGTGCCTCCAGCTCACGGCGCGGCCCGCCCTTGACGCTGGCGACGTCGAGGTAGCCGCGCGCCACGCCGCGGCGCATGGCGTCGGCGAGCACGTCGGCCACGTGCGCGGGCGGGGCGGCGACGATCGCGAGGTCGACGGGCCCGTCCGGCACCTCGTCCGTACCGGCGCCGAGCGCGGCAGCCGTACGGGCCTGCTCCGCGTCGTGGTCGGCGAGGTGCACGGTGACGCCCCGCTGCGACAGGGCGAGGGCGGCGGACGTGCCGATGAGCCCGGTACCGATGACGAGTGCGGTTCTCACTGGGCGATGTCCTTGCGCAGGGCGGCAGCGGCGCCGAGGTAGACGTGGGCGATGTCGGCGCGGGGCCGGTCCGACTCGATGTGCGCGAGGACGCGAACGACGCGCGGCATGGCGCCCTCGATGTTCAGTTCCTGGGCGCAGATCAGCGGGACGTCCACGATGCCGAGCTTGCGGGCGGCGGCCGCCGGGAAGTCGCTGTGCAGGTCGGGCGTGGCCGTGAACCAGACGCTGATCAGATCCTCGGCGGTGAGGTCGTTGCGCTCCAGGATGGCCGTGAGCAGGGCTCCGACCTGCTCGTCCATGTGCCCGGCTTCGTCCCGTTCGAGTTGGACGGCGCCCCGGACCGCTCGTACCGCCACGGCGTTGCTCCTTGCTGGCGTGTGTGTCGCTCTGGGTGTCAAGCCTAGTCAGCCCGCGCGGCCGGGGTGCGCGGCGCCCGTCCGATGAGACACCGGCATTGCCGCCTCCTGGGCATTTCGATGCCAAGATGCAGAGAGAATTCCGATTTATCCCTCTTTGGCGCCTTCGGAGTGACGACATGACCTACGAGACCACACGCCGCACGGTCCTCCTCGCGACGGGCGCGACGGGCGCGTTGGCGTTCGTCGCGGCCTGCGGCGGGGGCGGTGACGACAACGGCTCCGCGTCGACGAGCTCACCCACCGGCCAGGAGACGGCCGGCCAGGAGCTGGCCTCCACGGACGAGATCCCCGTCGGCGGCGGAAAGATCTTCAAGGAGGAAGAAGTCGTGGTGACCCAGCCCGAGCAGGGCCAGTTCAAGGCCTTCTCGGCGATCTGCACCCACCAGCGCTGCACGGTGGCGTCCGTCTCCGACGGCACCATCAACTGCGTATGTCACGGCAGCAAGTTCCGCATCGCCGACGGCTCGGTGGCCCACGGCCCGGCGACGCGGCCGCTGCCCGCCGAGAAGATCACCGTGGAGGGAAAGTCGGTTCGGCTGACGTAAGGGCCCGCGCACGCTCCCGGGCATGCGGCCCGAGAGCCTTCTGCGAGCCGGCCCTGCGCGCCGACCCCAGCATCCCGCCCGCCGCGCCTCGGTCCTCGATCCTCGGTCCGAGGGCCTGATCAGGCGTCCCAGAGCGCCCCGAGGGTCAGCAGGTCGCTCCGGTACTCGATGCGATCGGCCCACTCGTTCGGCCAGGCCTCGGCGCCCAGGTACGCGCCGGCGAAGGCGCCGGCCAGGCAGGCGATGGAGTCCGAGTCGCCGGCGGTGCAGGCGGCGCGGCGCAGGGCCGTGAGCGGCTCGTCGGCGAAGAGCAGGAAGCACAGCAGACCGGTCGCCAGTGCCTCCTCGGCGATCCAGCCCTCGCCGGTGGCCAGGCACGGGTCGGCCTCGGGCGAGACGGTGCCCACGGCGTGCCGGAGCCGGTCGAGAATCGCCAGGCACTCGTCCCAGCCGCGCGCGATGAACTGCTCGGGGCTCGGATCCTGGGCCCGGCGCCACAGGTCGCCGAGCCAGCGCTCGTGGTAGTGGCTGCGGTTCTCCAGGGCGTACGAGCGGAGCAGACCGACCAGCCCGGCCGGCTCGGCGCCCTCCGCGAGCAGCCGAACGGCGTGCGCGGTCAGGTCGGACGCGGCGAGCGCGGTGGGGTGCCCGTGGGTGAGGGCGGACTGCAACTGGGCGGCACCCGCGCGCTGTTCGTCACTCAGACCGGGAACCAGCCCCAGGGGCGCGACACGCATGTTGGCGCCACAGCCCTTGGAGTGGATCTGACTGGCGTCCTGCCAGGGGCGGTCAGCATGTTCCAGCAGGGCGCAGGCCCGCAGACACGTGTTGCCGGGAGCGCGGTTGTTCTCCGGAGAGCGGTTCCAGGCGATGAACTCCTGCCGTACGGCGGCGGCCATCCCCTCGGGCTCGAGTACACCCCGGTCCATCGCCGTCCGGATGCCCCGGCCGAGCGCCAGCGTCATCTGCGTGTCGTCGGTGACGAGCGCCGGTGCCGGCAGCTCCAGCCGCCGCCACGGGCCGAATCTGGCGACGATCGACGGTACGTCGCTGAACTCGGTCGGATACCCCAGTGCGTCCCCGAGGGCGAGGCCGGTCAGCGCTCCGGTGGCGGCTTGCTTGTAGACGAGCGTGGCCATGTCAGAAGTCCTTCCGTCCCCGCGCCCTGAAGGACACGGGGAACTCTCGGCACTCGGGGTGTCCCCGTAAGCCTAGAGATCGACTTCCTGCATCAGCATGCCGACCTCCGTGTTGGACAGCCGCCGCAGCCAGCCGGACTTCTGGTCGCCGAGGGTGATCGGGCCGAAGGCGGTGCGGACCAGCTTGTCGACCGGGAACCCGGCCTCCGCGAGCATCCGGCGCACGATGTGCTTGCGGCCCTCATGGAGGGTGACCTCGACGAGGTAGTTCTTGCCGGTCTGCTGGACGACCCGGAAGTGGTCCGCGCGCGCGTAGCCGTCCTCCAGCTGGATGCCGTCCTTGAGCTGCTTGCCCAGATCGCGCGGGATCGGGCCGACGATGTGCGCGAGGTAGGTCTTCTTCACGCCGTACCTGGGGTGGGTCAGCCGGTGGGCCAGCTCGCCGTGGTTGGTGAGCAGGATGACACCCTCGGTCTCGGTGTCGAGCCGGCCGACGTGGAAGAGCCGGGTCTCGCGGTTGGTGACGTAGTCACCGAGGCACTGCCGCCCCTCCGGGTCCTCCATGGTGGAGACGACCCCGGCGGGCTTGTTCAGCGAGAAGAACTGGTAGCTCTGCGTGGCGACGGTCAGCCCGTCGACCTTGATCTCGTCCTTCTCCGGGTCGACCCGCCGCCCCTGCTCCAGCACGATCTCGCCGTTGATCTCGACCCGGGCCTCCTCGATCAGCTCCTCGCAGGCACGCCGGGAGCCGAAGCCCGCGCGGGCGAGGACCTTCTGGATGCGCTCGCCCTCCTGCTCGGCGCCCGGGAAGGTCTTGGGGAGCTTGACGTCCTTCTTCCCGGCATACCGGTCGCGGTTGCGCTCCTCGATCTTCGCCTCGTACTCGCGGGGGCGCGCCGGGGCCGTACGACCGCCCTTCTGGGGCTGCTTGGGCCCGCCCTTGGCTCCGCCGCGCGCGGCGCCGCCGCGTCCGGCCTTGGGGCCGTCCTTCGTCGCTCCGGGGCCCACGTCGTAGCGGCGCTCCTCCGGGCGGGGCTTGCGGGGGCGGCCCTGCCCCTGCTTCTGGTCCCTGTCGTTGCCGGCGCCGCGGTGGTTACCGCGCCCGCCGCTCTTGCCGCTGCCGCTGCTTCGCATCAAAGTTCCGTCTGGTCGTCTTCGTCGTCGGTACCCGGGGTGACCGGGCGGCCCGGCACGTCGTCATCAGGCGCGTCCGGGTCGAACGACGGTACGCCTTCCTGGGTCTCGGCCTCGATCGCCTCCGCCTCCGGGAGGAAGGGCGCGAGTTCCGGGAGCTCGTCCAGACCGCGCAGGCCCATCCGCTCCAGAAAGTAGTTCGTCGTCGTGTACAGGATCGCACCTGTTTCGAGTTCCGTGCCCGCCTCCTCGATCAGACCGCGCTGGAGGAGGGTGCGCATGACGCCGTCGCAGTTGACTCCGCGTACGGCGGAGACCCGGCTGCGGCTGACCGGCTGCCGGTAGGCGACGACGGCCAGGGTCTCCAGGGCGGCCTGGGTGAGGCGGGCCTGCTGGCCGTCCAGCACGAACCGCTCGACGGCGGGCGCGTACTCGGCGCGGGTGTAGAACCGCCAGCCGTTCGCCACGAACCGCAGTTCGAAGCCGCGGCCCTGGACGGTGTACTCGTCGGCCAGCTCGCGCAGCGCGTCCGCGATCCGGCGCTTCGGCCGCTCCAGTATCTTCGCGAGGTGCTCCTCGGTAGCGGGCTCGTCCACGACCATGAGGACGGCCTCCAGAGCGGGCTTGAGATCGAGATCGGCGACGGCACGCAACCCGGCCGGGACCTCGGTGGCTTCCTGGCTCATGCCTTCTTCTCCTCCTTCGGCGGCTCGGGCGGCCGGTCGAACTCGTCCGTGACGGTCGGCGTCTCGTCCCCGTCCCCGCCGGTCCACCGCACGAGCAGTTCACCGAGCGCGGTCTCCTGCTCCAGCTCGACGGCCTTCTCGCGGTACAGCTCCAGCAGCGCGAGGAACCGGGCCACGACGGTCAATGTGTCGTCGGTGTCCGCCACGAGCTCCCGGAAGCCGGCCTCGCCGAGCTCCCTGAGCCGCGCGACGACGATCGCGGCCTGCTCCTGCACGCTGACCAACGGGGCGTGGATGTGGTCGACGTACACCTGCGGCTTGGGCTTTGGCTGCATCGCCTTCACGGCGAGCTTGGCGAACCCTTCCGCGCCGATGCTGATGACCACCTCGGGCAGCAGCTCGGCATGGTGGGGTTCGAGCCCGACGGTACGCGGATAGCGCCGGGCCTCGTCGTCGAGCCGCCCGCTGAAGATGTCGGCGATCCGCTTGTACGCCCGGTACTGGAGCAGCCGGGCGAACAGCAGGTCCCGGGCTTCGAGCAGCGCGAGGTCGGCCTCGTCCTCCACCTCGGCGGCGGGCAGCAGCCGCGCCGCCTTCAGATCGAGCAGCGTGGCCGCGACGACGAGGAACTCGGTCGTCTCGTCCAGATCCCAGTCCGGCCCCATCGCCCGGATGTACGCCATGAACTCATCGGTCACCTTCGACAGCGCGACCTCGGTGACGTCCAGCTTGTGCCTGGAGATCAGCTGAAGCAGCAGATCGAAGGGCCCTTCGAAGTTGGCAAGCCGGACCTTGAAGACCCCGTCATCGCCGTCGGCACCTCCGGCCGGGGGCTGGGCGGTGCCCCCCGACTCGCTCCGCCCCCGCGGGGCCTGCGCTCCGGGGGCCACCCCGGCTTCGGCCTCGGCCTCGGCCTGCGGAGGAACACCCTCGTCTTCCCTCTCCGGAACGGCGGCCTCGGCGTCGGCATCGGTCCCAGGAGCGGAAGGGAACGCCTCGCGCCGGGACCCGGTCTCGACGGGCTCGGCGGCCGGGGCGGCGGTCTCAACCGCAGCCACCGGCCCGAGGGCGGGATGCTCACGCCCCGCCGCCGGTTGACCCGCTTCGGGCCCAGGCCCGGACGCGTCGTCTCCCTCCGGGGAAACGCCCTCACGGCCCGCCCCGGGACCGGCAGGCCCGGCAGGGGTCTGTCGCTCCACGACGACGGGCGGCTCCTCGGCAACCAACGCCTGCGCGCCGGCCGCTGCCTCCGCGGACCACACGCCCGACCCGGCAGCCCCGGTCTCCTCCGACGTCCCGCCCGACCGGGCGGTGTCCGCAGGCGGCGCACCGGGCTCGACCACGTCCGTCGGCTCACCCTGCGGAGCCACCCGCGGAGCCCCCGGGCCACGCCCCAGCGCGCGCCGGCGGCCGGACGGGCCGCCGACGGGCGGTGGGGAAGCGTTCGAGGTCATGGCCTCCGCAGGCTACCGCTACCGCCCGCGCAGCCGTCGTACGAGGATGCTGGCGTCCCCGCGGGTCTCCAGGTCGGCGAGGACCACGGCGACCGCCTCGCGGACGATACGGCCGCGGTCGACGGCCAGGCCGTGCTCGCCGCGGAGCACGAGACGGGCGTGCTCCAGGTCCATGAGCTCCTCGGCCGACACGTACACCGTGATCTTCTCGTCGTGCCTCTCACGGCCGCTGGGACGGCGCGAGGCGGCCCGCCCGCGCTTGCGGGGTGCCGCAGCGGCGGCACCGGCCGCACCCGCGGCAGAACCTTCCTGTGCCGCCTGCCGCCGGGCGGAGCCGCCGCGCTCGGCGGCCGCCGAGCGGCTGCGGGACTCCCCGGCCTCGGCCGACTCCGAGTCCGCCGCGACATGCTCCGCACCCTCGCCGTCACCGCCCTGCGCGGGCACCGACTGCGGCGCGTCCTCCGCGGCCGTTGCCGCCACCGCGTCACCCTCCCCCGCAGGAGCGGGCACCCGGGCGTCGCCGTTGGCCGGACGCCTGGGCGTGGACGACTGAAGCGCCATCCCCCCTGTCGTACGGAAGAGTTCGTCGGCCCCCGGCAGACTCACTCGGCGTGACACCGGGCGAGCACCTCCCTGGCGAGCTGGCGGTAGGCGGCGGCACCGACGGAGTTGGAGGCGTACGTGGTGATCGGCTCACCGGCGACCGTGGTCTCCGGGAAGCGGACCGTGCGCCCGATGACCGTGTGGTAGACGTGGTCGTCGAACGCCTCGACCACACGCGCGAGCACCTCACGGCTGTGCACCGTGCGCGAGTCGTACATCGTGGCGAGGATGCCGTCGAGCTCCAGCTCCGGGTTGAGCCGTTCCTGGACCTTCTCGATGGTCTCCGTCAGCAGGGCCACACCACGCAGCGCGAAGAACTCGCACTCCAGAGGCACTATCACCTTGTGCGCGGCCGTCAGGGCGTTCACCGTGAGCAGGCCGAGCGAGGGCTGGCAGTCGATGACGATGAAGTCGTAGTCGGGCAGCAGCGGCTTCAGGGCGCGCTGCAGCGTCGACTCACGGGCGACCTCGGAGACCAGCTGGACCTCGGCCGCCGACAGGTCGATGTTGCTGGGCAGCAGGTCCATGTTGGGGACCGCCGTCTTCAGCAGCACCTCGTCGGCCGCCATCCCCCGCTCCATGAGCAGGTTGTAGACGGTGAGGTCGAGTTCCATCGGGTTGACGCCGAGTCCGACCGACAGCGCGCCCTGCGGGTCGAAGTCCACGAGCAGGACCCGGCGTCCGTACTCCGCGAGCGCGGCACCCAGGTTGATGGTCGACGTCGTCTTGCCGACGCCGCCCTTCTGGTTGCACATCGCGATGATCTTCGCGGGTCCGTGCTCGGTCAGCGGACCCGGGATCGGGAAGTACGGCAGCGGGCGCCCGGTCGGGCCGATACGCTCCCGGCGCTGTCTGGCCGCGTCGGGCGCGAGAGTGGCCGCGTACTCGGGGTCGGGCTCGTACTCCGCGTCGGGGTCGTAGAAGTGCCCCTCGGGCAGTTCGTCGTAGTCGGCGAAGTGGTTGTGGGGCGCGCCACTTCCGTCGCCGGCCATGGCGTTCACGTGATGGCCATCCATCTTCTGGTGTGCTGTGTGAGTCGCCTGCTGACTCTGGTGGGCTGCGAAGGTGCGCACAGCGACGGAGCCGACAGCAGCGAACCCCGCGGGACCCTGGCCCCGTGCAGGCATTCCTGGTTGACCACCCCCGGGAGTAAATGTCGACTCATTCACAAGTCGTCTTACCTCCTTGGTGACCAGGAAACTTCTAGACAGGTCAGCGTGGCACCATGCCGACGATTGGCGACTCTATGGCGTGTCGGGCGTCCGCAGCAACACAATCCGCCGGACCCGGCCCGATGTGTCGGCAATGAAACATCCCGCTGTCAAGGGCGTACGGCCGTCGCACGGCAGGTTTCACCGGTGTGCGAATCGGTTGAAGGGTTACGTTCGAGGCGAGTTGCCCGAGAACCGCGAAGTGACCATACACACATCCGGCCGGACCTTGTCGGGCAAGGTCCGGCCGGGTGCGCGGCATTGACGACCTGTGTTGACGTATCGCCTTTACCCCTTGGCGACTTGGCCGGCTTACCGGCCGCGGGCTCAGCCGAGCAGCGAGGACAGCTCCACGTGCTCCACGTCGTGCGCCTCGGCGACCTCCTTGTAAACGACCTTGCCGTCATGGGTGTTGAGGCCCTTGGCCAGTGCCGGGTCGCGGCGCAGCGCGTCCGCCCAGCCGTGGTCGGCGAGCTCCACGATGTAGGGCAGCGTGGCGTTGGTCAGCGCGTAGGTGGAGGTGTTCGGCACCGCGCCGGGCATGTTGGCGACACAGTAGAAGACCGAGTTGTGGACCTGGAAGGTCGGCTCGGCGTGGGTGGTCGGACGGGAGTCCTCGAAGCAGCCGCCCTGGTCGATCGCGATGTCGACAAGGACACTTCCGGGCTTCATCCGCGAGACGAGCTCGTTGGTGACCAGCTTCGGGGCCTTGGCGCCGGGGACCAGCACCGCGCCGATGACGAGGTCGGCCTCCAGGCAGGCCTTCTCCAGCTCCAGCGCGTTGGAGACGACGGTCTGGATCTTCGTGCCGAAGATCTTGTCCGCCTCGCGGAGCTTGTTGACGTCCTTGTCGAGCAGGGTCACGTGGAAGCCCAGGCCGATGGCGATCTGCGCCGCCTGCCAGCCGGAGACGCCGCCGCCGATGACCACGGCCCGGCCGGCCGGCACTCCGGGGACGCCGCCGGGCAGCACGCCGCGGCCGCCGTTGGCGCGCATCAGGTGGTAGGCGCCGACCTGCGGGGCCAGCCGGCCCGCGACCTCGGACATCGGGGCGAGCAGCGGCAGCGCGCGGCCGGACAGCTCGACCGTCTCGTAGGCGATCGCCGTGGTGCCGGACTCCAGCAGGGCGTTCGTGCACTCCTTGGAGGCGGCCAGGTGCAGGTAGGTGAAGAGCGTCTGGTCCTTGCGGAGGCGGTGGTACTCCTCGGCGATGGGCTCCTTGACCTTCAGCAGCAGGTCGGCGGTGGCCCAGACCTCGTCGGCGGTGTCCAGGATCCGCGCACCGGCGGCGACGTACTCCTCGTCCGCGATCGAGGAGCCGACGCCGGCACCGCGCTCGATGACGACCTGGTGGCCATGACGCACCAGCTCGTGCACGCCGGCGGGGGTGATGGCCACCCGGAACTCGTTGTTCTTGACCTCGCGGGGGATGCCGACCTTCACGTCGATCACGGTCCTTGGCTCGGAGGGTATGGGCGCATTACTAGGCATACCCGGGCGCGCACGGGCACACCGGGACAGACCGCAGGAGAACGTGCGGCAGAGCCAGTCTAATGAAGGTGTTCCCGCTGTCTAGCCTTTCATTGCATCAATCTTCAGCGGATGTGCCACGGATTTCGCAGGCGTCAGGTTCCGGTTTCCGCTGTGAGTCGCCGTGGGAGGCCGTTACGGGCTCTTCCTGGCCCTCCTGGTGCTCGCCGAGGATCCGCTCGGCGGCGCCCCGGTGCAGCCGGGCCGACGCGGGGTCGCCGAGGTGCTCGAGGGTGTCGGCGACCCGCAGGTGCAGCGCGGCCTGCAACCGCGTGTCCTCGGCCCGCCGCGCCCACTCCACGGCCTCGCGACAGGTGCGCAGCGACTCCTCGGGCCGGCCGGCGTACTCCTGGACCCGCGCCAACTCGCTCAGCGCCCGGGCCTGGGCGGCCACGTCGTCGTTCTTGCGGTGCCCGGCGATCGCCGCGCGCCAGTTCCGCAGGGCCTCGCCGTAGCGGCCCGCGTAGGTGTGGGCGGCGGCGATCCGCCCGTACAGCCGGGCGGCGTCGGCACGCTCGTCCCGGGCGAGCCGCTCGACCAGGGCCCGGCCGAACCAGTCGGCGGCCCGGTCGAAGTCGCCGAGCTCCAGATGCGCACCGCCTACGGATTCCATCGCGCGCCCGGTCGCATACGGATCGCTCACCTCGCGTCCGGCGTCCAGCGCGGCCCGGTAGCGGGCCAGCGCGTCGGCCGTGCGCCCGGTCCGGGCGTCGAGGTCGCCGAGGTTGAGGAGGGCGGCGGCCCGCTCGCGGGGCAGGTTCCGGCGCTCGGCCACGTCGAGGACCAGGTTGTGGATGCCGTACAGGTCGGGTGCCGCCGCCTGGGTGCCGACATGCGCCACCATGGTCCGCACCAGCTGGGACATCAGCCGCCGGGCCAGGGTGTCCAGCTGCCCGTCGGCGACCGCGAGCCTGGCCGAGGCCAGCAGTGCGGGCCGGGTCACGCGCAGCCAGTCGGCGGCCGCCCGGGGCGTGGGAAAACGCAGGGCCGGCGGCAGGTCGATGAGCTTCTGGCGGGCCTGGGGGCTGTCGGTCTCGGTGATCGCCCGGCAGGCCTGGAGCAGTCGCACCGTCCGCTCCAGCATGCGGGCGCGGGCCAGCTGGAGCTCGGCCGGGCGCTCATGGCGCTCGGCGAGGACGCGGAGCTGGGCGTGCAGACAGCCCGGCACCTCGTACTGCGGCAGCGGCGACTCCACCGCGTGCAGGAAGCCGAGGGCCACGAAGTCGTCCAGGGTGGTCCGGGCGCCGGCGACCGAGCAGCCGGCGAGGGCGGAGGCGGTCTGCGGGTCGACGAGTCCGGCCGGGGCGAGGGCGAGCAGGCGCAGCATCCGGGCGGCGGTGGCGGGCAGGGCGGCGTAGGCGAGCCGGAAGACCCGGTTCAGCGCGTTCCCCTCGATGTCCTCGGCGCGCAGTTGCTTGGCGAGGTCGGAGACGGCCGCCTGGGGGCGGGCGGCGAGCCAGCCGCCCGCCAGCATCAGTGCGGCCGGCTGCCCCTGGCACTCCTCGGCGAGGCCCTCGGCGGCCCGGGGGTCGACGGTGATGCGGACCGCGCCGGTGTACCGGGACAGCAGCTCCACCCCGGACTTGGCGTCCAGGCCACCCAGGGTGCACGGGCGGACGTCCGAGATACCGGTCAGCGGGCCCTCGGAGACCGCGACGACCAAGCAGTCCGGTGTGTCGGGCAGCAGGGCGTCGACCTGCTCGGCGTCGGCAGCGTCGTCCAGCAGGAGCAGGGCACGGCGGTCGGCCAGGGCAGTGCGCAGGGCGTCGGTCAGGTCGTCTTCGGAGGCGCCTGCCGGGGCCTCCTGCTCCAGGGCGGCGAGCAGGTCCCGGGCGGTGCGCTCGACCGGCACGGGGGTGCCGTCGGGGTCGCTCAGCCGGGCGCGCAGCACCCCGTCCGGGTAACGGTCCGCGACCTGCCGTACGAGCTCCTCGGCGAGTGCGGTGCGCCCCGAGCCGGGCCTGCCGGCGATGAGCAGCACGCGCGCGCGTGGGGGCTTGCGGCCCGCGAGGGTGTCGAGGCCGGCGCGCTCGATGTCGGCGCGCAGTTCCTTCAACTCGCGTGTGCGGCCCAGGAATCGGCTCTCCCCGGAAGCGTGTCCGGTCAGCCGCACGTCGCCTGTCTCCACGACCTGATCCGTCACGGGCCACACTCCCGTCCCACCACACGCACAAGCCCGCCGGGACTCCGGTCCGGGCGTGAACAGAGCCTAGTTCACGCTCTGCAACGCCCCGGCCGAAGCACGACGGGCACGGCGGGCACGTCCCCCGATCGGATCAGCCGATCGTCACACCACAACCAGGACCTCTGCGCGAGCGAAGCGAAGAGCGTGCGGAGAGTGGGCGCGGCGGCGCCCCGTCACACCGGGCGGCCCAACGCCCACCTGACCCAGTCGCCACAGGCGCAATGCCGCTGTGGCGGCAGGGCCGGTCAGCAGGCCGCGTCTCCGGCGCCCGAATCCACCGCCTGACTCGGATCCACCGCCCGACCCGGACCCGCCGCCCGGCCCGGATCCACCGCCCGGCCTGGGTCAGCCGCCCCCGACCCGGCCCACCTCCGGAGGGTTCACGCCTCGAACGGACGCGCCGGCCACGGCGCCTGGGCCGGGCGCAGTGCGTCCAGGCCGTCGCCGGCGCGCGCGGCGACCAGGGAGAGGACGCCCACGACGAGGCAGTTGTTGTGCAGTTCCCCGGCCAGCACGCCCCGGACGAGGTCCTCGACCGGCACCCGGTCGAGCTCCATGTCGGCCTCTTCCTCCTCGACCGCGAAGCGCTCACCCTCGGCCTCGGAGAGATCGCGGGCGAGGAAGATCCGAACGGCCTCGTCGCAGCCGCCGGGGGTGGTGTAGACGTCGGTCAGCACCCGCCAGTCCTCGGCCTTGACGTGCGCCTCTTCGTACAGCTCGCGTTGCGCGGCGTGCAGCGGGTTCTCGCCGGGGACGTCGAGCAGACCGGCCGGGATCTCCCACAGCTTGTGGCGCACGGGGTGGCGGTACTGGCGCAGAACCAGGACGCGGTCGGCCTCGTCGAGGGCGAGGACGGCCACGGAGCCGGGGTGGACCTGGTAGTCGCGGCGGACCACGCTGCCGTCGGGCATGACCACGTCGTCGGTGCGGACGGAGGTCTTGTTGCCCACGAAGGGGGTGTCCGTCGCCCGGATCTCCCACTCCTCCGGGGTGTCCTTGATCGTCATGCCTGTCCTTCCACGTGCCCGGCACGACTCCACGCACCGGGCCCGACGTGCCGAAAAGAAACCGGGGTGCACACCCTTTGAAGGGATGCACCCCGGCCACCGTACAACTGGTGTGTTACTTCGAAGTCTTCCGCTCGACAGCGGCCTTGACGAGCCCGGCGAACAGCGGGTGCGGGCGCGTCGGGCGCGAGCGCAGCTCCGGGTGCGCCTGCGTGGCGACCAGGTACGGGTGGACCTCGCGCGGGTACTCGACGTACTCGACGAGCTTGCCGTCCGGGGACGTGCCGGAGAACAGGATGCCCGCCCGCTTCTCCAACTCGGCGCGGTAGGCGTTGTTCACCTCGTAGCGGTGCCGGTGGCGCTCCTCGACGTACTCCTTGCCGTCGTACACCTCGCGCACGATCGAGCCCTCGGCCAGCTTCGCCGGGTACATGCCGAGCCGCATGGTGCCGCCCATGTCGCCCTCACCGGCGACGATGTCGAGCTGCTCGGCCATCGTGGAGATGACCGGGTGGGCGGTGGCCGGGTCGAACTCGGTGGAGTTGGCGTCGCCGATGTCGGCCAGGCTGCGCGCGGCCTCGATCACGATGCACTGGAGGCCGAGGCAGAGGCCGAGCAGCGGGATCTTGTTCTCGCGGGCGTACTTGATCGCGCCGACCTTGCCGAGCACACCGCGGTCGCCGAAGCCGCCGGGGATGCAGACGCCGTCGACGTCGCCGAGCTGCTGGGCCGCGCCCGCCGGGGTCTTGCAGTCGTCGGAGGTGACCCACTTGATCTTGACGCGGGCCCGGTTGGCGAACCCGCCGGCGCGCAGCGCCTCGGTGACCGACAGGTAGGCGTCGGGCAGGTCGATGTACTTGCCGACCAGCGCGAGGGTGATCTCGTGGTCCGGGTTGTGGACGCGGTCGAGCAGGTCGTCCCAGGTTGTCCAGTCCACGTCGCGGAACGGCAGGTCGAGCTTGCGGACCACGTAGGCGTCCAGGCCCTCGCCGTGCACGGTCTTGGGGATGTCGTAGATCGAGCGGGCGTCGGGGCAGGCGACCACGGCGGCCTCGTCGACGTCGCACATCAGCGAGATCTTCCGCTTGATCGCGGTCGGCACCTCGCGGTCGCAGCGCAGCACGATCGCGTCCGGCTGGATACCGATGTTGCGCAGGGCCGCAACCGAGTGCTGGGTGGGCTTCGTCTTCAGCTCACCCGAGGGGCCGATGTACGGCAGGAGCGAGATATGGACGACGAAGACGTTGTCACGGCCGACCTCGTGCCGGACCTGGCGGACGGTCTCCAGGAACGGCAGCGACTCGATGTCGCCGACCGTGCCGCCGACCTCCGTGATCACGACGTCGACCTCGTCCGTCGCCATGCGGCGGATGCGGTGCTTGATCTCGTTGGTGATGTGCGGGATGACCTGCACGGTGTCGCCCAGGTACTCGCCGCGCCGCTCCTTGGCGATCACGGTGGAGTACACCTGGCCGGTGGTGACGTTGGCCGAGCCGTCCAGGTCCCGGTCGAGGAAGCGCTCGTAGTGGCCGATGTCCAGGTCGGTCTCGGCGCCGTCGTTGGTGACGAACACCTCACCGTGCTGGAAGGGGTTCATCGTGCCCGGGTCCACGTTCAGGTACGGGTCGAGCTTCTGCATCACGACGCGCAGACCGCGGGCCTTGAGCAGCATGCCGAGGCTGGAGGCCGTCAGGCCCTTGCCGAGCGAGGAGGCGACACCCCCGGTGACGAAGATGTGCTTGGTCGTCGAGTTACGAAAAGCGGCGGGCGGCATGGCCAAGACGGGGCTCCCGTGGTCGCGGTCTGGGGGTGCGGTGCGGCTGCCTGCCGGAGGTTTCCGGGGGGTTGCCGTCGCTGCGGTTCGGGGGTTTGCTGCCCACCGGTCCACGGGCTACCAGCGTATCAGCGCCGCGGGGCGATGGCTTCCGGCCACGCTCCGCACACATGTCGACACGGAGGCGGTCACCCTCACCGGTCTCTCACCCCATGCTCACTCGTTCGGCGTACTCGCCTTGCCTGGACGGGCACCCGGAACATGGGCGTGCGTCGTATCCTGCTCGGACACTCGCTGCCGAGCCCGCCGGCCCAACGGCACCATCCCCCGCCCGGAAGTACCGGAACAACGTGAGCTCGTCAGTTCGTTGAGCAACAATTGGCGCTTTGCATCACGGCAAGCGACCTGTTTTGCTTCATCGCTCAACGATGCAATTGCAAGACTTGCTGAAAATCCCCTTGACCGCACTAGCGACAGCCCCCTTATGGGGTGACGTGGCCGTTCGACTGGAGTTGCACGTGGCCGGGCGCATCGAAGATTACGCACTCATCGGAGACATGCAGACCGCAGCCCTGGTCTGCCGGGACGGCACAGTCGACTGGCTGTGCCTGCCCCGCTTCGACTCGCACGCCATCTTCGCCGGCCTGCTGGGCAACGAGGAGCACGGCTTCTGGCGGCTCGGGCCCGCGTACGCCTCCGACCAGCAGCCGCCCACCGCGGCCCGGCGCAGCTACCGCGGTGACTCGCTGATCCTGGAGTCCGAGTGGGACACCCAGCGGGGCACGGTCCGGGTGACCGATTTCATGCCGCCGCGTGACGGCGCCCCGCAGCTGATCCGGATCGTGGAGGGCGTCTCGGGCCGCGTGCCGATGCGCTCGGCGCTGCGGATGCGGTTCTCCTACGGGCGGGTGGTGCCGTGGGTGCACAAGCACGAAGGGCGCACGGTGGCCGTGGCGGGCCCCGACTCCGTGTGGTTCGACACATCCACCGAGACGTACGGCAAGTCCCTGACGACGTACGCGGACTTCACGGTCGCCCCGGGTGACCGGATCGCGTTCACGATCTCCTGGCAGCCCTCGCACAAGGAGCCGCCGCCGCTGCCCGAGCCGGAGCAGTCCCTGGAGGCGACGGAGGACTTCTGGCGCGAGTGGGTCGACCACTGCACGTACCACGGCCCCTACCGGGAGGCCGTGGTCCGCTCGCTGATCACGCTGAAGGCCCTGACGTACGCTCCGACCGGCGGCATCGTCGCCGCGCCGACCACCTCCCTGCCGGAGGACATCGGCGGCGTCCGCAACTGGGACTACCGCTACACCTGGCTGCGGGACGCGGCGATCACCCTGTCCTCGCTGCTGCGCACCGGCTACCGCGAGGAGGCCCGCGCCTGGCGCGAGTGGCTGCTGCGGGCCGTGGCCGGCGACCCGGAGAACCTCCAGATCATGTACGGCATCGCCGGTGAGCGGGAGCTGGGCGAGGCGGAGCTGGACTGGCTGCCGGGTTACGAGAACTCCACCCCCGTCCGGGTCGGCAACGGCGCCGCGCACCAGCTCCAGCTGGACGTCTACGGCGAGGTCACCGAGGCCCTGCACCTGGCCCACATGACGGGTCTCGCGCGCAACGACTACGCCTCGCTGCTCCAGCTGAAGCTGATCCGCTACCTGGAGGACCACTGGCAGGACCCGGACGAGGGCATCTGGGAGGTGCGCGGCCCGCGCCGCCACTTCGTGCACTCCAAGGTGATGGCCTGGGTCGCCGTCGACCGCACGATCAAGCTGATCGAATCCGGCGACGCCGACGGCCCGCTGGAGCGGTGGAAGGAACTGCGCGACGACATCCACCGCGACGTGTGCGAGAAGGGCTACGACAAGGAACGCAACACCTTCACGCAGTCGTACGGCTCGAAGGAGCTGGACGCGTCGCTGCTGCTGATCCCGCAGATGGGCTTCCTGCCGCCGGACGACAAGCGTGTCATCGGCACCATCGAGGCGATCCAGCGGGAGCTGTCCACGCCGGACGGGTTCATCCTGCGCTACCCGACGGAGGGCGACAACGAGGGCGTCGACGGCCTGCCCGGCGACGAGGGCGCGTTCCTCGCCTGCTCGTTCTGGATGGCCGACGACCTGGCGATGATCGGCCGCGTGGACGAGGCCCGCAAGCTGTTCGAGAAGCTGCTGTCGCTGCGCAACGACCTCGGCCTGCTGGCGGAGGAGTGGGACCCGCACCTCCAGCGCCAGGTGGGCAACTTCCCCCAGGCGTTCAGTCACGTTCCGCTCATCGACACGGCGCTGCGTCTGACGGCTTCGGGGGCGTACGGGGGCTGACCGGGTGTGGGATCCCAGATCCCGTGTCCTTTTCCCACCGGCGATGTCCACCCCGTGTCCAATAGGACACGGGGATGGGATTCATGCCCCATGAGCGAGTAGTTCCCCTCTTCGTGTACAGGACCCTCCCGGTCGGCGTCTCCACTTCTGGCCGGGGCAGGACCCCAGCGTTCGGTGGCTAGTGAGGCCGCTCGGAAATCGCGGGGTTGGTGGTCCGATGGGTACAGCGGTTGCCGCGCCGGTACGGATGAGTGTCCGGCGCGATGACGGGGCCGTTGTGGAGGACCTGGAGTGGCCGTTAGTGCCGCTCGGGCTGCTGCGGGAGGCCCGGCCGTGGCGGACGTTCCGCTGGTTCAAGGGACAGCAGCACTACTCGGGCACCTACTGGTCGGCCACCATGGGCGACCACGTGATCTACGAGTCACGGCTGGAGCTGGGGCGGCTGCTGTTCGCCGACTTCGCCCCTGAGGTGCGGCATATCGTGGCCCAGCCGTTCCTGCTCAAGGCTGGGATCGATGGCAAAGTGCGCAAGCACATCCCGGACTATCTGCTGCTGACGGACGACGGTCCGGTGGTCGTGGACGTCAAGCCGCAGCACCGGCTTGAGAAGCCGGAGATCGCCTTCACCTTCGCCTGGACACGGGAGACGGTCACGTCGCGCGGGTGGCAGTACGAGGTGTGGAGCGAGCCGGATCCGTCCGTGCTTGAGAACGTCCGGTTCCTGGCCGGCTACCGCCGCGCCTGGCTGTTCGACCCTGATCTGGTGGCCGCCCTGCGGGTTGCGGATCTGGACGGGATACCGCTGGGCGATGCTTTCCGGCTACTGCCCGAGTGGCCTCGGCCACTGGTGAAGTCGGCGGTGCTGCATCTGCTGTGGTCCGGGCATGTGACGACCGCGTTGGACCGGCCGTTGAGCGCGGGGCACGTGCTGCGGAGGGCCGCATGAGCGGGGCCGGAACAAGGCTGGGGGTCGGGACGCACTTCCGGCTGGACGGTGAAACGGTCGAAGTGGTGGAGTTCGTCAGCCTGGCCACGGGCATGGAGGTCGTCCTCAAGGACGGCCGGGGCCGGATGGCCCGGATGTCGCTGCGTGAGCTGCTGACTTCGGACCGTGCCGAGCTGATCCATGACAGGGCGGGCCCGTCGTCCACTGATGACGAGGACCTTGCCGCCGTGGTGCTGAACCGGCTGACCAAGGAGGAGAGGAAGGAGGTTTTGGAGCGGGCTGAGCATGTCCGGGAGATGCTGACGGGCTACCGCTCCGGCAGCGAGGACCTTCCGCGGTCGGATGAGCCGCGCCCGCAATACGCCCCTGGCCTGCCCCTGCGGGCTCGGTACGAGGCCAAGGCGACGGAACTGGGAGTGACCGAGCGGACGGTGCGCCGGTGGGTGCGGTCCTTCCAAGAGTTGGGCGAGGCTGGTCTGGTGCCGAAGACCGCGCGGGCGGACAGCGGGCTGAGCAACGCTGATCCGCGCTGGGTCGAGACCGCAGAGGAGGTGCTGAAGGAGTACGAGGAGGAGTCACGGCCCTCGGTGAAGGTGGTGCTGGAAGAAGTCGAGGCCCGCGTCAGGGCCAAGTTCAAGCTGGTGAAGGTGCAGTTGCCGCCGCGGACGACGGCCTATCGGTGGATGCAGGAGCTGGAACGGCATCATCCGACGTTCCGGTTGAGTACGCAGCGCAACCGGGACATCGCCGACCGCCCGCGAGGCGTCTACGGGAAGCTGCGGCCCACGCGGCCAGGCGAGTACGTGCTGATGGACACCACGCGGCTGGACGTTTTCGCGCTCGACCCGGTGACGCTGCGGTGGATGCAGGCGGAGCTGACCGTCGCGATGGACTGGTACACCCGCTGCATCATCGGTCTGCGGGTGACTCCGGTGTCGACGAAGGCGATCGACGCGGCGGCCGTCCTCTACCAGGCTTACCGCCCCCAGCAGGTTCCTGAGAGCTGGCCGAGGGAAGCGGCCTGGCCCGAGCACGGCATTCCACGTGGGGTGCTGGTGGAGGTCGAGGCCGTCCACGGGCCCCTCACTGGGGTATGGGGCCCGAAGGTGCCGCCGGAGACGTTGATCGTCGACCACGGCAAGATCTACCTGTCGGCGCACCTGACCAGCGTCTGCCGCCGGATGGGGATCTCGGTGCAGCCGGCGAGGCTGCGCACTGGCCGGGACAAGGGGCCGGTGGAGCGGTATTTCCGCACGCTGCGGGAAGACCTGCTGCAGCGACTGCCCGGCTACAAGGGACCGGACATCCACTCGCGCGGGCTGAACCCGGAGAAGGACGCCTTCTTCTTCCACCACGAGTTGGAGGCGATCATCCGGGAGTGGACCGCCGTGACGTATCACCGCAGGCCACACAAGGGTCTCGTCGATCCGCACCTGCCGAAGGTGGAGTTGTCCCCGTCGGCGATGTTCGAGCACGGGCTCGCGCGGGCGGGCTACATCGAGGTGCCCCGCGACCCGCACCTGGCCTACGAGTTTCTCGATGTCACGATGCGCACCGTCCAGCACTACGGCGTCGAGATCAACAGCCGCCGCTACAACGGCGACTGCCTCGACGGACTGCGGGACATGGCCGGATCCGACATCGACCTGGACAAGCGGCGGCTGGAGTTCTTCGCGGACCCCGACGACGTCACCCGGATCCATTTCCGGGACCACAAGCGCATCTGGCACACGCTTCAGTGGGAACATGCGCCCGGCCTCACCATGCCGCTGAGCGATGAAGCGCTGCAGTTCGCCCGGCGTCTGGCGGCGAAGGAGTACACCTATCCCGACGACCGACTCGCCATCGCCCTGCTGCTGAAGCGGTGGAACCTCGGCCTTGGCACCTCTCTGGTCGAACGGCGGATGGCACTGCGGCTCTCCCGCGAACAGGTCGCCCTGGATCTTCCCGAGCAGCAGGCCGACGAGGTCAGTTCACTGCCGTCGGTCGCCCGCGTGCTGTCCCTTCCCGAGCAGCCGACGTCTCCGGCGATCGAGGCCGTTCAGGACGCGGAGGTGGGCGATGACGATGCCGACGGCCTGGATGAGCTGGAAGAGGAACTCGACTTCTACGCCACGGCTTTGAAGGACATCGACGATGACGCGTAAGCCGACCCGCGCGAAGGCCGAGGAAGCCGATATGCGCTCCCGGCTGGATCACCTCACGCTGTCCCGCAAGGAAGGATTCGGCCGCCTGGCCGAGGCCCCACGCAGGATGCGTCCGGAGCGTCTGTCGCGCCGCCAGCTGAAAATGCTGGGCACACATGCCCTTGCCGAATACAACCGAGACCGCCGCAAATGGCACGCGAACCTGGGCCCCCTGAGGACCCCACAATTGAAGGCACTGCACGAAGACCTCTGGGACATCTTCGACAGCAATGACCAGGACAGCGACAAGGTCAAGGGCGGCATCGCTCTCGATGCCTTCCCCGGTCTAGGGAAAACCACAGCAGTGCTCGCCTTCGCCAAAAAGGTCCACCGGCGGATCATCGAAGAAGAGGGAAATTACACCGACGAGGGCCACGAACGGTGGCCCGTCTGCCGTGTCGGATTGACCAGCAACACCGGTATGCGTGATTTCAACCGGGCAATTCTAGAGTACTACGGACACCCTGGCCGCTTTCGCGGGACGTCCGCCGAATTCGGCTACCGCGCTCTCGATTCGGTCCTATCAGCAGAAACAAAGCTCCTGATCGTGGACGACCTGCATTTCCTGAAGTGGCGAAACAAGAACGGGATCGAGGTCAGCAACCACTTCAAATACATCGCCAACGAATTCCCGGTCACCTTGCTGACGATCGGCGTTGGCCTGGAAAAGCGGGGCCTGTTCAGCGAAGGATCAAGTTACGAGGACGCGGTTCTCGCGCAGACCGGACGCCGCACTACCCGGCTCAACATGGACCCGTTCACCATCTCATCCGAACAGGGACGAGCGGACTGGCGCGACGCCCTCCTCGGGATCGAAGAACGCGTCGTCCTCGCAGACAAGTACCCCGGAATGATCGCGGACGATTTGTCCGACGAACTCTTCGCCCGCAGCACCGGCCACATCGGCTCACTTATGACACTGATCAACCGCGGTTGCCAGCGAGCAGTACGCACCGGCGCCGAGCGCCTGGACAAGGAACTGCTGGACCAGGTGAAGAACGACGCTGCTTCCGAGCAGGCCCGCGAGGAACTCCAACACGCCCTAGCCTCCGGCCGCCTGGTCAGCCGGCCAGGGAAGAAGGCGGCATGAGCGAACCGCGCACCCTGGCAATCCGCGTCCTGCCTCGCCCCGGGGAAAGCATCGACAGCTGGCTGGAAGCCCTCGCCCGGCGCAGCTGGACTTCACTCTCGGCTCTGCTGGACGCCCTGGGCCTGCCCGAGATGTCGGTCCGGGAACGCACGCGTTATCTCCTCACCTCAGTCCCCGAAGAGGCACTGCGGCGGCTGGAACAGCAGGTGGCACTGCCTGCCCGCCATCTTGACACTGCCGTCCTGCCCGCCGAGATCTTCGGCCGCCGGGCGCCCAGCTGGCGGTTCTGCCCACAGTGTCTGCACGACGACGAGGGCCGCTGGCCGACGCTCTGGTGGCTGCCGTGGCCTTTCGCCTGCACCAAACACCACGCCCTCCTCCACCGCACCTGTCCGAGCTGTGGTCACGAACCGCGCTACTTCCTGCCCAGAGCGGTGCATCTACATCCGCGCGGACACTGCATGCGCCGAACCGGCAGGAGGAGTGTCTGCGGCGCAGACCTGACCAGCGCGCCACAGCTCAGCCTCAGTCACGGCCATCCGATCGTGCAGGCGCAAACCGCGATCAACGGCATCATTCTCCCTCCGTTCCCCAGCGCTGACGCCGTCTTCGTCGAGGCGGACCGCCTGTTGTCCAGGCTCGCCGAGTCCCTGGGGCCGTCCGACCTGCGGAAGATGAGCGCCGCCTGCCGTTCCGCCTGGGAATCCGCGCTCACGGACGCCACCGACTCACAGTCGCCATTGGGCAGCTGGCGCATCCATGAACGCCGTGTCCGGATCCTGACGCCCGAGTTCCTGCAGCGCGAGTACACCGAGGGCAGGAAAAGCTTCGCCACCATTGCCAGAGAAGTGGGCGTGCCCATCGCGCACGTGGTCCGCCACACCAAGAACCTGGGTGTCGCCATCCATAGTGGAGGAACTCGGCCACCGGTATTCAACGACGACTGGCTCCGCGAGCAATACATCACACATAAACGGACCGGCCGTGACATTGCCGAGGAGGTCGGTACCCACCGCGAGGCCGTTCGACACCGGCTCGAACAACTCGGCATCCAGCGCAGGCCGTCGGGCCGCAGTAGCCCCGCTCTCATCACAAAGCTCGATGCATCAATTCCGCCCGACATTCGAGCAGCAGCGGAAGAGACACTTCACGGCTGGCGCCGCCTACGCCGTTTCCAGATCAGCATGTTCTTTCCCACCCTCACAACTAGCGCCAGCTATCTCGGCCTACGGCCAAGCACGCTCACCACGCAGCTCGACCAGTTGGAGTGCGCCGTTGGAGCCGAACTGTTCCGCCGGTCGGTCCGACACGCGCCGCAGAGCCCAACCAGACGAGGAGCCCGTCTCCTGCAAGATCTCGACCGCGATGACGTCCAGAACCTCATGCATGCCGCGCTCGGATCCAGAATCGAGAAAATTCCCGAACCAGGCGCGATCAATTCCGCAATCGCCACAGTCGACGGTGAGCGCCGTTCGCTGACCAACCTTCATAGCAGCCCCCAGCACGGCGACCGACTCTTCATCCCTCTACCCATGCTGCCGCTCCTGAGGCATCTCCTCACTCACAGAGACCAAGAGGCCTGCGCGGCACAGATCCACGCCACCACCGGCATACCGATAACCACGATCTTCAAGCAACTCAAACGCCTCGAAGAAGCCGGCTGGCTCTCGAGTCGTCTTGAAACCGCGGATGAACGACAAGGATGTAGGCGGCGCCGCACGTACTACACGCTTACCCCCTCAGTACGGCAAGCCGCCGGCCCGCACATACGAACCCTTTACAGGTCATCTCATCTGAGTCAGTAGGTTGTTGGCCGTGGTGGGGATCGTTGAGCGGATAGTGCCGGATGAGTTGTGGGGGCTGTTCCAGCGGGTGGTCCCAGAGGCGCCGAAGCGGCCTCAGGGTGGTGGTCGACGGAAGCATGGAGACTGTGAAGCGCTGGCCGCGATCGCGTTCGTGGCCACGTCGAGCTGCACGCGGCAGCAACTGCCCTCAGCGTCGGTCGGACTATCCGGGGCAACCGCCCACCGAAGGTTCAGCGAGTGGACGAAAGCCCGAGTGTGGGCCAAGCTGCATCGTCTGTTCGACGAACTGGACTCGCGCGGCGAGCTGGACTGGTCGAGGTGCACGATCGACTCCCTGAACATGCGGGCCTGACATGGGGGGCCTGACATGTCCGAACCCTGTGGATCGGGCCAAGTACGGCTCGAAGATTCCCCAGTGCGCGGGGGACGGCTCTCCTTGATCTGCTGGGGTACGCGATGCTCTGACTGCCAACGGCCCGCTGGAGCCGCTCGTCCCCGCGGGCAAGGAGACTTCTCCGGTCGTCCTGCGCATCCGGACTCGTCTCCGGCTTGGCGCTGACCTCGTTGAGCCGGGTGGAGAACCGGTTCGAGACCTCCCGCAGACTGAGCAGCCGCAGTGCGGATATCGCAGCACCAGGTGCCGAGAGCCGCTCTCTGCGGCGGACCGTCCGCGATAGCGAGCCCTTCTCACCTACGGCCCGACTCCCGGCCTACAGAGGAGTCGCGAACGTCGGCAACCCTTATAAAACTTGCCCCTCATTTGAGGTAGAGTATTTATAAGCTCACCGCCGACGCCCGGAGGTTCCCTTGACCCTGTCCCTTGTGAAGCCCTCTCCTGAACCCGATGATGTACGGGCCAAGTTGGGTGGCGTTGGGACCAGGCTTGAGCTTCTGCACGACGTACTGCGCGCGGGCGAAGCCGCAAGGCGCACCGCGGTCCGCAACGATCCAACGGGAACGGCGGGCCGACGGGCCTACGAGGCGCACGTGCGGACCATCCGCGAGTTGCACATCGAGAAGGAGAAGTGGACCCGTCTCGTGCACGGTCGGCTCGAACTTGTCTGCAACCCGGACCGATCGGTCGCAATGGGCGTGATGGTCGGCGACGCTGCCACGGGGCAGGCAAGCCTGTTCCCGAAGAACGCACGCCGACGCGGAGCTGCCACTGAAATGGTCACTCGCGCCAACGCCGGCGACGCCACCACATCCGTACAGACGGCTCTGTTCGCGGCCGGCGTCGGCCCTGACGGGGTTGCGTTGAGCGAAGAAGAGGCCTTCGCCCTGAAGACGTGGTTCCTGCTGTCGCACCGTACGACGATCGGCGACACGGTGCGGATCGACTGTGAGCTGTCGCAGCCAAAGCGCTTCCAGGACGGCTTCGTGATCGAATGGGGTAAGCGGATTCCGCTTCCCGCCCTGGTGATGGACGGAATCGAACCTACGAACGATGATGGGCCTGAGGAGATCGACATCGCCGTCGATTTCCGCTGAAGCCCGTTGGTGGGGCACGAAGCCTGTCGCCCCACCCTGCACCACCAATAACTGAGGCAGCCCCACATGGTGACCCCGTCCCGCATCACACTGGCCCGCAAGCGCAGGGGCCTCACCCTTGCCGAGCTGTCGGACCGAGCCGAGCTGTCATTGCAGAGCCTGTCAAACTACGAGACGGGTCGCACCGCACCCCGTCCCGACACCCTCGCCAAGATTGCCTCAGCACTCGACTTCCCCACCGTCTTCTTCGAAGGTCCTGAGCTGGACGAGCTCCCTGCCGAAGGCATCTCATGGAGGGCGCGCAGCAAGACGTCGGCCAGAGTCCTCGAAGCCGCGCGAGCCGCCGGCACACTGGGCGCGATGCTGTACGAGTGGATCGACGAGAGATTCCGCCTGCCAGCAGCGAATGTGCCTTCACTGGGCAAACCTGACCCGGAAACAGCCGCTGGTATGGTCCGCACTCGCTGGGGTCTGGGGGAAGCACCAGCGCCCAATATGGTGCACCTTCTGGAAGCGCACGGAGTTCGGGTGTTCTCACTCGATCCCGACCACGCCGAGGTCGACGCGTTCGCGGTGTGGCGCGATGGCGTTCCGTTCGTATTCCTCAATACGCTCAAGTCGGCCGAGCGAGGGCGCTTCGACGCGGCCCACGAACTGGGCCACCTCGTCATGCATGGTAGCGAGCACGCCTGCTCAGGCCCCGAGGCCGAACGGCAAGCGAACGACTTCGCTTCAGCGTTCCTGATGCCTCGAGCGAGCGTTCTGGGGCACATGCCGTCAGGCGCACACGTCGATCAGATCCTGCGCGGCAAGCGAATTTGGAACGTCTCCGCGATGGCCCTGACCTACCGCATGCACGACCTGCATCTGCTCTCTGACTGGCAGTATCGGTCCACCTGCGCCGAGCTGAGCAGGTTGGGGTACCGGTCCGGCGAGCCGCAGGGCATGAGCCAGCGCGAAACGTCGCAGGTGTTGACCAAGGTCTTCACCGCGCTGCGTTCGAAGCATGTTCGCCCCTGGTCCGTCGCGGCCGAACTCGGGCTCACGAGTGAAGAGATGAACCGACTCATGTTCGGGCTCACCCTCACGACCTTCGACGGCAAGGGCCAGCAAGCTACGGCTACTGCGACGCGCAGCCTGTCTATCGTCCCCTGAGGGAGCACATCACTACACGGCCACGACGGGGTCTCATGGGCAACGCCTCATGGAGTTGTCGGGGTGCTGATCGATCCGGGCCAGGTCCTCAGGATGGCTTACCTGAGGCACGGGGTTCGTGCCCGCTTGGCGCCGTGGGGTACATGCCAATCCAGGACAGGCCGCCGAGGTCGAGCTGATAACGAGCCCGAGTCACGGCGACGTAGGCAAGGCGGGCGTCCATGTCATTGACCGGTTCCGGAATCGGGCGGCCTTGGGCGTCATGCTGGTCGGTGTCCTTGGGCGGAGGGAAGTCGTCGGCGATCTTGACGGTAGGCCATTCGCGGCCCTTGGCCTTGTGGGCTGTAGAGACGGTGACGTCGGCGTGCTTCTCGTCGGTGAGTTCGTCGACGGCGGCAAGGATGGCGTCGGGTCCGTGTGTGTCGACGAGGTCGACGAAGGGCTGGAGGTCGCCTCCGGCGGGGTCATAGGTGGCGTAGTCCTGCAGTTCACCCCAGGACGTGAAGAGGACGAGTTCCGGGTGGCTGGTGCGGCGGCCATCCTTGAGGTCACGTGCGGCGAGTGCCAACGAGGACAAAGTGTGTCCACCGCGGGTCAGGGCGACGCGGTGGCCTGCGGCAAGCAGCTTCATGACTTCCCCTATGGCGCCGATGTTGGTGCGGCAGAGCACCGCGTCGGGGCGGCCGATGGCACCGACTTCGGTGGGGATGGCGTCGGTGCCGGTCAGGCGGATGGGTGCGTCGGCCAGTTCCAGCCAGCGGTTGGCATGCTCGGCCAGGCGGGGCCCGAAGCGGAAGGAGCGGGTCAGGGTGAGGGGCGTGGCGTCGAAGCCGGTCATCACGTCGCGGGCGCCGCGCCAGCCGTAGATGGCCTGAGCGGAGTCGCCGACCATGACGAGCTGGGCGTGGTCGCGCTGGGCGGCAAAGACCTGCTCCAGCACCGGATTGGTGTCCTGGGCCTCGTCAAGGAAGACAAAGTCCGCCTCGATCTTCGGTTCGGCCAGGGCCCACATCTTCAGGTAGTGGTCGTGTTCGAAGCGGACGACGCCCTGGTCGGGGTCTTGAAGGTCAGCCCAGGCCTTGTCGGCGAACGGCAGGATCTCGGACGCCAGTTGGGCTTGCTCGGCCGGTGTTCCAAGACCCCGCAGGTGCGGTACGTGATGGCGGGCCAGTGCGCGGTCGGCGGAGTAGCAGTAGCGGGTCACGGTGCGCAGCATGATGTGGGACAGGGTCCGATGGCTGACCTCGTGGTCTCCGATGCGGATGGCTCGGGTGATGCCGATGGCCTGGCCGGTCTTCCAGGCAGGCTGGCGGGGGCTGTTCAGACGGTTGGTGTAGCGGTGGCCGAGAGCGGCGTAGGCCATGGCGTGGGCGGTCTTGCAGAGCACGCTGCGGGGAAAACGCGATGAGGCGTCGCGGGCGATGTCCTTGTTGAAGGCGACGTAGCGGCCGCGGCGCTTGGTGCTGGCTGCGAGCTGGTTCAGCGTGCTGGTCTTTCCGGTGCCGGCGCCTGCTTGTAGGGCGAGGTGGTGGCCTGCGCGGAAGGCGTCCGCTGCTTCGGTCTGTTCGTCGGTCGGGGTGGGCAACAAGGACTCCGCGGAAGAGGGGAATAGGATCGTTTCGGCGGTCGGCTCCGTGGAGTGCCGCAGAGTCCCTACTAGCCTGGTGGTAGGCGGCGGGCGAGAAGCGTGCTGGCTGCGCAGGCCAGCACCTCTTCGGTTGTGTGGTGAGCGAGCAGCTCTTCTAGCTGTGCCGTCAGGCGCTGGGCGCGTTCTCTTTCGTGCCGGGCAACGGCTGCGGTCACGCGCTGGCTGAGAAAGTCCTGAGGCCGCTGGCCCCGGGTAGCCGCGGCACGGCGGATGGCCGTCCGAGTGGCGCGGCGGCTGAGGGGCACATTGAGCCGGACATCGCCTCGATGGTCTGGGTAGTGGGTGGTCAGCACGTCAATGGGCAGCAGGGCGTCGAGTTGGAGGCGCAGCCTGAGCAGCGCGCGGCCGGGACTCCTGGCCTGTTGCACTGCCATCAGCCGGGTGCGCAACGCGTTGGCGGCCAGGGCCACGGTGCGGCGGGCCCGGCGGAGTTCGGCGGCCGTGGCGGGCCGGGTCAGGGTGACCTCAATGGCGTGGTGCGGTGTCACAGGCGGTCCGCCTCCCGTCCGCGCCCTGATGGGCCGGGGCGCCGGATGCGGTCCGGCAGGCGTGTGTGAATGTGTTCGTGATGGACGAGCGGGTCAAAGGGTTCCCAGCCGGCGACTGTCAGGTCCGGGGCCGAGGGAGTGTCGGCGTGCTGCGGACAGCGCTGGGTGCGCCAGCGCAGCTGTTCGGCGTAGGGCAGGCGGGTGAGGTCGTAGACGGCCATCACCGCAGCAGGCAGGGCCAACTGACCTGAGGCGGCGGTGGCCGGCACCAGGCGCCAGGTGCCCGCGGGGGAGGCAGGGGTGAGCAACGCGCTGGTGCAGCGGTGGCGGAGCCGGGTCTGCGCGACGCACTGGATCTCGTCCACGGGGCGGGAGGCGAGGTAGTGGACGTACAGGAGCCGCACGACGGGCCGGGCCGGGCGGCAAACGGCTGGCGGCGTTGCCGCAATGTCCGGCGGTGCAGAGGGCGGAGTGAAGGCCCCGGCATCGATCAGGCGGCGGGTGCTGACCGCCAGGCGGCGGCGCAGTTCTGCCAGCTCGGGCGGGGTCGGCGGGGTGTCGCGCGTGGGGCAGAGCACGGCGTGCGGCAGACGGCACCAGCCGCTGCCGTCGCTCGAGGGGTGGGCGACGCCGGAGCTGACGTGCCAGCGACAGGCGTCGGGCACGTCGGCGACCGGCAGTTCGTGGGGATGCAGGCGCACGGGCCGCTGATTGATGCCGTGGTACCACTCGATCCGGTTGCCGCAGTCACGGCAGCGGCCGCTTTGGCCGCAGCGCAGGAGCCGACTGGGGCCATCGGGAGTCAGCCGGAGGGAGCGCCGCGCGTGGACGGTGACGGGGCTGCCGTCCCAGTGTCGTCGAGAAGGCGGGGGTGTGGAGGGCATGTGCGCGAAGATGGCGGACGACACACCGAGCACACCTCATTGACGCCGTGAGAGTCCCCCAGCTGGCCGCATCCATAGGGACGGGTGTGCGAGCGTACGGTCGCGTGTTCACCCTCGGATCGCCGGTTCGGGTGATGAATGACGGCCCTTGCGGGGGCCCTCAGAAGTCAGATTTCCCCGGGAGAATCGTGCCCTTGGCACAGGAAGCCGAAGAGGTCCTCAACCGGCGTACTCAACGCGTGGGCGAGGGCGTGCCAGGTCTTCAGGGTGCCGATGGTGCGGCCCTGCTCGATCTCGATGAGAGTGCGCCTGGCCAAGCCGCTGCGGGCGGCGAGCTCGTCGTAGCTCCAACCTCGCGCCGCCCGTAGACGCCCGAGCTCCAGGCGCAGCGCGTCGAGATTCGGATCGGGCGGGAAGATCGTCACCCGACAATCCGACGGTGCAGCCCCCTGCCCTGTCAGTGCAGACTTATGCCCTATTTCTCGGTCGGTCGCCGGACGGTCGGGCAGAGGTCTGCACTATCGTGCGGCCGTCAGCCGCTTCCCGCCGCCTGCGTGGGGCCGGCATCAGCGCGGATGGGCGGGAGGAGCACGTGCCCGATGAGGCTCTGTACAACACACGCCGTGCGGCGTGTCTGGACGGTCGAACTGCGGCCACAGCCGGGCGGACCGGTGCTCGTCTGTCCTCTGTGCGCGCCGGCGGTCCAGCCCCTGGAGGCATCCTCCGCGCGGTCAGCGGCTCTTGCGCATCTGGCCGTGCATGCGCGCCGTGACGTGCTCGCTCCCCATTTCCGGACCTGCCAGTGCTGGGAACGGGGCTGTCGGTGGCATCCGCGCCACCATGGGTGCGCCGGTTCCGTGCGGCTGGTTCTCATGCGTGAGCATGGCGGTCGGATCTGGCGGCTGGCCGACATGTGCGGTGCTTGCGCCGGAGCGGTTCCCCATGGGGCAGCTGTTCCGGACACTTTGACGTCCAGCGGATCTGGCCCAGCTCGTGCCCGACGTCGGGTGAGTCGACCGCATGGACCCGACGAACGCAGGCGTGTACGGGAGACGCTAACCCATCTCGCGACGGTCCTGCCCCGCTTCTCTTCTCCGATCGCCCGGCTGCTCGCGCTGCAGTGCGCACTGCGCGCCGATGGCCACGGGCAGGTGCACCTGCCGGGCGGGCTCCTGCGCGGAATGCGCCTTGGTGGTCACGCCATGCCCTGGCAGGAACTGGAACACGCCGGCTGGCTGCGCTGCCTGCCGGCGGGCAGGAACAAGGGGCAGGGTGGCGTGGAAGCGCAATTGCTCGATGCCGACGCCCGTGTGCCAGCGCCAGGCCGGACGGGCCGGGCACGAGCCGCACACTGGGCGCTACACCCGGTCCCGCTGGCCGTGGCCCGAACCGCACCCTCGGCGATACAGCTGACTGCTCTCGTGCTGGCCGCGCACACGGGGGTTGACACGGGGCGGGCCGACGCCGACCATCTCACCCGCCTATGCGGCCTGTCGCAGGCCCAAATGGACGACCTCTTCGATCGGCTGCTGCGCGCGAACGTCTTGGAAGCGTGGAACTGCGACGGCGACGCTGGTGAAGTCCACTGGAAGCCGCGGCCGGGACGTCAGAGTGAGTCGTAGCAACCGGCTACGACCAACTGCGTTGGAAGATCCGTCGGGGCATGGGCCGGACCCCGTCACGCGGTCGCAATCGACTCCCAGTCGGTGCAGGCCGCGGAGACCGTCGTTAGGGATAGCCACAGCTACGACGCGTGCAAGAAGATCAACAGTTCACCGTCCGCGCTCGCCGCCGCCCTCAACCAGGCCGTCGAGCACTTTGTGTCCAGCGCTGGCATCGACGCGACGACGCGCGCCCGTCTCCCGTGAGCGCAACTCGTCGACGGCCGCACCATGCTGACTGGCCCGGACACCACCCCAGCCGAATCCATCTAACCGAGCTGCCCGCGTGGCGGCCGTCTTCGCGGGTTCGGGCGGGGCGTCGGCAAGCTGGTGCGCCAGGCGTTCGAAGGGGCGCTACGCCAACGCCTCACCTGACCAGGGATCGACGTTCGAAACGTTGACGGTGCGTCTGACTACATTTCCTGAAAGGCAGTTGATGCCCCACGCCTGGCATGTAATCTGCCTGCGACTGCTCAGCACGAGCGAGTCGTAACTGCCTCCCGCCCCGTGGCGGGGTCCGCTGCGAGGCGGTGAGCGGATCCAGCGTGCCTGCGGGCCATCCCCTGGGTCTTCCCAAAGCAGGTGCGTCCTTGTGACTGCGCGACCAGGTCGACTGCCCGCGCCAGGTGCGGGCGGCTGGCGCTGTCGTGGGATCCCCATCCCGAGCGGTGGCCCCACAGGGGCCTCTCTTTGGATGGCACGCGCTTCGACGAGCACCGAAGTGCCGCCCCTGCGACAGGAGGCACACGCCTATGTCCACCTTGGCCACCTTTCCCGTGCCCGGCGTCTACGGCGACGAGGACGCCACCCTCGACGTGATCGGCAAGCTGACAGCCGAGCAGAACGCCTCTTTCGCCGCTGGGCTGCTGCAGATGCAACCGATCCCCGCCCCCAGCGAGCTCCAGGCCCTGACAGCAGCAGCGGTCCCGCACCCGGCGGTGACGCTCGACAAGGACGCCGTCCAGGCGCTCCTATCCGGCGTCACGCACCACCACGAAGTCCTAGACCAACTCGCCCACCCCGAGACCATGGCGGCGCAGCTTCACAGCGCCCGGAGCAACGGGCGCAAAAACGCCAAAACGCCGCCCCCCGCTGTCTCTCCCCTCGGTCGACTGAACCGGCTCACTACGGACATGTGCTATGCCTCGGCCGTGCACAGCCCCCTGCACCAGTTGCCCGGGCTGAAGGTCCTGCCAGTCAACCCGCGGTTCATCGCCCTGTTGCAGCACGCTTTCACCAAGGGGCGCGTCACCGACCCCGCGATTGAGGGCTCCACGCCCGGCCTGCTGGAGACTCGCCTGCCGACGCAGGCTCACTTGCGGGACATGATGGTCCAGACCGTCCAGCACCACCTTTTGGACTACGACTGGTCAGATTCCATCGCCCGCACCGGCATCCAGCAGCCCCTGGTGGGCATGGCGATGCGCGTGCACTACGACAACGGCCACAACGAGCTGATCGTGGTGGTGATCGACGGTCAGTCGCGCCTGGTGTCCGCCTGGCGCAACACTCTGAAGATCGACGGCAGGAAGCTCACCAGCACGGAGGCCCGCTCCTACGCTGAGCAAATCGTCGGCCGAATGTTCGCGCACGACGCCGTGTCCGCGACTCGAAAGACCGTCAACGATGCTCTGCAGACAGCTGCAACGCACTCGTGGACCGCGCGGGAGGTACTCCTCCTCCACTCCCACGTTGCCCCGGTCAACCTCGTGCTGGGCACCTTCACCCGCACCGGCGAGCCGTGCGACGCCACCCAGTGGTTCACCGAGTTCCTCACCCAGATCCACCTGCGCACCCGATCCTGGGGTGGCGGTAGCGACCGGGAGAAGGCCGTCGCCGACGCCCTGAGCACGGCCGTCCGCGCGGAGAAGCTCACCCAAGGCGAGGCCGCGGCCTTGTCCGGGCGTCTGCACGGCGAAGCGTTCACCCGCGCTACCCGTTTGCCTTTCCACCCGGCTTTCGCACGCGCGGCCCTGTTCGAGGCTGTCCTGTCCGCTGGTGCTGGCCCGCACATCCGCTCCGCAATCGCCGAGTACCTCTCCCTGGATCCCAACGCCAAAGGCTTCCCACGGAAGCTGCTGGAGATCGTGGCGATCTTCGCCACCCGCTTCCTGCGCTCGGACGAGAAGACAGTCTTCCCCCAGGTGGTCCACACCTGGGCCGATGGCGGCGCCATCACCCGGGAGATGTGGGCCCGCGTCCCCGGTGGCGAGAACGCGTTCACCCTCACCCGCCTCGAGACCAAGCACCTCGATCTGCCGCCCCGTATGGCCGCCGAGGCGGCTGTGGAGCTTCTCCGCAAGCGCGCCGAGGAGGACGACCCGACGGCCAGGGATGAGCTCTCCGTGCTGGGCGGCGACGCCCTGATCGTGGCCGAGGCTTTGACCCGAGACCGCGGCTCCAAGGAGGACTTGATCTCCACCACGCCTCAGGATCGGAAGACCCCTTACCGTTCCAAGCCGCCCAGCATTGTCGCGGCACTCCGCGCTACTAAGGCTGGCCGCCTCATGCTCAGCGAGGCTCTTGCCGACTGGGTCGCGAAGGTCCCCGGTCAGCCCGAGGACTTTTCCCGCGGCTTCGTGGTCCCCAAGATCGAGACCGCGAACGACGGCCATCCCAAGATTGTCGCGCCCTACGGCTTGACTCAGCGCGCCACTGAATGGGACGTCTTCGACACCGCCTACCCGGGCCTATCCAGCAGTCGGCGTAACCAGGTCGAGGCCCGCCAGAAGGCCGCCCGCGCCGCAGGCAAGAACGGCAACAAGGACGAGAACGGGAGCGTCACCCTCAAGACGCTGCAGACGGACATCACCCGTGTCCAGTTGACCATCGAGAAGATCCTCGGCAGCAGCAACCCGCCCCGCTTCGCGGAGGCGGCCCACCGGGAGGAACTGCAGCAGTTGCTGTGGAAGCTCGGCGGCGAAGTCCGCCTCATCCCGGTCGACGTCACGCCCCCCTCCAGCGACCCCTACGCCCTCCCCAAGGAGGGCGAATGACCGCCGGATGGACCCTCAGCGCTGGACTCGCCACTGTCATTGCGGCTGTCCCCGGATCCCACCTGGCCGTCCCCGCCAACGCGCTCGCCACGTGCGTATACCCGCTGCGTGATCGCCATGGCGCCTGGACCACCCACGCTCTGCCGCTGTGGCCCGTCGCGCTCTACGTCGCCCTCGATGAGCAGCACCGCTGCCTGTACACGGGCGCCGTGCAGCGCGGCACCACCCAGCGTCCTGACATGAATGCCATCCGGCATCGCACCGCCGAGCATTACCGTGGCAATGAGCCCCCCGAGGCCCGCGCCACCTGGCATCACCTGTGGGTCATCCCACTCAACCACGGCCTTCCACGCACCGACCTCGAGGAATGGGAGACCCAGGTACGCCGGCGGACAGCGTCCGCGCAGACACGCAGGAGCAGGCTGCTGCGCCCCGCAGCGTAGTGCCGCAAACTGTCCTCCAGAAGCGGGAAGTGGGAAGGGTGTCGATACCTGCGCGGCAGGCGATGGAGCACGCCCTGGCCGTCGGCGGCCGCTTGGTCGATCTCATCTGGAGGGAAAGCCGCGGCCATGGGCAGGTGTGCCCATGGGACCTGGTGGTGACCATCGGCCAGGAACCCGAGGACCGCGCCGCGGCGGCCTGGATCATCGCGGACGAGATGATGCGGGCCCGCACCGACCTGGACGATCACGCCTACCGGCTCTGGCGCGACAACGTCCTGGCGAGCACGACTTTGACCGGCCCCGACCGTGCGCATGTCCTTCTGTACGCGGGTCCGGTGTTCGAGGCCAACGACTCCACCGGTGTCACCGGCTATGTGGGCGAGTGGCTCTGGTACCTCTCCACCCGCGATCTTCCCCCTGAACCTGGACGCAGCGTGGAGATCCTGGACCCGCCGTCGTCGACGGTGACCGACAGTGGGCCCGACGGTCTGGTGATCCACCGCATGCCTGGTAGCGAACTGGGGTTCGTCTTTCGCTTGTGGGAGATGAAGAAGTTCACCGCAGAGAAGACGAAGCCGAGCGACACGATCCGCAAGGCCTGGAAGCAGCTGAACACCTGGGGCGCGCGGTACCTGGGGCAGATCTCCTGGGGAGGGCGGGAGCTCGCCCCCGACACCCGGGTGTTCGTCAGTTCGATGGCGCGGCAGTGGGTGGAGGCGAAGGAGTCGGGCAGCGGCGGGGTCAGCGTGGCCATCGACGCCGCGGACACCCCCGCCACGGCCTTCGACCGCTCCCACCTGCACTTCACCACCCATACCCACCTGGGCGCGCTGCAAGGCCTGGTGGTGGCGATTGAGGATTTTGAGGACTTCGCCAAGACAGTAAGGGGGTACGTGTGGAGCGCACTCTAAACCCGGAGGTGCTCGCGTCCGCGCTCGGCGAATACCGGGTGGGCGGGGTGCTGCCCAGCCCGGCGGACCTACTGGCTGCGATGACCGAGTTGGAGGTCGCGGCGTTCCATGGTGAGCAGGAAATCGGGGACGAGACGCTCGCCACCGCGTGGTTTCTGCACGGCCTCGCCGCACTCGACCCGGAGACTCCCGGCTACGACGCAGTACGCGTGCGGCAGGCTTTCGCCGTCAGCGCGCACCTGATGGACCTCGCCCTGGGAGACGAACGGCGACCGGCGGTCGAACGGCTCCAGATCGCCTTCGCCGCGCAGGCCGGATACCGGCGCAGCGAGCAGGACCCGAACGCCACCGCCGTCTACCGGCAGGTGCGTGCTCTCATCGACAACACCGGTGAACTCCGGCTGCACATCGGCACCCTGGCGGTGGAGGCCGGCGTCGTCTTCCTCGGTTTCGAACGTCCGGAGGTGGACCGGGCGCTGGGTGCGTGGCGGCGACAGCTGCGCAGGGTGCGGGTAGTGATGCGCCGCGAGTCCCTGGCGGGGACTATGTACGGGCCCGCGGAGGCCGTCGTGGAGGCGGTCTTCCACCTGTACCAGTTCCTGGGGCTCGGCGAGGAGGGGGAGCTGCTGGCCGCGCAGCGGCGGCTGCTGGAAGTGATGACGGAGACGGCCGGCCGCGGAGACCGGTTAGCGCGGTGGGTCGCTGCGCACCTGTACCAGCTGAGTGGGGAGATGGCTGCCAGCAGCCTCTACCGGCTCATGCCCCCAGGCACCCCCCCGGAGGTTGCGCGGAGCTTCACGCTGTCGAAGCCGCCGGTGATGACGCTGTGGCCCCCGCAGCGGCAGCTCCTGAAGCTGGAGCGGGGCAACCCGCTCGACCCGGCCACCTCGCGCAGCCTGATCAGCGTGCCGACCAGCGCGGGCAAGACGCTGATGGCCCAGCTGGTGATCTGCTCGCACCTGGCGCAGCGCCCCGGGCGGGTGATGTACGTGTCGCCGATGCGCAGCCTGGGACGGGAGATGCGTGCGGCGCTGCGGGGTCGGCTGCGGCTGCTCGGGCGACGCTTGACAACGGAGCAGCCAGAGTTCCCCCTGGCCGGCTGGGTGTCCTCGGCCGAGCCGGACGGCGGGGACGTGGAGATCGTCACCCCCGAACGGCTCATGCACATGATCCGCAACAATCCCGACGGAGCGCTGGCCGATGTCGGGCTGGTCGTCGTCGACGAGGCGCACCATCTGGGCCAAGGGAAGCGCGGCTTCGTCCTGGAGAGCCTGCTTGCGCTGCTGCGGGTCCGCAGCGACATCCGTCTGGTGTTGCTGTCCGCGGCGGTCGGCAACAAGGGGGACATCGCCTCGTGGCTCGACCCGCAGCGCCCCGAGCGGGAGGTCTACTTCACCGACACCTGGAGGGGACCGCGCCGGATGCACGGCCTCATGTATCCGAACCTGATGGCGGACCAGGCCGAGCTGACGGAACGGCAGGCAACAGCGACGCGCCTCACTCAGGTAATCGCCACCGTGCCGGTCGAAGCCCTCCTCGACGTCCGGCCGACAGCCTCCTCCGCGATCGCCCGGCTGACCACCGGCGCAGTGGGATCCCGGCGCTACCCCGGCAGTAACCCCCGCCAGTGGAATGCCCGCACCGCCCTGCCGAACGGCATCGCGGACTACAAGGTCTTCGCCGCTGGCGCCGCGGAACTCACCGAGGCCGGTAGCGTCCTGATGGTCGTCGATACCAGACAACGGGCCCGCAACGCCGCGCTCGCCATCGCCGACCGCCTCCCCGAGCGGCCCGAGGCCGCCGTCTTGAACAGCTATCTCGCCGAGACCCTCGGCACGGAACACCCGCTGGTCCGCTGCACTCGGCACGGCGTCGCCTACCACCACGGCGCCCTGCCCGACGACGTCCTCCACGCTGTCGAAGGCGCGCTACGCCGCAACGAACTCCTGGCGATCACCAGCACCAGCACCCTCACCGACGGCGTCAACCTTCCCGTGCGCACGGTCATCGTCCACCACAAGGTCGACGGCGACCCGCTCACCTACGACGGCCAGCGCACCCTGTCCCCAGCCGAACTCCTCAACGCCATCGGGCGCGCCGGCCGGGCCGGCCGGGAGAGCGAGGGGTGGATCTTCCTGACCCGCCCCTACCCGCCCCGCCCCGCCGAGTTCGACGCCCTCAACCCCGACCAAGAGCAGCTCCGCGTCGTCTCGTCACTGCTGACCGCCGAAGCCTTGGCCGATCTCGCCCGAGCCGAGGACACGCTGCGCGACGACGCCGACGGAATCTTCGCGCTTGCGGACAGCATTGCTGCGGACTTCGCCTCGTTCGTCTGGCTCGTCCTCCATCTCCACGCCTCCTCGTCGGCTCCGCAAGGCGAACCCCTCGACGCCCTAGACGCGCTGTTCGCCCTGTCCCAGCCCGGCAACGGGCGGATCACAAGCCGGTGGCTACAGCTCGCGGACCGAGTCGCCGCCGTGTTCGAGAACACCGACCCCGCCCCGGCCGGCCGGTGGGCCGCAACAGGCACCAGTCTGGGGTCGGCCCGTTATCTCGACTGGCTCGCGAAGCACCTGGGCGTGCTGCTCGACCAGCACGCGGCTGACAGTGCCCCCGGATCCACGGGGGACGGATGGCTCGCGGAGCCGGAGGAATGGTCGCTGCAGCGCACTCTCGACTTCCTCACCGAGCACCAGGTTTTCGACCGCCTGCTCAGCAACGTCCCGGAGGTCACCAAGACCTGGAGCTTCAAGGACAAGGAGACCCGGGGCACGAGCATGGCAGTCCCGGTCGCCCCCGCGCTCCAGGAGTGGATCTCCGGCACCGCAATCCCCGACATCGCCCGCTCCTGGCAGCCTGGCGTTCCCGCCGAGTGGGCACTCGAACAGGCCGTACGTAACATCAGCACCGCCTTCGGACACGCCCTGAGCTGGACCGTCGGCGCACTCGTCAACCTAATCAACGCCCACCCCGCTCTCTCCCCCTCCGCGCCCAGGCTGAACACACACACTGCCTGGTACATCCGCCACGGCGTCGACACCGAGCAGGCCCTGACCCTGCTCACCTCTGGCCTCACCTCCCGACGCATCGCCCACCTGCTGGGCCGTGATGCCCACCGCCTCGGGCACCACTCGACCGACTTGCGACAGTGGACCGCCCAGCACCACATCGACGGCTGGATCGAGCAGTACGGGGCGAACGACTACGAGATCCAGGACCTTCTCGACTACGTCCGCACCCCCTCCGCCCCCATCAACCGGCTCCTCGACGACCGTGAGGCCACCACCCCGCTGACCCGACTCGTGCCCGGGACAAACGACGGCCCGGTGGACGTCGCACGGCCTAGCAAACGCCAGCCGACCATCCGCGTCCGCCGCGACAAGCTCCGCGTGGCGACCGTGCCAGCCGACCGTCACCTCGATGTCCTGGCCATGCTCGACAGCGGCCTCGAACTCGACCACCGCGTGCACAATGGGCAACTCATCACCACTCGGCGCAGCCGGTAGCCCACCAGCGGGCCGAGTAGACCCCCCGACAGGGCGTTGTCATCCCGCCTGCGAGTCCTGCGCGGGATCGCCGGTACGAGGGCAGCAAGAGCGGGCGCGAACTCCGCGTCCGGCCGCAGAGTGGATGGGAATGCCGCCGTCCCGGCGCCGGCCCGCGGCCATCGCCGCAAATCCGCGCCTCGGAGGCGGGTGTCCGTCAGCGTTGCCAGCGTCCCGAGCACCCGCGCTTGGCCTCAGGGCGTTCACGAATCAGGGTCGCTGTTCCCGGGCTAGTCTCCCTCCGTCAGCGGATTGGTTGCTGTCGCCGCTCGCCGACGGCGCAGCAGGAACGAAGGTAGGCGACCAGTTCGGTGGGGCGATCTCAGGGAGGAATCCGAAGAGAGCGTCGGTCGTCCAGACCATGCCCAGGTCGGAGGTCGGATCCAGTCGTCCGCTGTAGATCCCGATCAGAGCCGTGACCGACTCCTCGTGCAGGTGAACGGTGCCGTCAGCAACGACGGGTTCGCCGGGCCGGATATGCATCACGACTGGAGATCCGGACTGGCCCGGGCGAGTCCTGGAGTCGAGCAGGAATCCGGGAAGTCCGTTCCACCCGGCGAGGGGCTCACTTGCCACTGGAGCTGCGGTCCAGACGGCAAACGGCCAACTGCCGGTGTTCCCGAAGGGGAAGCCCAGGACGAAGAGGCGGTCTGTGATCCTCAGAGGAATAGGGGTGTCGGCCTCGCTGCCGAGCTGCGCACGACGTTCTCTGGGGGATAGCTCGCGCAGAGTGGGCCAGGTATTGGGCATGGCCGCGTCCACTGCGGACCTTGGCACGTCGCCGATGTGGATTGCCGCGACGTCGATCCGATGGTCGGAAGAGCTCGAGAACCGTGGCGTGTCCTGCGACTCGTCGTCGTACAAGTCGTATGTCACGTGGATGGGCGCGAGGTCCTTCTCATTCGCGAACCGCACGCGGATGTAGTCCGGACACAGGCCGCTCTTCAACATCACCTCCCCGGTGTCGGAACGTCGGCCGCTAAGGACGTGCCAGGCAGTGACGAGCCAGTAGTCGCCTGGGATTCCGACCAGGAAGCCGGTGGCTGGCCCGAGAATTTTGTCGTCGGCGTCTCCCCGTGAGCGGTACCAGGCCTCGATGTGCAGAGCGGCGTAGGACAGCGTGTGAATGCGGCGGGCTCCTTGCATGTCGGGAGCCTATGGGCACCCGATATTCGCGGCGGGCCACTTTCTACGCGGCTGTCGGCTCCGGCTCGGGATGGCGGACGTTGGTCCGTACGGCGACCTCGACGTCGAAGCGGGGTACGCCCTCGGCCTTGGCGTGCGCTGTGATGGCGGCCTGGACGGTGTCGGCCAGGTCTCTCCAGTCCTTCCACGCCTTCTCGTACGTCTCGGTCTGCTCCAGCGGTCACGGTGTTTCCGTGGCCAACCGTACGCCTTCTGTAGTTGCAGCACGTGGGCGTATGCCTCGTCGGCCGCCTTCTGCATCTCCACGAGATCATCGAAGGTGTGTTTCGCGTTCATGGATCTTTACGCTGCTCGCGCCGGACAGCTCTGCCAGCTGACCAGCATGCCGAACGGTTACGCGTCCTCGGGCGGGATCTCACTGTGAGCCGTCCTCGGTCGAAGGACGTGCTTCCGGCCTTCCGTTTGCCTGATGAGCTGGATGACCACGTCCGGGTTGGCGGATCCTGCGGTACGTCAAAACGGAGGTTCTTCCGGATACTTTGCCCGGCTGGGCCAAGTGGCATCAGGTAGCGGTAGATTCGTGACGACGAACAAATTGAGGATGTCGTCACGATCCATAAAAAGGATCTGGCTTCGTTTCGAAGCATCGAGCTTGTTGCCGAGCCAGTTCCGCGCTGCCTTGGTAATATCGCCGCCAGCTACGATGAATGCATGATCGACAAGGACCCGCTTGCCGATTTCTGGATCGAAGATCTCGTGGCCAAGCATCATTAGGACTTGGTTGTAGATTTCGGCCATGTTGGCATTGCTACCTTTGGTGACCCCGGATGCGTCTAGCTTCCCTTTCTTCGCTTGCAGTCCAAAGTAGATCAAGTGTTGCGAAGGTAGCGTGTATCGCATCCACACATCCTTGCCGTATTCCAGTGCCTTATCTTTGTGGCCCGCGGCAGTGATGCGATGATATCCGAGTTGGCGAAATAGGGGGAGTAGCACTTCCTCGATCAGTGCATCTTCTGAGGCCGTATCGAGGTATTGCGACAGTTTCTCACGTCGTTCAATTTCCGCCTTGGTGAATGGGCGGTGCGGATTAGGCGAAGGTGTGATTACCGTATTCGTCTGCAAATTTCGTAAGTAGCATTTCTTGTCCTCGGCGTAGAACGCCTCTATTCCCTCCCGTGCTAGCGCACGGTTCAAATCTGATAGCGCCTTGAATCGATCGTCCTCCTCGTTGGTTGCATCGTCTGGATCCATGAGTCTAGAAATTACACGAGCGAAGGTTTCAGGAACGGTGTGAGTGCTGGAACGGGGCTCTGACAGGATTATTTCCAGTGTGTCTGCCACCCACATCTTGCGCGTTGATCCGTCGTGCTGAAAGTCAGTCTCTATGTCCGCGAAAAACTCCGTCAAGTACATACTGCTTCGGTACTTGAAGTAGTTTTCCTCGTGCTTCCTGCCATCCGGTGTATTGCCGCAGATCATGTCGGCGAGCTGCATGACGGTTCGCCTCTTGAAGTTCATCGAGGCTCCAGATCTCAAGATAGCTGCTTTTGGGAGGCTTGCGCACATCCCTCGATGGGGCACTCGCGAGGACTCTTTCCTCTGCCTACCGGCTTGTGTGCCGCCCATACTTCGTCCATGTCTAGGCTCTTCATGGAGTCTCTCATGCGCTTGAGGGCATTGTCTGAAAATCTCGGATGCTTTTGTGAGCCCATCTCGAATACATAGAAGCACTTCGGGTCATCGTCGATCCCCAGGTGCTGACGCAGCGCCAGCAACCTGGGCAGGGAGACCTCGAGCTTTTTGGCTAGCTCTGTTGCCGACCAATGAAACTTCTTCTGGAGGTCAATCTCTCGAATTGCAGCAGCGTCTGAGTTGTCGTCGGCGAACTTGACCGGTGGTCCCTTTTTATCGAATCGCACGGTTAGTGTCGGGCCTTCGCCAGAGAACGCGGTAGAGATTTGCTCCAAAGCAGGGAAGACGGCATCCCTAGGCCTTCCCTGAGCTATTCCCTTCTCGACTCTATCCACGTCCCTCTCGCTGACGAGGCTCTCTTCCGACGCGTGCCCCTCGATTGCCAACAGTGTGCGGATCCTGGCTCTAGCCTCGTTTCGTGCCCGCCGTCCCGGCTGCAGCAGGTCTTGGATCTGGCTGAACTCTTGATCGATGAGAATATCGAGTCCCATCGGAGGTTCAGTGGAAATAGGCAGGACTCGTATCGGGAGACTGTCTGCTAGCCTCTCTCCAAAGACCCGATTCAGGAGGTCATCGAAAAGTGTGACGCCTGCGCGAGCATGGATGAACAAGATGGGTTCACTTACGGAATTAAACCAGTGCTGCTCGTCGTCTCGCAGAGCATCAATCGCTCGCAACGTTCCCGCCTCGGCATCTGTGATCTTGATGTTCGGTTCCTGGCGAGACAGCTGCAAACATTTTTCGAATCCGATGGAGCGTCCGAGGCTTTTGTCGAAGACCGGCACATTGTTGTGGACCAGGGCCGCCTTAAGGAGCATTTCGAAAGAATGTTGGAGGCTTAGCAGGACCGATGAAGTTCGACCCTCGTCCTCAACCGCGTTGAACGCGACCGTCATTCTCTTGAACGACGCCAGAGCCTTTCGCTTCAGCACCCGTGTTGACTGCCTCATTCCTGCCCCCGATCACGCGACGCTGATCGCATAGAAGCACGAGACCAGGTTCACCGTCCATCGTTATGCACCCTTTGGCCAAGACTTCTGCGTGGGTGAGATGGAAGGTCTTGCGTGTTGGTTCGGAGAGCATGTCGATGATCCGCTCGCGCCAGATGACCACGCCGTAGGTGTCCCGGAGGATCGCCTCCAGATCCGGGTCCGGGTAGACGGGTTCGGTTCCGGGCCGGGCGGCGATGTGCTGCGCGGGCATGCCGCCGGCCACCGGCCCGGGCCTGAAGAGGTGATGTCAGCAATGACGTCCTGGACGTCGCTGCGGCTGCAGTCTCGACGAAAAGTGTCGCTGCCCATCCGATTTCTCTCGGCTCGCCGGCGCCCGGAGTCCTCGGTGCGGCGCGTGAGATAGGTGCGGGGAATCCACAGCCGACCGGTGGCCAGCGAGAGGAGCGCGCACCCGCGACGCAGGCACCGGTGGGCGACAGACTCCACGGGCTCCCAGGCGTAGCAGGGCACCGCGCCCGAAGCGACGAGCGGAAACGTGCGCCGGACGCCCGGGCCTTGATCGACTCGGTCGGGGGCCGGCACGTACCGGGCGTCCAGGTGTGATTGATCACGGGCTTGGTCAGCGGGTTCGGCGTACGCCGTTCCGCCTCGCTCTACGGCGACAGATTCGAGAACCGGTCCGGCGTCCGCCGCCCGGCTGTCGCTGAGGAAAAATGGGCCGCGTCGTACCCGAAGCGATGGGATCCTGCGGGGATGGGGCATCACTCCTATCTGGTCGTCGGCGAGTACCAGTTCCTCTACACCCGCGATCACTACGACGAGGAACTGGCAGCGCTCTTCAACGAGAGCGACCGCACGTTTGTCGTCACCGACGGCGGCGACGAGCGGGAGATCGAGTTCGGGTACTACACCACCGCCAACGCTCTGCGGCAGCGTCTGAACGTGCAGGGTTTCACCTCGCGTCGTGCGCTCGCCGACCTCGCGGAGGGAATCGGGCAATGGCAGAAGATCTACGACAGCCAGAGCGAGCTCAGGGAACGAGAAGCGCGGGGTGAGAACCTGTATCAGACTCTGGCCCGGCCACCGCGTGAGCCCGCCGAACTGCTCGCAGCTGTCGGCCAGGCGATCCGACCGCACCGGTCGGAGGAATCGTTCGCCACGTTCCAGGAGTACTTCCAGTACGAGGACGAGTTCGCCGAGACGGTCAGTGACGTCCAGGAGCTTCGCTGGGTCGTCGAGGAACGCAGCCTCGTACGGCTGCTCATCGACCAGGCCCCTGGCCACATGCGGGTCGGGCTGGATCTGAGCGGGCTGACGGGCTGCTGCGTAAGCCTGGACACGGCGCAGCCCATCGCAGGCCCGACCCGTGAGCGGCAGCTCGCGGCCCTGCCCGATAACGCCCCGCTAATCGTGCTCACGGAAGGAAGCACCGACTCCAGGCTCCTTACCGAGGCGATGCACGTCACCCACCCGCACCTCGCCAGCTTCGTCCGCTTCATTGACTACACAGGCACAAAAGCCCCGAAAGCCCGCGGCAGTGCCGGCATGCTCGCGACCATGGTGAACGCGTTCATCGCGGCGGGCGTCGCCAACCGCTTCGTGGCCATCGCCGACAACGACGCCGGCGGACATGAGGCGTTCGCCAACCTGAAGAGACAGAAGTTGCCGGCTGGATGTCAGGTGCGCCACTATCCGGACTTGCCCTTGCTAGCCCAATATCCCACCATAGAGCCGCCCTCCCCCACCGTGTCGCTGACCAATGTGAACGGTGTCGCCGGCTCCCTGGAGATGTACCTCGGCGAAGACGTCCTGACGATCGACGGCACACTGGCGCCGGTCCACCAGGGGGCCTTCATCCCCGCCGTGCAGCGCCACCAGGGCGCGCTGTCGAAGTCGCACAAGGCCCTGGTGCTGAAGGCGTTCGAGAAAAAGGTAAAGGCAGCTCGTTCAGGTCAGCGCAGCACCGGCGACTGGCGCGGCGTGCACGCCATCATCGAGGACATCGTCCACGCCTTCGACTGAAAAGCGGCGGAGCGGTCGGCCAACGACCGGGGCAAACCGCGTCATCGCGATGAAGGCCGCCTGACTTCTGGACGAACACCGGACCCGCCAACAGGTCGCTAGTCTCACCCCCTTATGGCAACAGACCTAGTCAGCGGCCCGACCGCACTTGCATGCGGGAGATCAGCGTCCGCTGCTGCGAGGCGATGACGAGGGCTCGCTCGACTCGGTCGGCCGCGCCGGCCTCGACCGGCCCGATGTACTGCTCCTCCTGCTCGGTGACGCGCCAGTACTGCTCGGTCGCACGCCCGACCCGGGCCAGGAGCCAGAGGGCAGCGTTCAACGCGGTGCGGCAGCCGGGGTACTTTCAGCGCTTCGGGTGCTTCTGGGTCGGCGAGCGCCAGCTGCACCTGGCGCTGCCGGTTCGCGTACGCGCTGCGGGCCTCGCGCAGGCTGCCGTACGTCGTGCGGTCGAGCTTGCGTGCGTCCGGCACGGGGATCGATGCGCTGTCCTCTGAACATGCACTTGACATGCAACGGAACAGCCCCGAGGAAATGGACACGATCATGGAACAGAACCGTGGACAGCCTATTGGGACGCACATCTCAACCTGCAGGTCACGGGCACGGACGGTGGCCAAGCGCGAAGGGAACCTACACCGGGCCCGACCGGTCGCGGCCACCTGGGCTGGAACCGGAGATTTCCCCCCTTTCGGAAGGGGGCGGTCATGGCTTCCCTCTCGAAGGCGGGCGCGCCCGGGCCGCCGGATCCACGGTCACCTCGTGCATCCGGCTCATCGGCGACGAGGGCGGCGAGCGGGTGGTCGCGGGTCTGGGCGCCCGGAGCACCCGGCGGCCGGCGGAGCTGAAGCGGCGTTACGCCCCGGACAACGTGTTCCGCTTCAACCACAACATCACGCCGGCCTGAGGGCCGTGAGCGTCCGCTCCCCCGCCGGGTCGCCGGCCGTGGCCGGGACCAGGGCGATCTCGTCGAGGCCGACGTCGGCGTAGGCGTCGATGCGGGCGCGGACGGTGTCGAGGTCGCCGGCGAGGGCGACCGTGTTCGCGGCCTCGGGCGGCAGGGCCCGCAGCAGGGTGTCCGGGTCCGCTCCCTTGGCGGCCAGTTCGACGACCTCGGCGAGCCCCGCCTCGACGAACATGTCGCTGTAGCCCGGCACGGTGAGGTAGCCGACGACGCTGCGCAGGACCTGCGTGAGTGTCTCCGGCTCCGGGTCCACGGCGGCGGGCAGCCAGGCGGCCAGCCGCGGCGGCGTACGCCCGGCCCGCTCGGCGGCGGCGAGCATCCGTGCCCGCAGTATGCGGACCTGCTCGGGGGAGACGATGTCGAGCAGCATCCGGTCGGCGTGCTCCGCCGCGGTGGCGATCGCACGCTCGCCGAACGCCGCGACGGTGAGCTCGCCTCCGGGCGGCGGCAGTCGGCGCGGAAAGCCGCTGCCGGGGACGATCGGCTCGCCCGGCACGCTGTGCATCAGCGCGCGCACGGCCGCCGCCGACTCCGCGAGCGCGGCGGCGGGCCGGGTCCGGGGTCGGCCGTGCACGCCCTCGACGACCCGCTTGCTGGACGTGCCCAAGGCCACGCCGACGGGCCGGCCGGTGACGGCCGCGGTGGACGCGGCGCCCCGGGCGATGGTGAGCGGGTCGCGCACCGACACCGGCACGGGCCCGGCTGTCAGCGTCGCCTGCTCGGTGGCCGCGCCGATCGCCGTCGCCAGGACGAACGAGTCCCACGTGGGTCCCTCGCCCGCCCACACCTCCCGGTACCCGAGCCGGTCGGCGAGCACCGCCACCCGCAACGGCTCCTCGACCGGACTGTCGTTCTCCCGCCCTACCGCGACCACGCTCATGTCCATGACCGCGCCCGTACCCGATCGTCTGCGCCGTATTCCGTGCTCGATCGCGCGGTCCCGTGCTCCGTCGCCCGTGATCCCGCGTTCGATCGCTCCCGTGCCCGTCCGGAGATGTCCGGGAGGCGCCCGCGCGGGTAGCGTCCGGCACATGGAGAGCGGGACGGACAGCGGCTACGACACCCGGGGCGCCGGAATCACCGTGCAGCGGGCGCTGGAGCTGCCGGGTCTGCGCAGCGGGCTCCCCGAGGTGCTGGCGGGTGCCGACCGGCTCGGGCGGACCGTGCGCTGGGTGCACGCCGGTGAGGTGCCGCACATCGCCTCGCTCCTCAAGGGCGGCGAGCTGCTGTTGACCACGGGCTACGGCCTCGGCACCCGCCCGGCCGAACAGCGGGCGTTCGTGCGCACGCTGGCCGAGCGCGACATCGCCGCCCTGGTCGTGGAGCTCGGCCCGCGCTTCACACGGCTGCCCGCCGCCCTCGTCGACACGGCCCGTTCGGCCGGGCTGCCGCTCGTCCAGCTGCACCGCGAGGTGCCGTTCGTCACGGTCACGGAGGAGATCCACACCGAGATCGTCAACGGCCACTACGCGCTGCTCCAGCGGGCCGAGGAGGTGCACCGGCGGTGTACGCAGGCCCTGCTGGGCGGCGGCGGGGTCCCCCAAGTCCTCGGCATTCTGGCCGACTTCGGCGGCAATCCCGTCTTCCTGGAGACGGCGGACGGGCAGTTGCTGTACGCCGCCGGGGCCGGCCCCGAGGGCGCGGACCCCCTCCAGGTGTGGGAGGGGCTGCGCGGCCAGCACAAGGGCGAGCCACCGCTCGCGGGCTCGGTCCTGGTGGACGTGCCGGGCGGCGGGCCCGGCAGCGGGGGCGTCCGCGCGCGTCTCGTCCTGCTTCCCGTACGGGCTCCCCTGGCGCCGGTGCACCGGATGGCGGCCGAGCGGGCCGCGGGCATCCTGGCCGTGGTGCTGATGCAGGCGCGGCAGGAGGAGGAGCTGGCGGCGCGGGGGCGCGGCGACTTCCTCACGGACCTCGCCGAGGGCCGGGTCACGGCGGAGGACGCCCCGGCGCAGGCGCGCGTGCTGGGCTTCCGGCCGGACGACGGCCCGCTGCTGCCGGTCGTCATGCGGCTCGGGGACGCCCTGTCGCCGGGCGGAGGCTGGGCCGTGCTGGCCCGGGCGGTGTCCGGGGAACTGGCCTCGGTGGGCGTGCCGGTGCTGCTCGGGGTACGGCCGGTGGAGGGCCGGGTGCTGGTCCTGCTGGGGCTGCGCTCGGAGCCGGAGCGGGCGACGGTGGCGGAACGGGTCGCGGCGGCGCTGCGCGCCGGGGTCGGCCGGGCCGGGATGCTGCGGCCGGGCGGGCAGCCGCCCGTGGTAGTCGTGGGGGTGGCCGGCGGCTGGACGGCTGCGGCGTCGGGCCTGCGGCACGCGGCCGAGACGGCCACGGCGGCCCAGGGCCTGCCGGACCGGCCCTGGTACGACGCCCGGCGCCTGGACATCGACCTGCTGCTGTGGCGGCTGCGCGACCATCCGGACCTGGCCGCCTTCGTCGACCGGGCCCTCGGCCCGCTCCTGGAACACGACCGGCGCTCCCGGCCGCCGCTGCTGCCCACCCTGTCGACCTACCTCGCCCACGCGGGACGCAAGGCGGAGACGGCCCGGGAGCTCCACCTCAACCGGCAGACCCTGTACAACCGCCTGGCGCGCATCGGGGAGTTGCTGGGCACGGATCTCGACGACCCGCAGACGGTACTGGCCCTGAGCCTGGCCCTGCGGGCCCGCAGGCACGTTCCCTAAGGCCCGGCGTGCTCTAGGCGAGAGGCCGGGGCTGGGTCAACTCGTCGTACACGCTGAGCACTTGGGCAACCGTCTCGTCCTCGCTCGGCCAGGCTGCCGCCTGCCGGGCGCCCTTGACCTTCAGCAGCTCCCGACGCTCGGGGTCGCCGAGCAGGCGTACGACGGTGCCGGCGAGCGCCTCCGCGTCCCCGCACGGGACGAGTTCGGCCGCGTCGCCGACGAGTTCGGGAATGCCGCCGACGTCGGCCGCGACGAGCGGTACGCGCGCGTGGAGGGCCTCCTGGGCGAGGACGGAGCGCGCCTCCTCCCACCGGCTCGGCAGCAGGGCGAGGTCTGCGGCGGCGAGCAGGTCGGTGACGTCGTCGCGCCGCCCGATGAGCCGGACGGGCAGCCCCTCGCCCTCGATCCGCTCCTGGAGTTCGCCGCGCAGCGGCCCCTCGCCCGCGATCGCGACCAGGGGCACGGGATCGAGCCGGCGCCACGCGCGCGCGGCGTCCAGCAGCACGTCGTACCCGCGGTGCCGCTCCAGGGAGCCGACGGCCATCAGCAACGGCCGTCCGATGGCGCCGAGTTCGGCGCACACCTTGGGTCGCAGCCGGTCGGGGTCGTCGGGCTCCACGGGCCTGCGAGGGCCGGGCAGCGCGACTGCCGCGAGCCGCGCGTCCCGCGCGCCGGTCCGCCGGGCCCGGTCCACGAGCACCGATGTCGTCCCCAGCACCACGGTGGCCGCCTTCACGACCCGCCGCTCCAGTACCCGCAGCAGATGGGCGCGGGCCCCGTCGGCATGCGCCCGGTCGTGCCACGTCACGACGAGCGGAGTCCGCACGCGCCGCCCGCTGAGAGCGAGCACGGTACGGAACGAGGCGTGCAGCCCGTGCGCGTGCACCAGATCGGCGTCGGCACAGGCCGCCCGCAGGGCCGCCACCGACACCGGGTCACTGCTGCGCGGGACGTGCACATGGTCGGCCCCGACACCGCTGAAGTCATAGGCGTGATCCGCCTCATAGGGGGCGCACACCGTGACTCTCACGCCCCTCGCGACGAGCCCCGCAGTCAGGGAGCGCACATGCGCACTGCTGGCCGCGTTGCCTCCGCCCAGCACCTGCACGGTGCGCAACGGCGACTGGCCATGCGGTGAGTGGCTGCTCACGGGGGTCACGTGGCCGGGCTCCTGGTTCGGGTCGGGCGGTCACCGCGCAGGATTCCCACGCGTACTCCGCCAAGGATGCCAGGACATATGCGGGTTCCGGGAACGCCCGAAGCCCGGCGGCGCGACAGCGGGGCGCGGCATCGGGGACATGCGCCCGGCCGGGTCACCCACACGAGTGAAGATCGGCGCGTCCCGGACAGCTAAGCGACCGCTCCTGCGCTACAGGTCGGCCCGAGCCGTCGCCAGCAGCTCCTCCGCGTGTGCCCGGGCCGTCTCCGAGTCCTCCTGGCCGGCAAGCATCCGGGACAGCTCACGGACCCTGTCCTCCCCTTCCAGCACCTTCACACCGGAACGGGTGACCGACCCGTCGTTCGTCTTCTCGACCAGCAACTGCCGGTCGGCGAAGGCGGCGACCTGCGGAAGGTGGGTCACGACCACGACCTGCGCGGTCCTCGCCAGGCGCGCGAGCCGCCGGCCGATCTCGACCGCCGCCTTGCCACCGACACCGGCGTCGACCTCGTCGAAGAGATACGTCGGCACGGGATCCGTCCCCGCGAACACGACCTCCACGGCCAGCATCACCCGGGACAGCTCACCGCCGGACGCGCCCTTGGCGATCGGCCGTGCCGGCGCGCCCGGGTGCGGGGCCAGCAGCAGCTCGACCTCGTCGGCACCCGCGGGCCCGTACGCGACCGGACGGCCGCCGACCTCGACACCCTCCGGGTCCTCGGTCTGCCGGATGTCGAAGGACACGCGCGCGTGCGGCATGGCCAGCGAGGCCAGCTCGGCGGTCACAGCGGCGGCGAACCGCTCGGCGGCCTCCGTCCGCGCGTCCGTCAACGCCTGTGCGAGCCCGCCCAGTTCGGCCCGCAGCGTGTCCCGCTCGGCGGTCAGCTCACCGATCCGCTCGTCGTCGCCGTCGAGTTCGGTAAGCCGGGCGGCGCTCCGCTCGGCCCAGGCCAGCACGGCGGCGATGTCCTCGCCGTACTTCCGGGTCAGCCCGGTCAGCGCGGCCCGCCGCTCCTCGACGGCCGCCAGCCGCAGCGGATCGGCGTCCAGATCGTCGGCGTACCCGGCCAGGTCCCCGGCCGCGTCGCGCAGCAGGATCCCGATCTCCCCGATGCGGTCGGCGAGCGCGGCCAGCGCCGGGTCGTGCGACCGTACGGCGTCCAGGGCCCGCTGCGCGCCCGCGACGAGCGTCCCGGCGTCGACGCCCTCGGGGTCCTCCGGATTGCCCGCGAGCGCGGCGTGCGCGACCGCGGCGGCGGACGCCAGCGCCTCGGCGTGCCCGAGCCGCTCGGCCTCCTCGGCCAGCTCCACGTCCTCACCGGCCCGGGGCTCGACGGCGGCGATCTCGTCAAGCCCGTAGCGCAGCATGTCGGCCTCCTGGGCCCGTTCACGCGCGCGTGTGGCGATCTCGTCGAGCTCGGCGGAGACCGCCCGCAGCCGCTTGTACGCCTCGCCGTACTTGGCCAGCGGCACAGCGACGGCGTCGCCCGCGTACCGGTCGAGCGCCTGCCGCTGCCGGGACAGCTTGAGCAGCCCCTGCTGGTCGGTCTGCCCGTGCACGGCCACCAGCTCGTCGGCCAGCTCGGCGAGCACTCCCACGGGCACGCTGCGCCCGCCCAGGTGCGCCCGCGAGCGCCCCTCGGCGGAAACGGTACGGCTGATCAGCAGCGCCCCGTCTTCGAGCTCGGCCCCGGCCTCCTCGGCGCGTACGGCGGCCGTCGCGTCGTCGGGGACGGTGATCCGCCCCTCCACGACGGCCTTCCCGGCCCCGATCCGCACGAGCGCCGGGTCCGCGCGCCCGCCCAGCAGCAACCCGAGGCTGGTGACCACCATGGTCTTGCCCGCACCCGTCTCACCGGTGACCGCGGTGAACCCCGGCGACAGCTCGACAACAGCGTCGTCGATCACACCGAGCGACCGTATCCGCATCTCCTCCAACACGGACACGACCTTACGAGGTCCGAGCCAAGGATTGCGACTGGCCTGCCCTTGTCACCCACGAGAGTGGATCGCCCTTCAGGGACGCGGGGCTGTATCACTATGCGGCTCCGCCGCGTGGGCGCGACAAGCCACAAAAGCCCCGCCCCCGCCGACGACGAGCCCCCTCCCCCCATACGCACAAACCGCTAGTGAGGCGCCCCCCGCCACCCGGAAACGGGCAGCGCGAACTTGGCCACCAGCCGATCCGTGAACGACGCGTGATGCAGCCGGGCCAGCCGCACCGGCACAGCCCCCCGCCGCACCTCCACGCGCGCCCCCGGCGGCAACTCCACCGTCCGCCGCCCGTCACACCACAGCACACCCGGTGGAATGTGTGGCAGAACCTCCACAGCCAACACAGAATCCGGCGATGTCACCAACGGCTTCGCGAACAAGGCGTGCGCCGAGATCGGCACCATCAGCAGCGCCTCGACCTCCGGCCACACCACCGGCCCGCCCGCGGAGAACGCGTACGCCGTCGACCCCGTGGGCGTCGCGCACACGATCCCGTCACAGCCGAACCCCGTCACCGGCCGCCCGTCGATCTCCAGGACGACCTCCAGCATCCGCTCGGCGGACACCTTCTGCACGGCCGCCTCGTTCAGCGCCCAGTCCGTGTGCACGATGTCCCCGTTGCGGTGCACCACGACGTCGACGGTCATCCGCTCCTCGACCTCGTACGCCTTGGTCACCACCCGGTCGACGACCTTGTCGAGGTCGTCCCGCTCGGCCTCCGCGAGGAACCCGACGCGCCCGAGGTTGACGCCCAGCATCGGCACGCCCGACGCCCGCGCGAACTCGGCACCGCGCAGCAGCGTGCCGTCACCGCCCAGCACGATGAGCAGCTCACACCCGTCGAGGCACTGCGGAGTGGCCTCCTTGACCAGCTCCACCTCGTCCGGCAGCGGCAGGTCACGCGCCTCGGCCTCCAGGACGCGCACGCCAAGACCGGAGCGCAGCAGCCCCTTCACCACGAGCTCGGCACTGCGCACGGCGGCGGGCCGCCCCGTGTGGGCGAGCAGGAAAACAGTACGAGCTCGGTTCTCGGTCAACGCGGCCCCTCCGCCACTGCACGGTCGACATCGGCCGGGTCCAGTTCCGGTGCCCCGGCCCGCAGCCACAGAAAGTATTCGACATTCCCCGACGGCCCGGGCAGCGGACTGGCCGTCACGCCCTTCACCCCGAGCCCCAGTCCCCAGGCCTTACCGGCCACCCCCGTCACCGCTTCGGCCCGCAGCTGGGGGCTGCGTACGACTCCCCCGCTGCCCAGCCGCTCCTTCCCCACCTCGAACTGCGGCTTGACCATCATCACCAGGTCCGCGTCCGGCTTCACGCACCGCACCAGAGCTGGCAGGACCAGCCCGAGCGGGATGAAGGACAAATCCCCCACGACAAGATCCACAGGCTCCCCATCGATCTCTTCAAGTGTCAACTCGCGTACGTTCGTACGGTCCTTGACGGTGACCCGTTCATCGTTCTGAAGGGACCACGCGAGTTGTCCGTACCCGACGTCCACGGCGACGACATGGGCCGCGCCCGCCCGCAGCAGGACATCGGTGAAACCGCCGGTGGACGCGCCGGCGTCGAGCGCCCTGCGCCCCTCGACGACCAGGCCCTGCGGCATGAACGCCGCCAGCGCGCCGGCGAGCTTGTGGCCGCCTCGCGACACGTAGTCGGGATCGTTGTCGTCGGCCGCGACGACGATCGCGGCCGCGGTCTCCACCTGCGTGGCGGGTTTGGTCGCGACGGTCTTGCCGACGGAAACCCGCCCGGCGGCGATCAGCTGGCCGGCATGCTCACGCGAGCGCGCGAGCTTCCGGCGGACCAGCTCCGCGTCGAGACGGCGGCGAGCGACTCCTGCCACGGTGTGTTCAGCTCCTGTGTTCGTGCGGCCGCGGGGGCACCGGGGGTCCCGGGCGGGCGTCGAGCGCGGTGAGCGCGTCGCGCAGCCCCCGGTGTACATCCTCGTACACCTCGACGTGTCCGTCCGTGGCGAGGTGGTCCGCGTCGCCGAGCCGGTCCAGGACCGCGTCCACGTCGGCGTTGCCCGTGGGGGTGCGGGGCACGTTCAGGGGGGCGGGGGCGGCGGGGTCGTGCTCCGGCTCTTCCTCCGCCACCACCGGAGTCCCGGGAACTGCGTCGTCCATGCCCTGACGCTACCGCGAACCGCTGCGGTACCGTCGATCGCGATGGCCACGATCGAGGAGTGCCGCAGCGCACTCGACAAGCTCTCGGACAACATGCAGCGCGCCGAAGGGGACGTCCGCGAGGCAGCGGCCCTGGACCGTTCGGTGAGCTGTCACATCACGGACCTGGACGTCACCTTCGTCGGCCGCATGCAAGGCGGGCGGATCGACGTGCGCGACACGGTCCCGGGACCGCCGCCCGACAAGGCCGACATCAGGCTGGCCATGACCGGCGACGACCTGGTGGCGCTGGTCGGCGGCGAGCTGAACTTCGCCAGGGCCTGGGGCTCGGGCCGAGTGAAACTGCAGGCCGGTGTGCGTGACCTGCTCCAGCTCAGGAAGCTTCTGTAGCGGCCGTACTGGCCACCTTCTCGGCCCCTGTCCCTGCCGCCCCGACGCGTGCCTTCCGCGCCGCCGGCACGACCAGCGGCGTGCCCGTCTCCGGGTCGTCGATGACCTGGCAGCGCAGCCCGAAGACCTCTTCGACCAGGTCGGCCGTGACGATGTCCTTCGGCGCGCCCTCAGCGATGATCCGGCCCTCGCGCAGGGCGATGAGGTGCGTGGCGTAGCGGGCGGCGTGGTTGAGGTCGTGCAGCACGGCGACGAGCGTGCGCCCCTGCTCCTCGTGCAGCTCCGCGCACAGGTCCAGGACGTCGATCTGGTGCTGGATGTCCAGGAACGTCGTCGGCTCGTCGAGCAGCAGCAGCGGCGTCTGCTGGGCGAGTGCCATGGCGATCCACACGCGCTGGCGCTGACCGCCCGAGAGCTCGTCGACGTACCGGTCGGCCAGCTCGGCGACGCCGGTCTGCCGCATCGACTCCTGGACGACCCGCTCGTCCTCGGTCGACCACTGGCGCAGGATGCCCTGGTGCGGATAGCGACCGCGGCCCACCAGGTCGCCGACGGTGATGCCGTCGGGCGCGATGGACGACTGGGGCAGCAGACCGAGGGTCCGCGCGACCTTCTTCGCGGGCATCGACTGGATGGCCTGGCCGTCGAGCAGCACCCGGCCCTCACTGGGCTTGAGCATCCGCGACAGCGCCCGCAGGAGCGTCGACTTGCCGCACGCGTTGGGGCCGACGATCACGGTGAAGGAGTTGTCGGGTATCTCCACCGACAGTTGCTCGGCGATCACCCGCTGGTCGTAGGCGAGCGTGACGTTCTCGGCGGACAGACGGTTCACGGTGCTCCTTCGGTTCTTGCTCATATCCGGCCCGCCTTGCGTTCGGTGACCAGCAGCCACAGCAGGTAGACGCCGCCGAGCACGCCGGTGACCACACCCACGGGCAACTGCTCGGCGCCGAACGCCCGCTGCGAGAGCCAGTCGGCGATGACCAGCAGGGCGGCGCCCATGCACAGGGAGGCCAGCAGGTTCGGGCCCGGCGCACGGGTCAGGCGCCGGGCCAGCTGCGGCGCGGTGAGCGCGACGAAGCTGACGGGACCGGCAGCGGCGGTCGCGGACGCGGTCAGCAGCACGGCCGCCACCATCAGCAACAGCCGTACGCGCTCCACCCGCACCCCGAGGGCGTACGACACGTCGTCGCCCATCTCCATCATCCGCAGCCCGCGCGCGTTGCTGAGGACCAACGGCACGAGCACGGCGCACAACCCGAGCAGCGGCCAGACCTGGGCCCAGTCACGGCCGTCGAGGGATCCGGTCATCCACACGACGGCGCGGGCCGCGTCCACGATGTCGGACTTGGTGAGCAGATAGCCGTTGACCGCCGTGACGATCGCGGAGACGCCGATACCGACCAGCACCAGCCGGTATCCGTGCACGCCCCGCTTCCAGGCGAGCACGTAGATGGCGAGACCGGTCACCAGGCCGCCCACCAGCGCGCCGGCGGCGACCTCGTTCGCGCTCCCGGAGAACAGCACGATCACCGTGAGCGCGCCGGCCGTCGCCCCCTGCCCGAGGCCCAGCACGTCCGGACTGCCCAGCGGATTGCGGGAGATGGACTGGAAGAGCGCGCCGCCGAGTCCGAGCGAGGCACCGACCAGCAGGCCGACCAGGACCCGCGGCAGCCGCAGTTCGTTGACGATGAACTCCTGGCCCGCGTTGCCCTCGCCGAACAGCGTCCGCAGCACGTCGGCGGCCGGGATCGGGAAGTCGCCGGTGCCGATGAGCACGACACTCGCCGTGAGCGCCGCGACCAGCAGCAGGAGCACGACGGTGAAGGCCCGCACGTCCAGGCGTACGGAGAGCCCGCCCGGGGTCCTCACAGCACGGTTGGTGGTCTTCACAGCTGCGCCGTCCTCCGCCGTCGTACGAGATAGATGAACACCGGTCCGCCGAGGATCGCGGTGACGATGCCCACCTGGAGTTCCGCGGGCCGGGCCACCATCCGGCCGATGACGTCGGCGCCGAGCAGCAGCACGGGCGACAGGATCGCCGCGTACGGCAGGATCCAGCGCAGGTCGGGCCCGGTGAAGGAACGCACGACGTGCGGCACCATCAGCCCGACGAACACGATCGGCCCGCAGGCCGCGGTCGCCGCCCCGCACAGCACGGTCGCGGCCAGCATGGACAGCGCCCGCGTCCGGTTCAGGTTGGCGCCGAGCGCCTTGGCGGTGTCGTCGCCCATGGCCATGGCGTTGAGCGGCCGGGACAGGGCCAGCGCCAGGACCATGCCGGCCAGCAGGAACGGCACGACCTGCCTGATGATCGAGTCGCTCGCCGAGGACAGCGAACCGACCGTCCAGAACCGCATCTTGCCCAGCGCCGCGTCGTCCATGATCATCACGGCCTGGAGGTAGCCGTAGAGCGCGGCGCTGAGCGCCGTGCCGGCGAGCGCGAGCCGCACCGGCGTCGCACCCCGGCTGCCGCCGAGGAACCACACCAGGGCCCCGACGGCGGCCGCGCCGAAGAACGCGAACCAGACGTAGCCGCTGAGCGAGGTGATGCCGAGGAAGGTGACGGCCGTGACGACCGCGGCGGACGCACCGGCGTTGATGCCGAGCAGTCCGGGGTCGGCCAGCGGGTTACGCGTGAGCGCCTGGAGAACCGCCCCGGCCAGGCCGAGGGCGGCGCCGGCGAGCAGCCCGAGCACGGTCCGCGACAGCCGCTCCGCGACGACGATGTCGCCGTACGTCCCCGAGTCCTCGAACAAGCCGTGCCAGACCTGCCCGAGGGACAGCTCTTTCGCTCCGATCGCGATACTCGCCAGCGCGACGAGCACCAGGAGCGCGACGGCCAAAACGAGCCCAAAGGCACGTATCACCCGTCGGGTCGGGGGCGCGGGGGCGGTCTCCGCGCGCTGTTCAGGGGGACTCTCGACCAACACGCAGGTTAGGTTAGCCTACCCTGCCATCTGATCTCGATTCCGGAGCCCGGCCGCCGCCACGGACGCCCGGCCGGAACGTGCCCGCGAACCGCGGAGCCGACCGGCACTCAAAGACCCAGCCTCGCCAGCGACTTCCCCCCGTCCAGCTCGCACACACCCGCACCGGCGGCCGTCCACGCCGTGGCGCACAACGCGCGCAGCCCGTCCAGCGCCTCGCCGTCCCCTTCGAGCTCCAGCCGGTCCGCACCGGCCGTCGCCGTCCAGCCACCGCACCGGAACCCACCGTCGTCCGCCGCGTCGACATCCGGCTGGCCGCTGAGCATCCCGCGCAGATCGGCGTCCACATACGTCGGCCGGTGCTGCGGCGGCGCGGCCAAAAGCTGCGCGCCGTCGGTCACCCCGGTCAGGACGAGCAGCGAGTCGACGTCCCCGTTGAACGCGCCCTCGATGTCCGTGTCCAGCCGGTCCCCCACCACCAGCGGCCGCTTCGCCCCGGTCCGCAGGATGGTCTCCCGGTGCATCGGCGGCAACGGCTTGCCCGCGACCTGCGGCTCCGCGCCCGTGGCGATCCGCACGACCTCCACCGCCGCGCCGTTGCCCGGCGCGATCCCACGCCCGCTCGGAATCGTCAGGTCGGTGTTCGAGGCGAACCAGGGCACACCGCGCGCGACGGCGTAACTGGCCTCCGCGAAACGGCCCCACGGAAGCTCGGGACCGCCGTACCCCTGCACCACCGCCACCGGATCGTCGTCCGCGGACTCCACGGGCACGAGCCCGCGCTCGCGCAGCGCCACCCGCAGCCCCTCACCGCCGATCACCAGCACCCGGGCGCCCTGCGGCACCTGCTCACTGATCAGCCGCGCGACCGCCTGCGCCGAGGTGATGACATCGTCCGCGCCCGTCGGTATGCCGAGCTCGGTCAGGTGCTCGGCCACCGTGCCGGGAGTCCGCAGCGCGTTGTTGGTGACGTAGGCCAGACGCATCCCGCCCGTCCGGGCCGTGGCCAACGACTCGACCGCGTGCGCGATCGCGCTCCCGCCCGCGTACACGACACCGTCCAGGTCGAGCAACGCCGTGTCGTACGCCTCGCTCAGGGCCTGCCCACTGCCCTCGGGCCTCGTCCTGACGCTCCGGCTCATCCCGCATCGCTCCTCGTTCGACGGCTTTCCCCCGATCATCCCCCATGCCACCGACACCCGTACGATGCCGGGATGAACACAGCAGGTCACTCGGAAGCAACGGAGCGCCGAGGCCTGGAACTCACCCCGTTCCGAGGCCTTCGCTACGACCCCGACCGGGTCGGCAGCCTGGCCGCAGTGACGTCCCCGCCGTACGACGTCGTCGTCCGCCCCGACGGAGTGAACCATCTCCAGTCCGCCGACCCGTACAACATCGTCCGTCTGATCCTCCCCCAGGCCGCCACTCCCAGCACCCGCAACGACCAGGCCGCCAAGACCCTGCGCCGCTGGCTGTCCGAGGGCGTCCTGACCACCGACCCGGACCCCGGCCTGTACGTCTACGAGCAGCGGGACGGCAACGGCATGCTGCAACGCGGCGTCATCGGCGCCCTGCGCGTGTCGGACCCGGCCGAGCAGGTGGTGCTGCCGCACGAGGACGTCATGCCGCACATCGTCGCCGACCGCGCGGCCCTGATGCGGGCCACCTCCGCGAACCTCGAACCCCTCCTGCTGACCTACCGCGGCGCGGGCTCGACGAACGCCACGGCGGACCTGATCGAGCGCACCGCCGAACAGCCACCGCTCCTGGCGACCACCACGGAGGACGGCTTCAGCCACCGCCTGTGGTCGGTCACCGCCCCCGGCGACCTGGCCACGATCCAGACCGACCTGGCCCATCACCAGGCCCTCATCGCCGACGGCCACCACCGCTGGGCGACCTACCGCCGCCTCCGCACGGAGCACCCCTCCCCCAGCCCGTGGGACCACGGCCTGGTCCTCCTGGTCGACACGGCCCGCTACCCCCTCCGCGTCCGCGCCATCCACCGCCTCCTCCACGGCCTGCCGGTCGGCGACGCCGCGGCCGCCCTGGACGGCCACTTCCGCGTGCGCCGCCTCGAAGTCCCGCTGTCCGAGGCCCTGGAGGCGCTGGCGGACGCGGCCTGCGCGGGCAACGCGTTCCTGCTCGCCGGCGACGGTGCCTTCCACCTCGTCGATCGCCCGGACCCGGACCTCCTGGCCCGCACGATCCCTGCCGACCGCCCAGCGGCCTGGCGCACCCTCGACGCGACGGTCCTGCACGCCACGCTCCTCGACCACGTCTGGCGCATCCCAGAGGACTCCCCCGCGCACATCACCTACATCCACGACACGGCCGCCACGGTCGCGAAGGCGGAACGCGACGGCGGTACGGCCGTGCTGATGCACCCGGTCCGCGAAGAGGTCGTCCGCGGCCTGGCCAGACAGGGCGTCACCATGCCACGCAAGTCGACGTCGTTCGGCCCGAAGCCGGCATCGGGCCTGGTGCTGCGCGCGCTGGACCTTTGACGCGCTGGTCCTGAAACACGAAAGGGGCGGATCCCGACCGGAATCCGCCCCTTTCACGCAACGTCAGTCCTTCTCCTCCGCGGAGGCGTCGCCGCCCTCACCCTCGTCCTCCTCGGCCAGGGCGTCCACGAAATCCACCCCGTCCAGCTCGGCGAGCCGGTCCGAGGCGTCCGTGCTGCCGTCCCGGTCGGCCTCCACGGCCTTCGCGAACCACTCCCGCGCCTCGCGTTCCCGCCCGGCCGCCAGCAGCGCGTCGGCGTAGGCGTACCGCAGCCGCGCGGTCCACGGCTGCACGGAGTTGGAGGCCAGCTCCGGGCTCTGAAGCGTCACGATGGCCGCGTCCAGCTGCCCCATGTCCCGCCGCGCACCGGCCGCGACGAGCCGCATCTCGACCTGCCCGGCCTTGTCGAGCTTATGCACCTCGGGTGCCCCGGCCATGTCCAGCGCCTTCTCCGGCCGGCCGAGCCCACGCTCGCAGTCGGCCATGACAGGCCACAGATCGATGTTCCCGGTCATCCGCTTGGCGGCCCGGAACTCGGCCAGCGCCTCGCCGTACTTCTGGCTGGCGTACGACGCGAATCCGGCGGCCTCCCGCACGGCGGCGACACGCGACGCCAGCCGTAGCGCCACCCTGGAGTAGCCGTACGCGCCCTCGGGGTCCTCGTCGAGGAGCCGCGCGACCATCACGAGGTTCTTCGCGACATCGTCCGCGAGCGTCTTCGGCAGGCTCTGGAGCTCCTGCCGTACGTCCTTGTCGATCTCTTCACCCGTGACGTCCTCGGGGATCGGCAGCCGCTTGATCGGCTCCCTGTCCCGCTCGCGCTCCTCACGGAACCGGCCGCCGCCACGACGGTCGTCACGCCGGTCGTCGCGACGGTCGTCACGGCCCCGGAAGCCCCCGGGCCGCCCACCGCGATCGTCGCGCCGCGGCCCACGCCCGCCACGGTCGTCCCGGCCCCGGAAACCACCACGGTCGCCGCGGCTGTCGCGGTCACCACGGGTGTCGCGGGTGTCTCGGGTGTCGTCCCGACGGAACTCACCACGCTCGCGACGAGGACCGTCGTCACGCCGGAATCCGCCACGCCCGCCCCGAGGGGCATCATCGCGCCGGTAACCGCCACGGTCGCCACGGTCGTCCCCACGGCGCTCGTCACGACGGTTATCCCGTCGGTCGTCGCGTCGGTCGTCACGACGGGCATCCCGTCGGTCGTCGCGGCCCCGGAAACCACCGCGATCGCCGTCGCGCCCGAAGCCACGGTCCCGGTCGTCACCGCGGAAGCCACGGTCCCGGTCATCGCCACGGAAGCCACGGTCCCGGTCGTCCCGACGCTCTCCGCGGTCGTCACGGCGGTGGAACCCGCCGCGGTCGCCCTCACGCCTGTCATCGCGACGGTCGTCACGCCTGTCGTCCCGACGGTCATCCCGTCGGAATCCACCGCGCTGCCCACGGTCGTCGTCTCCGCGTCGGACATCGCCCCGACGGTCGTCGCGCCGGCCGTAGCCACCACCCCGGTTGTCGTCACGCCGGAAGCCACCCCGGTCACCCCGGTCACCCCGGTCACCCCGGTCACCCCGGTCACCCCGGTCGTCCCGACGGTCATCCCGACGCTCACCGCGGTCGTCGCGGCGGAAGGAGGGACGGTCACCGCGGTCGTCACGCCGGAACCCACCCCGGTCACGATCGTCCCTGCGCGGCCCTCGGTCACGGTCGTCGCGCCGGCCGAAGCCACCACCCCGGTTGTCGTCACGCCGGAAGCCACCGCGCTCCCCGCGGTCGCTTCGCTCACCCCGGTCGCTTCGGTCGCTCCGGTCGCTCCGGCGGAAGCCTCCACGGTCTCCACGCTCCCCGCGCTGACCGCCGCGGTCGCTCCGATCACCCTCCCGTCGCCGCTGGTCGCGCTCCGGTCGGTCGTCGGGAGAGTTGGTGGACATGGTGACTCCTGTCTTCGGTACCGCAAAGTCATTCTCGCGCAGCCGGGTGCCCAGCGCGCAGTGCAAAAACAAAAAGGACCCCTGGTCCCCAGCTGAACGCTGGTGACCAGGGGTCCTTCCAAAGATTGTTCGGCGGCGTCCTACTCTCCCACAGGGTCCCCCCTGCAGTACCATCGGCGCTGTAAGGCTTAGCTTCCGGGTTCGAAATGTAACCGGGCGTTTCCCCTACGCTATAACCACCGAAACCCTAATGGTTTCGAGCGAACAAGCACACTCTTCAATTGTTGTTCTGCTCAAAGCCGACAACCGTTCGTTGTCTCAGAACTAACACAGTGGACGCGAGCAACTGAGGACAAGCCCTCGGCCTATTAGTACCGGTCAACTCCACACGTTACCGTGCTTCCATATCCGGCCTATCAAC